>JAZNTV010000058.1:0-4537 GCA_045591985.1 Acutalibacteraceae bacterium
GGTAACGGCGTTATCGATGCGATAATAACCGGGTTTCAGATACACCGTGCCGCCCGTCTCCGCTTGTGCTTGAAGCAGCGCGTTCAACGCGACGGATACGTCGGTTTCGCCCGTGTTGTCGAGATCCGCCACCGTGACCGCGTTCGACGCGGGGCGGTGATGCTGATACAGCCCCTCTTCACGGGAGATAACGGGCATATCTTCGGTCATGGGATTTTCATCCTCTTGCACAAACAGACAGTACGCTTTGTTGTTTACCGTTACACGTCGCCCGTCAGAATCGGTAACGGCCGCAAACAGCGCCGCCTGTGCGTCACCTTCCAACACCACATGGTCGGCCTCGGTGTAAAACACCGTATCCAACATCGTAAACCGACCGCCGCATACCGTCACCGCCCCTTCGCGGACAACAGAAGACAACACCGACTGCCGCGCCGAAATGTTTGCCACCAGGCAGGCGGTATCGGCCGCGATATCGGCCGCGATAACCGTCAATTTGCCCGTACCGACGTTGCGAATACCATAATTACCGTTTTTCACCGTTACGCCGTTCAGCACCATACCGGCACCGCCGACCCCCTCGGCATACACCGCCGTGTCGCAATCTTCAAACCACAGATCGTAACACTGTCCGTTGGGATACCAGTTACCGCCGCCCGATTTGGCCAAGTGCAAACCGATCGCATAGCCTTTCACGGTGGTATAAGTGGTCCATGACCAGTCCATACGACGCACGATCAAACCCGTAGCGTTAGCATACAGATGATCCCGCAACGCCTTTTTCTCGGCATAGAGCGTCGGCGCCCCCGCAAGACCGGAATTCTCCCAATATTCGGGAGAAAAATTCACATTCTCCATACCATAGGAGTCGGTGATCATATCCAGATCCATACCGACCGCCAAAGGGGTACCGTACACGTTTTCCATATCGGGACAACTGCCGCCGCGCGAAGTAATGCCGCTATAGGCATTTACCAACGTGATATCCTTAATGTGGGTCGTAGAACCCATGCTGATGGTATAGGGATAGTATCGGGGATCTTCGAAACTTTGTTCAGGATACCAAAACGTCATGCTGCGCAGATAACTGTTGTTACAAAGGGTCACAAACGGGGCCGCCCCCGTTTCGGCATATATCGCGAGTACCGTACCGGCCGATACCGCCGCCTTATCGGGATTCACCCAATCGCCTTGTAAGGTGACCCCCGTCGGCACGGTGATTTCGCTGTAACACGGATAGATGCCCGCCGGAATGTACAGTGCGCCGCCGCCCTGCCGCGAAAGACCGTATAACAAACTTTGAATAAGCGGCGCCCAGTCCTTTGTCGCCGCAAGGCCATGTTCTTCGGCATAGGTCTTAAGATTGTAACCCGCCACCACCGCCGTATCCGTCACAAATTCAGAGGCCGGTTTTTGCACTTCGAAATGCGGCGGATCCACCGCAAATGTGCCGTCACCGAGAGGCGGCATTTCGGCTTGTGTGAGCGGCGCAGTCAAATCCACCACCCGCACGTTACCGATGCGAATACTCAGTTTCTCGTTCGGATAATCGGTCGCCACCGAAAAATACAACCGCATATAGTTGAAGTCGGTCGGATCGAAAGCGTCGCCCGTTTGGGTGGCCAACCACGCGAAGTCCACGACATTGCGCGTCCATTCTCCCGCCGTGCCTTTCAAGCGACGTGTCAGCGACATGGCGATCTCATTTTTGTCACACACGCCCGAGGAGGACACCTCAAACTGTCCGTTCACCATGCCGTTAGCAAGCAGTCGGGCAACGTTTTCGTCTCCGTCAAAAAAGTAATCGAATTGAATGCCCAGTTTGCCCGCCGGAATGCTTCCGCTTGCGGGATAGCCAAAAGCCGTAAGGTCGATCCCCGCCGCCGTTGCGCTCGAACTCGACATCACTTCACCCACGGCCGCACCCGCCGTCGTCGCGGTATACGGGAAAACCGCCAATTCTTTATAGGCGGGGGCGGTATACGGATTGTCGTAGGACGAGAGTTCGTCTCCCGCGGTGCCGTCGCCGAGGGCGGGCGCCTCATCGAGCGGTTTGGTCAGATCCACGATCTGCACATTTGCCACCTTAATACAGGCGGTTTGATAGGCACACGAGGCGGGCACAAAGAAATAGATGCGCATATAGTCGAGCCCTGTCGGATCAAAGGTGCCGTCGCCCTTGCTAAACCGCGCAAGATCGATCACCGTGCGCGACCACGCATTGGCTTTCCACCCCAACTCGGCAGCAGAAATCCCGCGTTCTTCCACGTCACACATACCCGACGAGGTTAGTTCCAGCTGCCCCGAAATCTGTCCCGCGCCGATAGCTTCCACCACATCGGCCGTACCGGAGACACAAACATCCAGTTGCAGACCCAGTTTACCCGCAGGGATATCCCCGCTTGCGGGATAGCCGAAGGCGGTAAGATCGATCGGCGTAAATGTCGTGCCGTAAGAATAGATCTCATTACGGCTGTCCACCGCCTGCGTGCCGTTAAAGGCATACGGAACGACCGCCAGCGTGGTATATGCCCCGCTCGCCGCCCACGTAACCATCGCCGACGGTGTGAGAAGCAATACAAAACACAGCAAAACTGACCATACTCGTTTCATACAATGGCCCCCTATAGGAGATGCCCCGGTGCGACAAACGTCGCACCGGGGGTAAGAGAGTGTATCTCTTCCCGTGTGCTAAGCTGCCGGGAAGTCGGTAATTTTCTTAACCGCATATTGCAAGATCAAACGCGCGTCGGTGGAATCCACACGGCCGTCGCCGTTTACGTCGGCCGCACCGACATCGATCGCCGATGCCGCGATCTTCTTCACCGCATACTGCAGCGTCAAACGTGCGTCGGTGGAATCCACACGGCCGTCACCGTTTACGTCACCGAACATGCCGTATCCTTCGGCGGTTTCGATCGCCGCCACATAATCCACCTGCACCACCGTCTTGGTGTTATCGCCGATATCGGCTTCGGTATACATCCACATACCCGTGAGCGCCGTCGCTGTCAGTTTTTGCGCACCGCCGGCCGCCACCGTATGATAGGTATCGTCCATCAGATATGCCGCATAGGTACCGTTATCGATATCCGCTATGATTCCCAAACGATACCAATTTCCTACACTAAACGTGCCAACCTTCTTCCAATCGTCGGCCGTTTTCACTTCAAAACTGCCGTCTGCCAAGAAGCGTACAAGCGGTACCGTCACACCGCGTTCGTTATACACGGCAAACGCCAAACAACTGTCTGCCGTCTGTCGCATACTCTCGATACTGATGCGGGTCTCCAAACGACCGACCCCCTCGGTGAGCACAAATTGATCGGCCGCCGAGATCGCCGCCATAAAGGTCTCCTTCGCAAGGGTGATCTGCATGTTGTTGCGGCGCGGCGTAACACTGCCGCCGTTTCCGGCAATCAGTGCCTGCACCTTTTTCTGCTTTTCGGACAGACTGCCGTAGTCGGTAAAGCCCTCGCTGAAGAGTATCTTGCCGTCGGACGGGATCTGCATATTCTCAGACACATCCAAGCGGAAATCGGTGATCGCTTCGTACACGTGCTTTTGCTGACCGAGAGTCTCGGCCGCCGCGATCGGCTTTTCGCAGAAGGAATATGCAATCGACAGATTTTGCGGATTGGTGGCCGCCGAAGGCACTTCGGACGGCGGCACCAGATCGTCGAATCCGCTGTCGTAGGTACGGAAAAGCATATCCACCAAACGGACCTTACCGTTTTCGGCGATATTCGCCATCGGCACCGAACTCATATACACCGCACCGTAAATGTTCAAGGTACCGTTTTCCACGTCAAACATATAGTCGGGGTTTTCATACAGTGCCGCACCGAACACATTCACCGTGATATCGCAATCCGCACCGAGATGGATCAGATTCATCTCCTTCTCTTGGCGCTCGGCGATCCACGTAAACGCCGTGGTCTGCAGGCTGATAAAGTCTACACGCTTTGCCGCTTCCACATTCATCGAAACGGTACAGCAGTCGGTGTTCTGACCCCACACGGTCACGTCGGCCAGACCCGTTTCTTCGGGAATGACATTGATTCCCGTGTAACCGCAATAATTCATATTACCGAAGTGAAGCTGATTTTCCACGTGACCGATGGTATACGCATCGAGGTTGTGTCCCGAGAAGATGTAAAGATCCATGCGCCACGCTTCGCGCGCTTCGTTCGAAAGATCTGCCACCACACGCGGCCAACCGCCGCGCGTACCCAGATCGCCGTATGTCCACGACGTATACTGCAAATGGCAGTTGCGCACCACGCCGTTTTCGGCACCGCCGCCCACCGCAACAAAACTGACAAGGGCGCTGCCGCGGAAGGAATCGATGTAGTGATTGTCACAGCGATAGGTCATAAAGTCCACACCGCTCCAGCTGTTGCGGCTGCTGACATTGATGACATAGGCACCGTCGCCACGGCCTTGGATCGTGTGAGCATAGGGAACGAAGTTGCCGTCCTCCTGCATGTTCTGTTCGGGATAGTTGATCTGCACACCGCGCAGACCCGCCCCCGCC
>JAZNTV010000059.1:0-31149 GCA_045591985.1 Acutalibacteraceae bacterium
GGCATCGACCCGCTGACTATGGAAAAGGTATATGTGCCAAAGTCCCGCGAAGAGCGAGCTATGCAGCGTGCGCTTCTGCAGTTCAATAAGCCGGAAAACTATCCCCTCGTGAAAAAAGCACTGCTGCGCGCCGGAAGGGAAGACCTTATCGGAACGGGTAAAAATTGTCTTATAAACGATAATTCAAGATCATTCCGCGATAACACGGGCAAACCCAGGAAAACCGGAAAGAAAAAGACCATCAGAAACATTCATAAGAAAAAGAAATAGGCATCAAATCATAACCACCGGTAAACCGGTGGTATGCACCACCCCTATAAGGGGTGACTACTGGCTTAGCCCCTAAAAGAGGCACTGAAAGTTTAGCAACGCATTACAATCTCGGGCAGCCGCTCACGTGCGGCTGTCTTTTTTTGCCTACTGTTTCTTGTTACCCGTGAACGGGTCCATAAATTCTTTTATACTAATCTGTTCTGCTGCGTAATCTTCTTCCAACTGATTCCTTATGTATTCTGCTATAACTTTTTTATTTCGACCGACTGTATCCACATAATACCCTCTACACCAAAAGCTTCTACTTCCATATTTATATTTTAAATTTGCATGTCGGTCGAAAATCATCAGCGAACTTTTACCCTTGAGATATCCCATAAACTGTGCTATACTTATGTGCGGTGGGATGCTTACCAGCATGTGTATGTGGTCGGGGCACGCTTCTGCTTCTATTATTTCTACTCCCTTTTGATTACACAATTTTCTCAAAATTTCTCCTATGTCTTTCTTAATTTTTCCATATATTTCTTTTCGTCTATACTTTGGTGCGAAAACTATATGGGTATTGACATCTGTATTTTGAGTGTGCACTGCTTTTTATCTCATTATTTCCATTCATTTGAAAAACCTCCTGTATTTTTGTAATGCGGTTGCCAAACCATTACTATTATACAAGAGGTTCTTCTTTTATCTATAGTTCTTTTGGGCTTAGCTACGCCTCGCCCGTTTTATTGTAGCTTCGCTCTTTTTTCTTCCCCCGGTAGAACCGGGGGTTTATTTCCACACCTAAAGGCACCAATAAGAAATGGAGGTGCGAGTGAGTTCGCACCTCCATTAATAAATTCATTAACTTTTTGTAAATCCCCTATTATTGGCTGAGATAATAGCACTTACATATTCATCACTAATAGTTTTATTAAACTTGCATCCCATTATAGAAACTCCCGGATAATAGGAAATCATATTCAATAATGCATTATTATCTGCCCTAACTTCAATAAGGTTATAGAATTCATAACAGCCTAAAAGATTCCCGTCATTTTTAGGTACTACAAAATCCCAAAATGCATTTTGATTTGCTTTTGATGAACAGTTCTCCATTTCCGTAGCTATTTCTTTATAATTTAATCTTTTTATATCTTTGCAATGCAGAAGTTTTTGCTTGTCCTTAATCAATATGGCTTCAGACATATCATCAGATAAAAAAACATAACTATAGCCCGATTGACCACAACCATATTGATTAGTTAATTCTGAAGTATGATATACATATAGCATATCATATTCGTGAAACGTCTTTTCCACGCTAACTATATGGTTGCCACGCCATGAATAACATTTGGGATGAAGAAGCTTATTAATCTTTGGAAGGTCTTCCAAGAAAAAGCCCCTTGTCGCCCAGTATTGTTGAATTCCATCTTCTCCTAGACTTCCTAAAGCTCCTAAATCATTATTTTGAAAAATAAACTTTGAAAATAGTGCTTTATCGAGCTTTGGCATGAGATAATACCAAGAACGGACAAAAGTAGGTTTTGACCCAACTTCTTGTTTATTATAGTATATACAATAAGGCTCTACTCTAGGAGCAGCCACGGATGAATGTTCAACAACGGCAATTTCAATTTGTTCATCCACATACAATCCGGAAACAAACCGTTCATTTTCTCCAGAATTTGAAACAATACTATTTGTACCTTTAACTATATCGTGTTCTATGCATCTATATTGAGATGTTATAAGAAGGTGCTTTCCTGAGTTGCTAAAACACATATTAGAAAAACTTTCTCCTTTATATGTTGCAGGCAATATTACTCGTTGGCTTCCGGACTTTAAATCAAATAGTATTATTTTTTCGTGATCAGGTCTAACAAATGAAAGTGCTAAAATTTCATTTAATGGTTCATAACAAGCATCTCCAATTTGGTAACCTTCTTCATGAAAACAATATTGGTTTTCAAGTTTTAATGGTGTGCCACCAAATATTGAAATGCCATTATACTGATGTACAAGAATAAAAGAATTTCTATTTTGTGTTGTAAATAATGCTGTGGCTCCAAATAATGTACTGTTATATTTTAAAACCAAAATATCATTCTTGCTATCCCATTCATATGTATTTGTATCATTTGCAACAACAAACCGATTAGATGAAGGAATTACATTAGGTACAAATTCGAGTTCACCACTCTGATCAGAATTTGGCAAAAGCTTTTCTATTCCAGAAGCTGCATACGTCATTAATATATGACCTTCACCTGTGAGATCCGCTTCAAAGCAAATATCCGGATAAATAATAAATATCTTATCAGATTGTTCTGGATGAAGATGTATCGCAGCAGGACATGTGTTACCGACAGAGTTTATTGTCCCTAAAATAGGTTCGCACAACTTATTTTCACAAAAGAACTGTTCAATGCGTTTGTCTGCATTATTATAAATAATAAAGCTCTTGTTATCGGGTAAATATGCAACTGGTGGGGCAGTTGTTGGTGCAGAGCAGTAGTGATAAACGAACTGTGTTTCATGCTTTTCAGGAATTAAAATACACAATGCGCATGCAATATCTTCGAACGAGTTCTCTTCAGAATCATCACTGTAATCCCAATAATTTCCATCATAATCGTTGCTGTCTTGGTCATGTATCCAGGTTGACATCAACGCTTCATCTGTTTCATATGTATCATATTCTGCAGTATATGCAAATATATTTGAAGTTGCGTTTTCTGCATATAATTCGCTTTGTTTATACAAATCGAACTTAGATGAATATACCATATTTTGTGTAGAAATATCTATACAATAAACGGTAGTTCTATCGCATAACATAAGAATACTCTTAGAATCTTGCGTAAAAGCAAAATATGAAAGCATTTTGTGCCGAACAGGAGGTTGAAAAACCATAGGTGGTTGAGAAGGTGTTGTTAGGTTGAAAATATGAATAGCAGCAACATCCCCATCATGTTGTGTTTCTTGGACTTTTGCGGCAAGCCAATTTCCATTTGGTGAAATTTTAATATATCCTTTTGCCGAAAAATCTGTGACGCCAAGAGGGTTTCCAGATTTTAATTCATATTCCATTTTTCCTGAAAAAATGTCCCAACACTTGATAATCCCAGAATCATCTATTGTGTAGCAATAATTTTTATAATATACATACTCCATCACATGATTTTGGTGGTTCTCTGGAAGAAAATTATTTTCTGTTAAAATAGAACCAGAAAAATTAACTGCTAATGTGTTGTTTTTTCCTTGACGACTGCAATTTACATTGAAAAAACGACAGTTTCTTAGATTCAGTTCGCTTAAATCTAACCCAGAATACTCTTTACGACCCAATAGTATAGAAGAGAGAATATTCGGCAATAGGTGTTCTGTTTCGATATTTCGTGAATGTAGTATTCGACAAAAATCAATCGCTTTTGCTAACACTTTTTGTTCATCATATCGAGGTGTAGGCAATAGCCAAACTGAATATTGTTGATCGAAATATGGGCGGTTGCGATGCTCCATTAATATTTCACTTATAAAACGCACCTTATTTATTTGCCAATATCTCATATCAAGAAATTTCTTCAACACTACAAGATGATTAGAATGATGAATAGAAAAATCGTCAGTGCTCATGCATTGTAGCATTGATAATATTTGCACATCCCAAATTGAAGAAAAATAGTCTCGAAATTGATGATGGCAGAAAGAATAGCGTATTCGATTTGAAAAGTCACCATCATTAATCTGATATTGATAAATAATCCCTAAATAATCATATATGCAAGAAATAATGGCGTTAATATTTGGAACACCGTTAATATATAAAGAATCAACTGTGTTTTTTAAAACCTGACCATTGTATTTAAAATCTTCAAATGGGTTAACAACATTATTGCAGAACAAAATTTTTATATTATTTAGCGCTTCTATTATAATGTTGTTAAATCTTAGTTCACTTATATAAAATGCATCTTCATTTTCATAAACCCACCCAATATATGGAATTATAAAATTAAGAATTAATGCGATCTGCTTTTCATTTAACTTACAAGTGTGTGTTTCAGCAATACGTTTTCGTGCATTATAATAAGCAGAATTACGATGAAAAAATGCGTATAGTATCTCTCCCGCAGTTTCTGGCAAAAAATTCTCATCGTTTGTTTTCTCTGCGAACATACACAAATATAGTGGTATGCGTAAGCATTCCAACAGTGTTTCTGATTCTTTTACATTCCCAATAATCACATCTGAAACACCGCGCTCACGTAAATGGTTAAAAATTTCAGTAGGAGTAACCCCGACTAAGCGGATATTTTTAAACTTAGAAGCATAATGTGCCGATTGAGTTTCTCTACTCGTTGTGATGATGCGCACATTAGCGTAATGACTCAATGTAGAAATCTCATTACTAATATGACTTCTTATGGAACCATCTGCTCTAACTTCATTAAACCCATCAAGTAAAAGAATATATTGTGGATTGCCTCCAATTGGTTCTTTTTGCAATTCTTTTTCTATCAAATCCAAAGTGTCATTTGATACAGTATCAAGTGAACTATGATTTTCTAAAACTTGTCCAATATACCTAGTAATGAAATTGGTCTTTCTTAATGAGTCATTATACCAATTTTCTATGTGATCAGGACAACGATTTAGTTCTATAAAAAAGTAGACAGGCTCGGCTCCCATATATTCTTTTGGAAAACCGTTGGATTGTAAAAAAGCATTGCCCATTAAATGCTGTAGGAAAGTGGTTTTGCCAATACCTCCGTCACCTATAATTGAAATATTGTCGTTACCTTCTTCACAAAGCTCCTTAACAGGCGCAATGTGACCATCTTCCAATTTACCATAAGATATAAAGTGTGTGGCAGTTAAAAAACCCTGCGGCAATAATCTTTCAACGATATTCAATGCGTGGAAACGATTACCTTTATCACGAGAAATAAGATAACTTCTTTGCGAAGCCATCCATAATTCTTTTTTTAAAACGAGTTCATCAATAGAATGCTCAAGTTCCATAAAATCCAAACTCAAAGAATAATATTCTTGGGTTTTGTGTGAACCGGTTTTGCTCTGTATTGTATTATAATTGCTACATACTAAACAGCAGGCAATAAAACGAGCTAATTCAGCAGTTTGAGTAGGATTGCAACTTGCTATAATCCTTTCTTTGTCGCAATGACGCATATATTTACAACTGGACAAAAGAGATAGAATAGCATTGTATATTGTTTTATGATCGCCCGCAATTGTAAGATATTTGGTCTGAATATTGTTGCGCAACAACTCAAATTTTTCCTTTGTACAAAGGGTGCGAGTAATATCTTGAGGGAAAGAGCGTGCTCCTGAAAACAACTTTTTTGCCATATCCTCTATATCTTCATTTTGTTCATATATAACTTTAGCAAAAATACAATCGAAACAATCAGAAATTCGATACCCCATAGTATCAAGATTTTTATGAAGAATCTTTAAAACCTCATGTAATAACATAAAACACCTTCCTTTTTGGCACTAATTTGGCCCATCGTTTGGCACTGACTTACACATGCGGATAGTCTATAATTATCTATAGAAACAAGCTTAACTTGATTATAACATTTTTTGCTGAAATCATCAATAATATCACCATATAATTTACAGGTTTATTATTGTATTGTTATATATCAATGTTAATCACATGTTTCTCCGGAATTAAAGTGCACTTGCAAGAGACCAATAACAGTACCAACAGATTGGGAGGAATGTATATGTATATTAACGAAATGGATTTATGGAAAGCATTCGAGGTGGTTTTGAATAAAATCGAAAGTTTTTTAGGTGGATATGATGAATTGTTTTATACTCTTTTAATTTTTGTTTGCATTGAGTGTAGTACTAAAGTCATGTGTGCAGTAATTGATAAAAAAATCACATCAGTAATTAGTTTAAAAGGAATATTTAAGAAGATATTGATGTTTCTACTAGTAGGTGTCGGAAACATTCTCGACACTCAAATACTCGGTTTAGGTTCGGTATTACGAGTTACTGTATTAATCTTTTACATATCATATGTGGGAGTATCATTCTTACAAGATGCCATATATATTGGGTTGCCTGTACCCAAAAAACTCCAACTAATCCTTGAACAATATTACAAGAAGTTTAATTACAAACGATGAAAATCCATAAAAGAAACGTCTCCCAATCTACAAATGTGTAAATTGGGAGGCGTTTTGAAGTTATTTCAAATTACTCAAATAAACAACAAACCCGAACGTTTCACCGATTGGTAAAAGGTTCGGGTTTGAATGCTTTGGTGCGAGAGACGGGACTTGAACCCGTACGTCTTCGACACACGCACCTCAAACGTGCCTGTCTGCCAATTCCAGCACTCTCGCATATTTGTTTTGCAACGCTAATGATTATAGCACCCCTTTTTCATAAAGTCAAGCACTTTTTTCGGGATATCGCAATTTATTTTTAAAAATGCCGTCGAAATTTCTTCGACGGCATTTTTGCTTCTTATTTACAAGCAGGTGCGACGTAATTCCTCGCCCGAGAGAGGGGAGAGATAGGCAGGAGGCACGTCAAACACTGTTTTACAACCGTATTGTCCTTGCTCGGCCAAACGGGCGACGGCACGAGCATAGGCTACCAGCACACTTGCGGTAAATTCGGGATTCGAATCCAGTTCCAGATGATACTCGATCACGTGGGTGTGTTCTTCGTTTATGCCGGTTTTGCCGACACGAACCACAAAACCGCCATGGGGGATACCGCTGTGATCGCGCAGAAACTCCTCTTCACTGATGAAGTGTACGGTGGTGTCATAATCGGCGAAGTAATGCGGCATTGTGACGATTTCGTGTTCGATGCGGGCCGTATCGGCTCCCTCTTCCGCCACAACAAAACATTCACGGGTGGGCTTTTCACGGGTGGTGAGCGTGGGCGTTTCGCCGCGACGTACAGCGTCCAGCGCCGCAGGAACGGGAATGGTATACTGTTTGGCGTTTTTCACCCCTGCGATGCGGCGCACGGCATCCGAATGCCCTTGGCTTACTCCCTTGCCCCAAAAAGTGTACTCTTCTCCTGCGGGAAGTATGGAAGCGGCATACAAGCGGTTAAGCGAGAACATACCGGGGTCCCAACCGACCGAGATCATGGCGGCGGTTTTGCCGGCAACGGCTGCCGCGTTGGTTGCTTCATAGTGTTGTGGGATCTTCGCATGGGTATCAAAACTGTCTACTACGTTGAACAGCGCGGCAAGTTGCGGTGTTTGCACGGGCAGGTCGGTGGCACTGCCGCCGCACAGGATCATTACATCGATCTTGTCGCGAAAATCCGCAATGTCATCCGCCGCATATACAGGCAGGTCGGTAGCGGTCTTCAGCGTTTGGGGATCGCGACGGGTAAATACCGCCACTACCTCCATATCCGCATTTTGACGCACGGCGAGTTCCACACCGCGACCCAGATTGCCGTATCCGAAAATACCGATTCGAATGCTCATGGTAAAACGACCTTTCTTAATAACTTTACAAAGCATAGCATATTTTGTGCTGAAACGCAAGAAAAAATTAAGGGTAACGCGGGGGTTGTGTTTGCGATTCCCGTGTTACCGTTGTGAATTACAATTTCTTTAATTCATCGAGACATTTTTGACAAATGTTATGCCCGCGGAACACGGTGACGTCGCGCGCATCACCGCAATACAAACAGGCGGGAAGATATTTCTTTAAAATGATGCGGTTGTCTTCGGTGAAAAACTCCAACGAATCGCCCTCTTTGATATCCATGGTGCGTCGCAGTTCGATCGGAATAACGATGCGTCCGAGATTGTCAACCGGACGGACTATGCCCAGCGATTTCATATGTTTGTACCTCCGTGATAAATCAAACGAAATTTGTCGTTTTCGGTCACTTCATACTACTATTTTTTTCCAGAAATGTCAAGACTTTTCTTTTGGTTTCATACACTTGTGGCGGAGGGGATGGTATGTTAAACGGAATCTGGATCGGGTTGATGCTGACAGCGGTTGTCGGAAGTGTACTTACGGGAGAGACGGCGGCAGTTACCGAAGCGCTTTTAAACGGCGGTAAAAATGTGTTGACGTTTATGCTCACGCTCGGCGGTTCGATGTGTTTGTGGAGCGGCATTATGCGTGTGGCTGACAAAGCCGGATTTACACGTGCGTTTGCGCGTTTGGCCGCTCCGCTGTTGCGTCGCCTGTTTCCCGATTTGCCGTCGGACGGCGAGGCCTGCCGCGCCATATCGATGAATATGGCGGCGAACGTATTGGGGCTGGGCAATGCCGCAACACCGCTTGGTCTACAGGCGATGAAGCACTTGCGTGCCGCCGCGCCGCATAGCACACGTGCTACACGTAATATGGTGGTATTTGTCGTGCTGAACACGGCTTCTGTACAGTTGATTCCCACCACGGTGGCGGCATTGAGGGCAGAGGCCGGTTCTCCCGAACCGTTTGCGATCCTGCCTGCTGTTTGGTTGTCGTCGCTCGGGGCGGCGACGGTTGCCGTCACGATAGCACGCTTGTGCGGAAAGGAGTAAGTGATGGGGGCGGAAGTAATTGTGTTGCTGTTCGTCGGCGCGGTGTTGGCGGTTGCAATGCGTCGACGTGTAGCGGTGTTGGATGAGTTTTGTGTCGGTGTGAAAGAGGGAGCGCGCGCGGCGATGCAGGTGTTTCCTACGTTGCTTGCACTGATGACGGCGATCGCTATGTTACAGGCAGGCGGGCTTCTCGACCGGATGGTGACGGTTTTGCAACCTGCGGCGGATCGGTTGGGATTTCCGGCTGAAGCGTTGCCGGCGGCGCTGTTACGCCCGCTTTCGGGTAGCGGATCGCTTGCGGTGCTGCGCGAGGTGTTACAACAACACGGTGCCGACAGTCGGGCGGGTCTGGTGGCCGGTGTGTTGCAATCTTCCACCGAAACTACGTTTTACACCTTGTCGTTGTATTTCGGGTATGTCGGCATCCAAAAGGCGGGACGCGCGCTGCCGGCGGCCTTGATAGGCGATCTGACCGGTATGATATTATCTGCGCTGACGGTGCATCTTTTCTTCTAAAAGGCCTTGCTGTCGGCGGGGAAATGTGATATACTAAACATATCTTTTCGGCACCCGGGTTTTGTCCTTCCCGTATAGTGGAAGGAAGGGTGGGGTGCAGTATGAGAAGACGGCGCTGTCGCTTGGTGTTTGGTATCGTTTCGACAATCGCTGTGGGCGTGATGTTGCTGTTAGATTGTGCGATGCGTCCGTTGGTGCGGGAATATGCGGTCAATCGTGCGCGTACGGTTGCCGGCGAAGCGATGGCGGCGGCAGTGGAAGAGGTGTTGGGGGCGGATGGTTCTCACGACGCCCTTACCGTTGTGGTACGTGATGACAGTGGCGCAGTGCTTTCCATAGAAACCGATACGGCCGCTGTCAATCGCTTGAGCGCAGAGGTGGTTGCCGCCTTGGGCGATGTGTTGGCGCAAAAAGACTATTCCGAGTTGAAACTGCCGATTTTGAATGCGACGGGGCGCGTTTTTTTGATGGGACGCGGGCCGAAGGTGACGATGAAACTGTTGCAAAACGGAGCCGCCAGTGTGCGGGTTGTCAGTGAATTCTCGGAAGCGGGTATCAATCAAACGGTACATCGCCTGGAATTGGCTGTCACTTTTCGTGCGGTCCTGCTTGTGGCGGGGATGAGTGAGCCGATCGAGACGAGCGGGAATTTTTTAGTCACCGAAACGGTGATCGTCGGCACGGTGCCCGACAGATATGTGGATTTTTCGGGAGGATAAGACTATGGATTTCGAACAGGCAAAACAACGTATTGCGGCGTTGCGTGAGGTCATCGACTATCACAGCCGCCGTTATTACGATGAAGACGAACCCGAAATTGAAGATGACGAGTTTGATGCACTGACGCGGGAATTGCGTGCGCTCGAAACGGCGTATCCGCAACTGATAACAGCGGATTCGTATACGCAGCGTGTGCACGGCGAGATATCATCGCTGTTTACGCCGGTACAACATGAAGTGCCGCTCGCAAGTTTGCAGGACGTGTTTTCATATGAAGAACTGGTTGATTTTGACCGCCGTGTGCGCGAGTCGATTCCTTCGCCGCGCTACGTAGTGGAACCGAAGATCGACGGCTTATCGGTTGCGCTTACCTATGAAAACGGACGCTTGGTGCGCGGTGCAACGCGCGGCGACGGTGAGACAGGCGAAGATGTTACCGCCAATGTGCGCACAATTGCCGGCGTTCCCGCAACGCTTACAACCGCATTGCCGCAGGTGATCGTGCGCGGTGAAGTGTATATGCCGCGTGAGCAGTTTGCCGCTTTGGTTGAACAGCAAGAACAAAACGGCGAAAAAACGTTTAAAAATCCGCGTAATGCGGCGGCGGGTTCGCTTCGCCAAAAGGATTCCGCGGTAACCCGTCGGCGCGGGTTGGATATTTTTGTGTTTAATCTGCAAAAGATCGAAGGCGAAACGGTGGAATCGCACGATCGCTCGTTGTCGCGTATGGAAGAATTGGGCTTTCACATCGTTCCGTTTCGTTTTACGGCCGCATCGGCCGAAGAGATCCTGGAATCCGTGCATCGCATCGGCGAAATGCGCCATGGCCTCTCTTTTGATATTGACGGTGCGGTTGTTAAGGTTGATAACTTTACGGATCGTGAAGAACTCGGATCTACTTCAAAATTCCCCAAATGGGCGGTGGCATTTAAATATCCTCCCGAAGAAAAGGAGACTACGCTGTTGGATGTCGAGGTGACCGTGGGGCGTACCGGTGTTCTTACGCCCACGGGGGTGTTTTCGCCGGTGATGTTAGCGGGGAGTACGGTTGCTCGTGCCACACTGCACAACGAGGAATTTATTCGCGAAAAAGGTCTGTGTTTGGGTGATACGGTGGTGCTGCGCAAGGCGGGAGATATTATTCCCGAGGTGGTGCGTGTAAAAGCGCATTTACCGGGGGCTTTGCCGTATACGTTGCCTGCACAGTGTCCCTCTTGCGGGACAACGGCTGTGCGCGAAGAGGGGGAGGCTGCGTTACGTTGCCCGAACCCCTTGTGTCCTGCCCAACAGTTGCAGAAACTGATACACTTTGCTTCGCGTGATGCCATGGATATCGAAGGGCTTGGTCCTGCAGTGGTGGAACTGTTGGTGGAAGCGGGTGTGGTCGGATCGGTAGCCGACCTATATCATTTGTCCCATGACGCGATAGCGGCGTTGGAACGCATGGGTGAGCGTTCGGCAGACAATCTGTTGGAAGCGGTGGAGAGATCCAAGGAAAACGATTTGTTCCGTGTGTTGTTCGGATTGGGTATTCGCCATATCGGACAAAAGGCCGCCAAACTCTTGGCAGAGCATTTCGGAACCATGGAGGCGATCATGAATGCCTCGCAGGAACAGCTCTGTGCTATTGACGGTTTCGGGTCTGTAATGGCCGAGAGTGTGTGCCGTTTCTTTGAACAATCGTCTTCGCGTTTGTTGGTTGAGCAATTGGCTGCCGCAGGGGTGAATATGACCTGCCGTGCCGAGCGAGCCGATCGCCGCTTTGAGGGGATGACCTTTGTGCTGACGGGAACGCTTCCCACTATGAAGCGGGACGAGGCAGCGGCGCTGATTGAAAAATACGGCGGTAAGACGTCCGGCAGCGTCTCTAAAAAGACGACTATCGTACTTGCGGGCGAAGAGGCGGGAAGTAAAATGACCAAAGCGCAACAACTGGGAATACGCATTATTGATGAATCGGAATTTTTATCCATGTTAGAATGATTCACATAGGAAAGGCTGTCGTACCAAAACGCCGAAACGGTACGACAGCCTTTTTTTGTTCTAACGCGCCCGGTGAGTTCATATAGTGAAAGCAAGAGGTGAGGACGAGCGTGGATACGTGGGAAAAGGTAATTGCGGTGTTGCCGCGCGACATACAGGATGAGTTGAAAACGGTTCCTTCGATCATGAAAGACAAGGTTTCGGAAATACGTTTTCGTGTAAACGCTCCGATTCTTTTGACGGGGGCGGAACTTTGCTGTGTACACGGCAAAAGACGGTATACCGCGGAAGATCTGTATCGTCTGTTTTCACACCTTTGCGGTCACTCGGTATATGCGCATCAAGAGGAGATCCGTCACGGATACATTGCAACCACCAACGGTTGTCGTGCCGGTGTGGCGGGACAGGCGGTGATTGAAAACGGACAAGCTGTGTCCATACGGGACATCACATCCGTGTGTTTACGTCCCGCGCGCGAACATCATGGGTGTGCGATGCCGCTGATGCCGTATATGTACCGCAACGGACGGTTACAAAGTGTATTAGTGTGCGGGGGCCCTGCGAGCGGGAAAACCACATTGTTACGCGATTTGATCCGCACGTTGACCTGTGACCGACGACGTCCCGCTCAACTGACGGTAGTGGATGAGCGGGGGGAACTGACGGCAACATTTGAGGAGGGGCGTCCGTTTGATGTGTTGGGGGGATTCTCCAAGGCAGAAGGGATCGAACAGGCGTTAAGGACGTTGTCGCCCGAAGGGGTTGTGTTTGATGAATTGGGGGGACGGGAGGATATCGAAGCGTTGACGCGTTGTGTGCACGGCGGTGTGGCGACGATTGGCAGTATTCACGCAGAAAATGTGGCGGCATTGCGGCAACGAGAGGCATTGCGAGTGCTGTTGGAGATGCGGTGTTGGGATCTTTTTGTCGTTATGCGCGGGCGGAATGCACCCGGCGAAATCGATGCCGT
This sequence comes from Acutalibacteraceae bacterium, assembly GCA_045591985.1. Lineage (GTDB taxonomy): Bacteria > Bacillota > Clostridia > Oscillospirales > Acutalibacteraceae > SIG588. The sequence continues at coordinate 13,008 of JAZNTV010000059.1, forward strand.
CGTACCGATAGAGGAGGCTTTCCAATGAAGGGGGTAGGTTTGTGTTTGCTTGTTGCGGCAGGGAGCGGCATCGGTTGCTTGCGGGCGGCGTCTCTTCGCGAGCGGGAGCGTGCACTTGGGGCGATGTGTCGCTTTGTGGATTGGCTGATACGTGAAATACGATATACGGCGGCACCGTTGGATGTGCTGTTGCACCGCGCTTCGAAGACGATGACACGGGATCTTCCGCTGTTTGATAAGGTGGACAACTTCGAACAATGGCAGTCGTCCTTGAAAGAACGTGTGAAGCGAATTGGCTTTACAGACGAGGATGCCATGGTGGCGTGTCGTTTTGCAGAAGAACTCGGACGATCGGACGTTGCGGGGCAGTTGGCACACGGTGCATTTTATGCCGCGCAGTTTGAAGAACGACGCCGAAGGGCACAGGCGGAAGCGGAAAAACGCGGGCGACTGGAATTGATGCTTTGGACAGGTGGCGCGGTGGTGTTGGCGTTGCTTTGGCTATAGGAGGATAGGCCGATGGAAGTGGATCTCATCTTTAAAATTGCCGCCATCGGTATTATTGTGGCGGTGTTAAATCAAGTGCTGATTCGATCGGGACGGGAGGAACAAGCTATGCTCACTACATTGGCCGGATTGATCGTGGTGTTATCCATTATTGTTGTGGAGATCAGTGAACTGTTCGATACGGTAAAATCCGTATTCGGTTTGTAATGCGCTATGGAGATTTGGGCGTGTTGCGGCATTTTGGCAGTGACGGCGTTCTTAGCTGTATTGCTTCGACAATACCGTCCCGAAGCGGCGCTGGCAATCAGCGTATTAGCAGGCGGGACGGTGACCGCGTTGTTACTCGGAACATTGACACAGCCATTGCGTACGGTATCGGAATGGTTGGAACGAGGCGGGGTGGACAACGCAAGCGTTACGTTATTGTTGAAGGCGCTCGGTATTTGTTTGGTAACACAGCTCACCGCCGATGTTTGTCGCGATGCAGGCGAAAATGCGCTGGCGGCTCATACCGAACTGGCGGGAAAGGCGGCACTGCTTCTTTTGATTTTACCGCTGTTTGTTCAAATCCTGGATCTCGCCGTGCTGTTCATCGAGGGCGGTGGATAAAACTGCTTCTTTTTCTGCTTGCGGCGGCGATGGCGTGGGGAATGCCGACGATGCATGTCGCAGCTGACGCGAAGGATGTCGATACAGCGTATCGCGAACAGGTAGAGGCGTTAGAGGCGGAACGCCTGTTTGAGGTGTTGCCCGCTCAAACACGGGAATTGTTGCGTTCGCTCGGTATTACCGATCTTGAACTGGAAAGGTATACCGCTTTACAGCCGAATCGTGTGATGGAAACTTTGATGGCACTGTTTGGAGAACAAGCGGGTGGTGTAGGCGCGCTGTGCGGTGTGTTGCTCGGTATAATTGTTATGGCCGCTTTCGCTGAAACCGTGCGCCATACAACAGCGAGCGGAGTTATGGGAGAAACGGTAAGTCGTATCTGTGCGGTAGCGGTGTGCGCGGCGGTTTTGTTGCCGATCAGCGATTGCTTTGAGCAAGTGAAAGAGGCGATAGAGAGTGCTCAAGTGTTGATGTTGAGTTTTATCCCGACTTATGCTGCCGTGATTTTAGCCGGTGGACACGCGACGCTGGCAACATCTTACAGTACCGTGTTGCTTACGGGGGCAGAATGCGTAAATGCTTTGGTCGGCCGTGTGGCGTTACCGCTGTTGACAGTTTCGATGGGGCTTGGTGTGGCGGGATCTTTGTCGCAACGAAACCGCTTGGCCGGCATCAGCGGCAGTCTTGCTAAAGGGGCAATGTGGTTACTGGGAACGGTGACGGCGTTGTTTGTTGGTATTCTCTCTATGCAAAGTTTGGTAGCGGCATCGGCCGATTCGCTGGGACAACGAGCGGCTAAAATGACCATCAGCAGTTTTGTGCCCATTGTCGGTGGAGCGCTGAGCGAGGCGTTTGGAACGCTTACAAGCTGTGTACATTTGCTGCGTTCTACCTTGGGGATGTTTGGCGTGTTGGCTGCGGCAGCGCTGGTTTTGCCGCCTTTTTTTCTCTGCTTTTCTTGGTCGTTGGCACTCGGATTGTGCCGCGCGGCGGCGGATATGCTCGGCGTTCCGTCGGTAAGCGGTGTGCTTGGTACGGTGCAAACGGTAGTGAAAGTGTTGATGGGAATGCTCGGCGCTTGTGCGTTGCTTCTTGTTGTGTCGACAACGTTGGTAACGTTGTCGGGGAGGTGAGGCGTTGACAGAATTGAAAGCGTGGGGCGTGTCGCTGTGTTTTGTGGCGGCGGCGTGCGGTGTGGCGGAGTTTTTGGCACCGAAAAACGGCGTTGGGCGTCTTTTGGAAATGCTGTGCGGCGTGTTGATGTTGTTTTGCGTCTTATCGCCGCTTGTAAAGGTGGATTGGGAACGGATTTTATCACAAAATGCGGCAGAACTGCAAAATGAACAACAGACACAATTGCAAGAGCATTTGCAACAACAATTGCATGCGCCGCTACAAGAAGCGATCGCCGAGGCAGGGGCGGCGGCGTTGGCCTCTTACGGACTGGAGGCCGAGAAAATTGAAGGCATTACGGATATCCACGAACGCGACGGCATATATATTAGCGAAATTCGAGTGTATTTGAATGCCCGACAAGCCTTGCGACGTGTAGCCGTAAAGCAGATATTGGAGCAACGATTCGGCGTGGAGGTAACGGTGCGGGAGGTGTGACATGTATAAAAATATTCTTGAAAAGATCGTCGCTTTTTTGAAAAGCAAAAACGGTGTGCGTTGCCTGGTGATCGTCGGTACGGTCGGTATGTTGTTGATCTTTTTATCGGAATGGTTGCCGCCGAAGCGAGAAACAACAACAGCAACGAAGACGGATACCGAAACGTACATACGCACATTGGAGGAACGCCTGGTCGAGACGGTCTCCCGCATCGACGGCGTGGGTGCGTGTCGTGTGATGATTACTCTTGAGAACGGTGTGAAATACGTATATGCCAGCGAGGAGAAAACAGGAAGCGATTATAAGACCGAAGGAGATGCTCTTTCGCGGGCGGATGACAACGAGCAGTCGATTATTCTGGTGCAGACCGATACCGGATACGAGGGATTGCTGGTTACGGAATTACAACCGACGGTGAAAGGGGTTGTAGTAGTTTGTGAAGGGGGAGGAGATGCGGTCGTTCAAGAACGGGTGCGAGCCGCGCTGTGTGCCGTGTTGAGTATTACGGACAAGCGCGTGTGTGTGGTTGCCGGTAACGGTAAATAATCATTTGGAAAGGGACGATAGGTATGAAACGTTTTTTCGGGAAAAAACAGGTGTTGGTTGCTACGTTGGCTGTGGCATTGGGTTTGGCGGTGTATCTGAACTACTACTTGGCACAAAATGATCTGAAGAGCGATACGGCTGGCGACGGTAAGAACACAACCGTGACAACGGGCGGTCACTTGGGGGATTCGCAATATGTAAACGGAACAACGACCGTTCCCGCAGAACAGACGGGGAGTACGACCGTGCAAACGCCGTATTTTAAACAGGCAAGAGAAAGCCGCGAAACGGCGCGTGCCGAGTCGCTGCAGGTTTTGCAAGAGTTGGTGAACGACGTAAAATCTTCACAGGCGGTGATTGACGATGCCACCGAAAAAATTCTGGCAGTTGCCGAGGCGGGCGAGCGGGAAAGTGCGATCGAAAGCCTTGTAAAGGCAAAAGGCTTTTCAGATTGCGTGGCGTACATTGAGGGGGAACATTGCAGCTTGGTGGTGTTGGCAGAGGAGCTTACCGGGGCGCAAACATTGCAAATTACCGAGATCATTACCACGCAATCGAACATAAAACCCGAAAATATTAAAATATCTTCCGTAAATTCGTAAATTTACAGTTGTCATTTTCATATTTTGTGGTATAATGTAAGTAAGTGTTCTGTACTTTTAAAATGCTGTGTCGTAAAACGGGATGCCGTTTAACATGACAGATGCGTAAATTAAGGAGGTTTTCCCTATGGATAACAAACCCAAGACGAGTGGCAGTTGCTACATTTCGGATGAGGTGATCGCAACGATTGCCGGCGCGGCGGCGCGTGAGGTGCCGGGTGTTGTGAGCACGGTCAACCGTCCCGCGGACATCAAAGGCCTGGTGGCTTCGTCTGCTCAGCGTGCCGTTGTTGTCAACAGCCGTGAGAGTACGATCTCGCTGGATATCTACATCACCATCCGTGCCGACGGAAAAATTCAAGAGATTGCAACAGCGGTTCAGCAAAACGTGAAGGCGGCTGTTCAAGCTATGACGGGTAAGCCTGTCACGCGGGTGAATGTCAACATTGCCGGCGTTGTGTTGGAAGAGAATGCGGCGCAATAAATAGGTTAAACCACCGAATCCAAACATGTCTTGAAAGGTGGATTTTGCCTTTGCCGTCATTACAATGTTCGGTGATCCTCGCGGATCGCTTCTGCTTTGGCCTTGGCACAGCAAAAATCGTTGCTTTTCAAACGGCGGCGTCTCGTTGAGATGCTTTTGGATCGACGGAGTAATCTATGCGCCCTTCGCACAAAAAGTGTGCGAAGGGCTTTGCTGCTGTTTAAGAGTTGCAAATAAGGAAGGGTGGTCACGCTGTGACGAGACGTGAAGCCAGAGAATTGGCGTTTATTTTGTTGTTTGAAAAAATGTTCACCGACGCGACAATGGAAGAGATTCTGGAAGCGGCTCGTGAAGCGCGCGATGTGGAAGTTGACGCGTTTGCCTCGCGCTTGGCAGTCGGTGCGGCAGAAAAATTGGACGCATTGGATGCGGCCATTACACCGGCGTTACATAACTGGAGTCGTGAACGCCTTTCGCGTGTGGCGCTGACGGTATTGCGTCTTGCCGTATACGAGATGCAAAGCGAAACGGACAATCCCGTCAGTGTGGTAATTAACGAAGCGGTGGAACTTGCGAAGAAATACGGCGGTACCGAAGATGCTTCGTTTGTAAACGGTGTGCTCGGCGGCTTGGCACGCACATGAAAAACACCATCTGTTTAGGGGTGGATACCAGCAATTATACCACCTCGCTTGCGTTGTATCGTGCGGCAGATAATGCGATGATGCAACAAAAACGCTTGCTTCCCGTGAAGGAAGGAGAACGTGGCTTGCGCCAAAGCGACGCCTTGTTTCATCATACCTGTCAACTGCCGGATCTGATGGAGGCTCTTTCGCCGCGCGGGATTACGTGTGTGGCGGTGTCCGACCGTCCGCGGGAAGCGGAAGGGTCGTATATGCCGTGCTTTTTGGCCGGGGTGGCAACGGCGCGGCAGATCGCGGCGGTGTCGGGTATTCCGGTTCACACGTTCACCCATCAGCAGGGGCATGTGGCGGCGGCGGTATATGGTGCCGCAGCACCGCATCTGTTCGAACAACGTTTTCTGGCGTTTCACGTGTCGGGCGGCACAACCGACGCTTTGTTGGTGGAACCGCATGCCGAAAAGATCATCACCTGTCGTCAAGTGGCAGGGTCGTTGGATCTGAAAGCGGGGCAGTTGATCGATCGCATCGGAGTGGCAATGGGACTTCCTTTCCCGGCCGGTCCCGCGCTGGAGCAGTTGGCACTGGCGGCAGGAGAAACCTATTCGCCGAAACCGTCGATGGATGGGGCGGATTGCCATTTGTCCGGTGTGGAAAATCAGTGCCGCATGCGGTTGGAAAAGGGTGTTCCGCACGAGGAAGTGGCTCGTTTTTGTCTGGATCATGTACGGGTGGCGTTGGAAGAAATGACGGCGCGCTTGCTTGCCGAATATGGTGATCTTCCCGTTTTGTACGCGGGCGGTGTGATGAGCAATTCCGTTTTGAAAAAAGCGGTCGGTAAACGGTTCGGTGGACTGTTTGCGCCGCCGGTGTTGTCGGCTGATAACGCGGCGGGCATTGCCTTATTAGGAGCGATGAAGGAGGGGACGTGACATGACGGTTATTACTGTCAGTCAACTGAATACCTATGTTCGCTCGGTGTTGGAAAGTGATCCGCACCTTTCCACCGTTTATGTGAGCGGCGAGATCTCGAATTTTACGAACCACTATCGTTCGGGGCATTTGTATATGTCGTTGAAGGATGAAGGGGCGGTCGTGCGTGCCGTAATGTTCCGCGGCAGTGCCTCTAAATTGCGATTTGAGCCGCAAAACGGTATGAAAGTGATCGTGCGTGCCAAGGTGTCGTTGTATGACCGCGACGGTGCGTACCAAATATATATTGACGATATGCAACCCGACGGCGTCGGGGCGTTACAGGTGGCGTTTGAACAGTTAAAAGCGCGGCTTGCGGCTGAGGGCTTGTTTGATGAGCGTCGTAAACGCCCGCTCCCGCCGTATCCCGCTCGTGTGGGCGTCGTTACCTCTTCGACCGGTGCCGCCGTGCGGGATATTATCAACGTGCTCGGTCGTCGTTATCCGATGGCCCGGGTCGTGTTGGTTCCCGTGCTGGTACAAGGCGACGGTGCACCGCCGCAGTTGGTAGAGGCGCTCGAACGGCTGAATCGTTTGCGTGCGGCGGATGTGATCATCATCGGTCGCGGCGGCGGTTCGATCGAAGATCTGTGGGCGTTTAACGACGAACGCGTGGCACGGGCAGTGGCGGCATCCGACATTCCCGTTATTTCCGCGGTGGGGCACGAAACGGATTTTACCATTTGTGATTTTGTGGCGGATTTACGCGCACCGACACCGTCGGCGGCTGCGGAATTGGCTGTGCCCGATACACAACAGTTGTTGGCGTTTTTGAAACAGCGCCGTTGGACGTTACAGCGCGACATGCAACACACGGTGGAACGGGAAAGCAAACGCTTGGCGGCGCTGAAAGAAAAACGGTGTCTTTCCACACCGCTCTTTTTGGTGGAAGAACAAGGGGTGCGACTGGATTATTTGACTCGCGCTTTGACAGCGGCGGGAACAATTGCGTTGCAAGAGGCAGATAAACGGTTGTCGGCGTATAGTGCGAAACTGGACGCGTTAAGCCCTTTGAAGGTGCTTTCACGCGGATATGCGATGGCACTGCGCGAGGAGTTGCCTTTGACAACGGTGGAACAAGTGACCACGGGTGAAATGGTGAAAATACGGCTTTCGGACGGTCAACTGGATTGTACCGTGATCGATATAAAAGCCGATGTGAAGGAGGATGCCTGATGGCAACCGAATGGACTTTTGAAAAAGCAATGGCACGTTTGGAACAAATCGTGGCGGCGTTGGAAAGCGGGCGTTGTCCGCTGGACGATTCGATGAAATTGTTCGAAGAGGGGACGCGTCTTACGGCATATTGTGCCAAACAGTTGCAGGAAGCGGAACAGAAGATCGTAAAGTTGAGTGCCCCTGAAGAGTCGGCAGACACTGTGCCGGGTGAAGCGGAGGAATGAGTATATGTATTCCAAGGAAATGCAACAGCATCTGACCGCCGTTGAAACAGCACTGCCGCAGTGGTTGCCCGCTTCGTCGGCGGAGTATACCCCGGTACCCGAGGCGATGGGGCATGCCTGCGCGGCGGGCGGAAAACGATTGCGCCCCGTATTGGTGATGGAGTTTTGTCGCGTGTGCGGCGGTGATCCGGCAGTAGCCTTGCCCTTCGCTTGTGCCATCGAAATGATACACAGTTATTCGTTGGTGCACGACGATCTGCCGTGTATGGACAATAGTCCTCTGCGCCGCGGAAAACCATCGGTGCACGCGGCATACGGCGAAACAATGGCGCTTTTAACGGGCGATGCTTTGCTGAATCGCGCGTTTGAAACGGTGCTTTCGCCGACAGTGCGTAAAACGATTTCGGCCGAAGCGGCAATGGATGCGGCGTTTGTATTGGCCGAGGCGGCAGGAATCGACGGGATGATCGGCGGCCAGGTGATGGACCTTCGCTCGGAAGGGGAACGCTTGGATATGGATACCCTTGTCACTTTACAAGCGGGAAAGACCGCCGCGTTGATTCGTGCGGCGTGCTGTATGGGGGCGTTGTTGGCTGACGCGAGCGAGGATCAAAAAGCCGCGGCGCATACCTTCGGATATGAGTTGGGACTCGGCTTTCAGATCATCGATGATGTGTTGGATGCCACATCGAGCGCCGAAGTGCTCGGCAAGCCGGTGGGCAGTGATGAAGAGAACGAAAAGACGACTTACGTAACTCTGCTTGGTGTTGAGGGGGCCAAAGCTTTGGCAAAGACTCGTACCGAAGCGGCGGTGGCGGCATTGTCCGTCTTTGACGAGAAAGCAGACGGGTTGCGCCGACTGGCCGAGACGTTGCTTACTCGCATTTGGTAAACGGTCGTAACTAACTATAACGGAAAGGACTGAAAAGAATGCCGGAGCATAACGGTTTGTGGACAAAAATACCCGATCCTGCCACGTTGCGAAAGATGGATAAGACCGAACTGAATGAACTGTGCGATGTGTTACGGCAGATCATGATTGAAACGGTATCGCAAAACGGCGGCCATCTGGCATCCAATCTCGGTGTAGTGGAGCTGACGATTGCCTTGCATCGCGCGTTTCATTTTCCGAAGGATCAAGTGGTGTGGGATGTAGGCCATCAATGCTATGTGCATAAATTGTTGACCGGGCGCGCCGAGGCATTTCATACGTTACGGCAGGAAGACGGTATTACCGGTTTTCCTTCGCCCGCCGAGAGTGAGACCGATTGTTTTATTACCGGACACAGCAGTACGTCGGTTTCGGCGGCCAACGGTTTGGCCAAGGCGAAAAAAATAACAGGCGACGACGGATATGTGATTGCCGTGATGGGAGACGGTGCACTGACGGGCGGTTTGGCCTATGAGGGCCTTTCCAATGCGGGGCGCAGTCACGATCGCTTGATCGTGATCTTAAACGATAACCGTATGTCTATCAATCAAAATGTGGGGTTCGTGGCGCGCCATTTGGCGAAACTGCGTATACGCCGCCGCTATTTGCGGTTCAAACAGGTGTTTGGTCGTGTGCTTAGCCGCATTCCGTTGATAGGCGGTTCGTTATACCGTTTTGTGGAGGGACAAAAGGATCAGGTTAAACGCCGCTTGTATCGTTCCAGCACGATGTTTGAAGAAATGGGATTCCATTACCACGGACCGATCGACGGGCACAATATCGCTTCGTTGGACGAAGCGTTGCTCACGGCGAAAAAGTTGGAGCGTCCGGTGTTGCTTCACGTCTTGACGACCAAAGGAAAAGGTTACGATTTCGCAATCAAAAACCCCGCAATCTACCACGGTGTGGGAAAATTTGATATTACAACCGGTCAAACGGCGGCACCGAGTACCTCCTTTTCGAGTGTATTCGGTCAACAGTTGCAAAAATTAGCGGCGGAAGACGACCGCATTTGTGCCGTAACGGCGGCGATGACCGACGGTACGGGTTTGAAGGATTTTGCGGTAGCATATCCGTCTCGCTTTTTTGATGTGGGTATTGCCGAGGAGCACGGTGTAACCTTTTGTTCGGGTATGGCACAGGGCGGACTCCGCCCGGTGTTTGCCGTGTATTCCACCTTCTTACAGCGGTGCGGCGACCAATTGCTGAACGACACCTCCCTGTTGAACAGCCACGTGGTGTTGGCGGTGGATCGCGCGGGTGTGGTGCCGGACGACGGTGAAACGCATCAAGGTATCTTTGATGTGCCGTTGCTCAATTCCGTGCCGCAAATGACGGTATTTTCTCCCGCAACGTTCGAGGAGTTGGAGTTGCAACTTAAACAGGCGTTGTACGACGTGGAAGGCCCCGTTGCCGTGCGATATCCGAAAGGGGCGCCGCTTGCGTCAACGGAATTGGCACCCAGCGAACGACCGTATACCTATCTGCGTGCGGAAGGGGCCAAAACGTTGCTTATCACATACGGCCGTCTTTGCGCCAATGTTCTGGAAGCGGCAAAAATTCTTACTCAAAACGGACGCCCGACATCGGTCTTAAAACTGAATCGTATCAAACCGATCGATCAAAAGTGCGTGGAATTGGCTTTGGCTCACTATCATGTGCACTTCTTTGAAGAAAGTGCGCCGGCAGGAGGCGTCGCTGAACGATTCGGCAACGCGTTGGCACATAAAGAGTTTGCCCGTCACTACACGGTGCACGCGATCGAAGAAAATCCCGGCGTGTGCACGGTGGCATCCGGCTTGAAAAAGGCGGGCCTGGATGTGGAAGGCATCCTGCGTGCGGTCGGTGGAGACGTATTATGAGCATTCGGCTGGATCTTTGGTTGGTACAACACGGTATATTCGGCGGACGAGATGTTGCCAAACGCCACATCGAAGCGGGCGAGGTAACGGTGAACGGCCGCACGATAAAAAAGCCCGCTTTTGCCGTAGCCGAAGAAGATGTGGTTTGCTGTGACGTGCGTGAGCGATATGTCGGGCGCGGTGGGTATAAACTGGAGAAAGCCATTGAAATTGCAGCACTGGAGTTGAACGGTGTGGTGGCAATGGATGTGGGCGCCTCGACCGGCGGATTTACCGACTGTATGCGCCAACACGGAGCACGTTTGGTCTATGCCGTGGACGTTGGATCGGGGCAGTTGCATCCGTCGCTTCGTGCGGATGGGGCGGTGGTTTCGCTTGAAAACACCGATATTCGTGACATTGCGTTGAAGGAGAAATTAAAAGAAATACCGACATTCTGTTCGATCGACGTTTCGTTTATCTCCCTGAAACAGGTGTTGCCGTCGGTGTTGGAACTGCTTGCCCCGCAGGCCGTTCTGGTGTGTCTTGTTAAGCCGCAATTCGAGGCGGGACGCAGTGCCGTCGGTAAGAACGGCGTAGTGAAAGACCGTGCGATACACACAGCGGTGTTGCGCGATGTTTTGGCTGCTTGTTCGGCTTTTGGATGCGGATGCCGTTGCTTATCCTATTCGCCCATTCGCGGCGGAGAAGGAAATATTGAGTATTTGGCGGTGTTACAGCGTAACACCGAGAATGTGAGTTTGGATATCAAAGCGTTGGTAAATGAGGCGTTTGATGCGTTGTAAGGAGGTGTCACCATGCGTGTGGCAATACTGCCGAACCGTCAGGTGAACGGTGTGGAGGCTGTGGTGAAAACGGTATGCGAGAAGTTGAACTCGCTCGGAATTGACTCTGTCGTGTCTGAGGATACATCGTTTCCGCCGTGCGAGATCGAGGCGCTTATTCGCGATACCGATATGGTGCTGGCGCTTGGCGGCGACGGCACGTTGATCCACGCGGCGAAACATGCCGCGCGCTATGAACGTTCGGTACTCGGCATCAACTGCGGACATCTCGGTTTCATGGCGAGTATGGAAGCGGAAGATCTGGCAGCATTGGAACATCTTATAGACGGTACGCTCACGGTAAGTCGCCGTATGATGTTGGAAGTTACCGTCCACAGTGCGGTGGGCGATCGCGTGTTGTATGCGCTGAACGAAGCGGTGATTTCCCGCGGAAATCCTTCGCGTATGATTCGCCTTTCGGTACAAAGCGATGGGAAACCTGTGGTATCGTATCGCGCCGACGGTGTGATCGTTGCTACGCCGACGGGATCAACGGCCTATTCGTTGTCGGCGGGTGGCCCGGTGGTAGATCCCGCAGTGAATTGTTTGTTGATGACTCCGATTTGTCCGCACTCGTTACATACACGTCCCTACATATTCGGCGAAAACGTGTGCTTAACGTTATGTCCCGAAAGTGAAGGTCGCGCGACGTATCTCACCGTGGATGGGGAAGAGGCGGTCTCGCTTGCATACGGAGATACGGTGACGGTGCGGCGCAGTGCGCTTGGTGCGCGTATCGTACAATTGCGCCCCACCGAATTTTATGAGGTGCTGAATCGAAAATTGACCGATCGTTGAAAGAAGGTACATAGTTTATGAAGACCAAACGGCATGCCAAAATTTTGGAGATCCTCCGTGACAAGGCGGTAGATACGCAGGAAGAACTGATCGAATTGCTTCGTGAGGAAGGGTTTCAAGTAACACAGGCGACCGTGTCGCGCGATATCAAAGAACTGCGCCTTATCAAAACCTTGGGGGCGGACGGCACCTATCGATATGCGCCTGCCAAAGCAGAAAATGTGACTATTTCGGGACAGTTTTATTCACTGTTTTCCGAAACGGTGCAAAGTGTGGACTATGCGGGGAATATCGTGGTGGTTCGCTCACTCCCCGGTATGGCACAGGCGGTTTGTGCCTCGATGGATTCGATGCATTGGAAAGATGTGATCGGGACACTGGCGGGAGACGATACTATTATTTGTATTGTAAAGAGCGAAAATCAGGCCATCGGATTGGTGACCGAACTGAAAAAATTGATCAAGAAGTAAAACGAAAGGTGGTATGGCACCGTGCTGAACAGCTTACATATTGAAAATATTGCGGTCATCGAGCGTGCCGACATCACCTTTGATTGCGGATTTAACGTGCTCAGCGGCGAAACAGGTGCCGGTAAATCCATTATTATTGATTCGTTGAATGCGGTGCTCGGTGAGCGCGTGCGACGTGACATTATTCGTACCGATTGTGAATGTGCCGCGGTTTCTGCCGTGTTTTCCGATTTTTCACCGACGCTGACAGAGGAACTTACCGCGCTGGGTTTTGAGCCGGACGAAGAGGGCGTGTTGTTACTGGAGCGTCGTCTCACAGCCGACGGGAAGGCTTCTGCGCGCGTAAACGGGCGGCCGGTAACGGTCGCCATGCTTCGCGCATTGGGACGCCGCCTAGTAAACATTCACGGTCAGCATGAAAATCAAGCGTTACTGGATACAGATACGCATATGGATTATTTGGATCGTCTGGGCGGTACGGGTGCGCTAAAAACGGCATATCAATCGGTATATAAGGAGTATCGTGCACTGGTAGCGGCGTTGGAGGCGCTCGATATCGATGAAACGGTAAAAGCCCGTCGTATGGATCTGTTGCGTTATCAGATCGATGAGATCGAAGAGGCGGCATTAGTGGTTGGGGAAGAGGAACTCCTTCGTGCTAAACGCGATCGGTTTCGCAATGCCGAACGTATAGCTTCCGCCATCGGCAAGGCGTATGCTTACCTTGCGGGCGACGAAGACAGTGCAGGGGCGGTAAGCGATGTAGCGAGCGCCGTAGATGCACTCGAAAACGCGGGGCAGTATATGGATTCTGCGTCGGTTACAGCGGAAAAACTGCAAGCATTGCAATATGAACTGGATGCCTGTATGGATGACGTGCGTCGCTTGAGTGATGCGCTTGAATGTAATGAAGCCGAGCGCGAAGAGGTGGAGGCACGTTACGAATCGGTGCGGCGTTTGCTCTCGAAATACGGTGCCACCACGGCAGATGTGCTTGCGTTTTTGGCGGAATGCCGCGCAGAATATGAAGCCATGGAATCCGGTGAAGCGGAACAGGCACGGTTGACTGCCGAAGCAGCGGTTGCGCGCCGTAAAGTCGAAGAAGCGGCAAAGGCGTTGTCGCTTGCTCGTCAAAAGGCGGCGAAGGAGTTCTGTCGTGCCGTAACCGACCAAATGACGTTTTTGGATATGCCACGCGCACGGTTGACCGTGTCGATGGAAGAAGTGGAACCGAACAGCACCGGTGCCGATCGTGTGGAATTTTTGTTGGCGGCCAATGTCGGAGAGACGGCGCGTCCGCTGGCCAAAATCGCCTCGGGCGGCGAAATGTCTCGCGTGATGTTGGCGTTACAGGCCGTATTGGCAGATGTGGATGACATGGAGACCTTGGTGTTCGACGAAATCGACACAGGCGTCAGCGGCCGTGCGGCATTAAAGGTGGGGCAAAAACTCCACCAAACGGCAATCGGCCTTTCGGGAATGCGCCGTCGACAGGTGCTGTGCGTGACCCATTTAGCGCAGATCGCGGCGCAGGCGGATCACCATTTGCTGATTGAAAAAGCCGTCAGTAACGGTCGCACACGTACGGAAGTCACCCCGCTCGACGAAGACGGTCGCGAGCGCGAACTTGCCCGCATTATCGGCGGGGAAGTGACCGAAAGCGGAATTCTGGCGGCACGTGAGTTGCGACGAGAATACGGACAAAATAACGGTTGACAAATTATGAAAAGTGTGGTTTAATACTCTCAACGCAGTGAAGAAACGAAGTACCTTTCGCGGCGTAGCGCAGAGAGCCGTCGGCTGGTGTAAGACGGTATACGACGAAAGGGAAATACTTTTCGGAGCGGCAACCTGAAGTGAACGTCGGTCATGAGTAGGGAAGACGGGTGCGCCCGATAACGCGCGCGGACGCTGTTTCGGCGCCCTTAAAGGCTGTTGTCGTAAGGCGACGGCAAATAGAGGTGGTACCGCGGATTTTTTTCGCCCTCTGCAAAGGCAATTTGCAAAGGGCGTTTTTTATTTGCCCTTGGCTAAAAAGAAAGGAAAAAAGAGATGAGAAACGTATTTGATGAACTCAGCGCACGCGGCATGATTGCGCAGTGCACCAACGAAGAAAAGGTGCGCGAACTGCTTGGCGGTGATAAGCCGGTCACCTTCTATATCGGTTTCGACCCGACGGCAGACAGCCTGCACGTGGGTCACTTTGTCCAGCTGATGGTGATGGCGCACATGCAGCGCGCCGGTCATCGTCCGATGGCGTTGCTCGGTGGCGGCACGGCTATGGTCGGCGACCCCACCGGCAAGACAGACATGCGTAAAATGATGACCAAAGAGACGATTGCTCACAACGTTGCCTGCTTCAAACAGCAGATGGCGCGCTTCGTGGATTTTTCGGATGGCCAAGCGCTGATGGTAAATAACGGTGACTGGCTGCTCGATTTAAACTATGTAGATTTTCTGCGTGAAGTCGGTGTGCATTTTTCCGTCAACCGCATGCTTACGGCGGAATGCTTTAAGAGCCGTATGGAACGCGGCCTCTCCTTCCTGGAGTTTAACTATATGTTGATGCAGAGTTATGACTTCTATCGTCTGAACGAAGAGTACGATTGTACAATGGAACTCGGCGGCGACGATCAGTGGTCAAACATCATCGGCGGTGTGGAATTGTGCCGTCGCAAGGCCGGCAAAGAAGTATATGGTATGACATTTGCGTTGCTTACCACTTCCGAAGGTAAGAAGATGGGGAAGACCGAAAAAGGTGCGGTATGGCTGGATGTCGAAAAAACCTCGCCGTATGATTTCTTCCAATATTGGCGTAATGTGGCGGATGCCGACGTCATCCGTTGCCTGAAGATGCTCACGTTTGTTCCGGTGGAAGAAATTGCCGAACTGGAGAAAGAGCCGAATATTAATAAGGTTAAAGAGCGCTTGGCTTATGAAGTTACGGCGTTGGTACACGGTAAAGACGAAGCGGACAAAGCGCTTGCGGCGGCAAAAGCGCTGTTCGGCGGCAACGGGGATACCGCACACATGCCGCAGACCGCCATCACCGCAGAGCAACTCGGCGATGGTATCTCGGTGCTGGAGCTGCTGGTGTTGACGGGGCTTACGCCGTCTCGCAGCGAAGCGCGCCGTGCAGTGGAACAAGGCGGCGTTTCGGTGGATGATGAAAAGATCACCGATATCAACTATAAAGTGTTGCCCGCGGCCTTTGAAAAGGGGCATGTCGTGCTTAAACGCGGTAAAAAAGCCTTCCATAAAGTTACGTTATAACAAGAAAAGCGTCCGTTTTCAAAAAAAGCGGACGCTTTTTTGAAAAACCTCTTTACTTTCTCACTGTAATATGGTAAACTATGAATACGGGCGGATTTTATATTGGGAGGCAACGGATTATGAATTCGAAAATTAAGGATAAAAATACCGATTTCTTGTTTGATGCAATTTTGACGTTGAAGACCCCTGAGGAATGCTATCAATTTTTCGAGGATCTGTGCACGGTGTCGGAACTTCGCGCGTTGTCGCAACGCATTGTAGTGGCGAAAATGTTGAATGAAAAGCGTGTGTACAGTGATATTGTTGCGGCGACCGGTGCTTCGACGGCGACTATCAGCCGCGTTAATCGTTCGCTGATCTATGGCTGTGATGCATACAACATGGTCTTTTCCCGTATGAATGCTAAGGAGGAGTCCGACTCTTGAGTGGGTATTCATCCTTGGCCATGGTCTATGACCGCCTGATGGAGGTAGATTACAGCGAGCGTGCGGACTATCTGCTCTCGCTGTTTTCTTTGCACGGCGGTAAATACGGTACCCTGTTGGATCTCGCGTGCGGTTCGGGCAGTTTAACATTGGAATTGGCCAAACGCGGGTGTGATATGGTGGCGGTGGATAGCTCGGAAGATATGCTGGCGGCGGCGATAGAAAAAGGTTCCGTTGCCGATGTCGATGCTTTGTGGCTTTGCCAGGATATGACCGAACTTGATCTTTTCGGTACGGTGGAAGGTGCCGTCTGCACACTGGACAGTTTGAATCACCTTCCGTCTTCGGCAGCGGTGGAACAGGTGTTGCATCGCCTGTCGCTGTTTGTGGAGCCGAAAGGATTGTTGATATTCGATGTCAATACGCCGTATAAACATCGCGAGGTGCTCGGTGATAACGCCTTTGTCTTTGAGGAGGAAGAGTTCCTTTGCGCGTGGCGTAATCGCTATACCGCGCGCGACAATAAGGTTACGATGTACTTGGACATTTTTGTCGAGCAGGACGACGGCACATATGAACGCTTTGAAGAGGAGATCGTCGAACGGGCGTATTCGCTCAAAAAGTGGGAAGATATGTTAAAAGCGGCGCAGTTTACTCCGCTTGCCGTATATGGTGATCTTACAAACGAGGCGCCGACGGAAACGGAAGAGCGATGGGTGTTCGTTGCGCGCAACGACACAACGAATTATGTGAATCGAGGATAAGAAAATGGGAAAGATCACACGTTGTATCACACAAGACGGCTGTGTTATGGCTATGGTTTTGGATTCGACCGATATCGTGTCTCGCGCCGAACAGATTCATGCGCCCTCCGCTGTGGTAACGGCTGCGCTTGGCCGTTTGTTGACGGCGGCGTCCATGATGGGTGTAATGATGAAGGGGGAGAAGGACAGCATTACGCTGAAACTGGCAGGCGGCGGTCCTGCTGGCACGGTGATGGCGGTCTCTGATTCCTACGGTAACGTGCGAGGCTATGCGCAAGAGCCTGTGGTAGAGATCCCTTTGAAAGCGAACGGTAAATTGGATGTCAGCGGTGCCGTTGGCACCGAAGGCTTCTTGTATGTAATTCGTGACAGCGGTGAAAAAGAGCCGTATATCGGTTGTACACCGCTTGTATCGGGCGAAATTGCCGAGGACATTACGTCGTATTACGCCACCAGCGAACAGACCCCGACGGTATGTGCGCTCGGCGTATTGGTCAACCCCGATCTGTCTGTGAAAACAGCGGGCGGTTTGTTGATCCAGTTGTTACCGTTTTGCCCCGAAGAGGTGATCGATCAATTGGAAAAAAATATCGCGACTTTGCCGCCGATGACGGAATTGCTTTCTGCCGGCCATAGTCCCGAGGACATTTTGGCGCGGGCGTTGACCGATATGCCGTTCGATATTTTGGATACCTACGAACCGTCCTATCGTTGCAATTGTTCGCGTGAAAAGGTGATTGGCGCGTTCGCGACTCTTTCGGCAAAAGAATTGCGCGAGATGCCCGATGAAGAGGGGAAAGTGGAGGCGACGTGTCGTTTTTGCGATGCGGTGTATCGTTTTGAATGTGAGGAATTGGAACGGATGGCGGCCGAACGTGAGGGCTGAAAATTCTTTTGAAAAAACTTGAAAATTTCCTTAAAAAAGGGTTGACAAGCGAGAAGTTTTATAGTATTATATAACCCGTCGCTGATGCGGCATGTATGGGGGAGCATAGCTCAGCTGGGAGAGCACCTGCCTTACAAGCAGGGGGTCACAGGTTCGAGCCCTGTTGTTCCCACCAAACAAATTTGGCCCGGTAGTTCAGCTGGTTAGAACGCTAGCCTGTCACGCTAGAGGTCGACGGTTCGAGCCCGTTCCGGGTCGCCAAATTTGCCTCTGTAGCTCAGTTGGTAGAGCAGAGGACTGAAAATCCTCGTGTCATTGGTTCGATTCCGATCGGAGGCACCATTCCCTGCGGCTTTAGCTCATCTGGTAGAGCGCCACCTTGCCAAGGTGGAGATAACGAGTTCGAGCCTCGTAAGCCGCTCCAAAAACAACGGAAAGACGTCCATCATTGACGTCTTTCCGTTTATACGGCGCCATAGCCAAGTGGTAAGGCACGAGTCTGCAAAACTCCGATTCCCCAGTTCAAATCTGGG
>JAZNTV010000060.1:0-1634 GCA_045591985.1 Acutalibacteraceae bacterium
CCTTCGCCCGCGGCGTCGTACGCCACCAGCACCGCCGTCACCGTGCGCCCGACCAATTCTTCGGGCAACACAAGTTCCACGTCGGCAAACGCGGTATCCTCACCGCTGAACACACCCTTCGGCGCCAACGCGGCAGGCAGATATTGCGACAAACGGGTGCCGTCGTCCAAAAGCAGATCCACACCCACGCAATCGCCTTCCGCCGAGAGCGGACGGAATTTATACGAAAGCGTCAACCCTTCCGAAACGGTAACGGCGGTCTTCGCCAAGCGATACGTCACGCGGCAACGCCCCGCGCTCATACACACACCCGCAAAGCCAAAGGCATACCGCCCCGTGGCGCATACGTCACCGACCGCGCCCTCCAATACCGAAGCGACTTCCAGTTGCACCGCCTCTTGCTCAAGCACTTTTCCGTGCGGCACGCATACGTCCACCGCACAAAGGCGCGCCGTCGCCGTGCCGCCGCGCACTTTGGCGCACGCTTCGCGCATCTCAAATCCGTTGCGCCAAAACACAGGTCCTTCGGAATGGGGCACCGGCACGTCGTCGCTTACCGCACATTCGCCGCGCAAGGTCTTTGCCACCGCGCCGCCGAGCCGCATATAAAAATCGGACGACAGCCAAAAGCCGTCTGCCGCAAGGGTTTGAAAATACGGCGTGCCGTTCGGCAACGCGTAGGAGTCGGGTGCCGCTTTCAAAAGAGCCGTACCCTCGTCGTATTCATCGAGCATCGCGAAATACGCCTGGCGCACCCCCGCCGCGGCATACCGCTTCGCTTGCTCCCACAAAAAGCGCCCCGCGCAACGCGGCGTGGCGTTCGGGTCGCCGCTCGACTTAAAGTTACTCCACGCGAAGCCCGCGTGAAGCACCGGTTGATATTCCTGCCCGTGTGCGTGAACGTACGCGAGATCGCGTGCCAGATGATCTTCCACCCACGCGGCGAGCGTTTCCTCACGGAATCGGCCGGGGGTCCACGGCGAGATCATATCCAGCGCTTCATACACCGCGGCGTAAGGGCCCGTTTCTTCCGCCCACGAATTGTCGGGCAGACCGCCGATGACGAAATACCCGCGCTCCTTCAGCCAGCGCACCAGTTCGAGCGCCTCGTCGGCGGGCGGATAGCGTTTCCCTTCGAGCGGCGAAAGCCCCCAGACACACATTACGGGTCTGCCGTGCGCATGAGCATAGGCAGGCGACGCCAACATACGCGGCTCCACGTTTACTTCCACGTCCGCTTTCATCCGTGCGAGTGCCGTTTCCCCGCCGCCACCGTATCCGCTGGTATCGTACATCATATACGCGAGCCGTCCGTGACACTCCGCCGCACGCATGATATCGGAAAGAAAATCGTCTTGCACACGGTATTCCGCCGACGTCGCGCCGAAAAACCGCTGAACGCCCACCCCGTCGATGCCGTATTCTTTCATCCATCGAAAATGCGTATCGATGGTCGCGGGGGACTTCGACGCATACAGCCGCACAGGCGTGCCGTCGGGATACGGCGAAAATGCCGTGTCGTGCAGTGCTTCGGGCGGATATTCCGCGCAGTCGGGAAACATCTCGGTGCGGTAATTGGTATCCGACGGCGCCTCTTTGGTGGGGGACCAGTGTCCCCAACAGTCGGGAGACCC
>JAZNTV010000061.1:0-20662 GCA_045591985.1 Acutalibacteraceae bacterium
ACTTCCACGAGACCCGCATACGCTTCGCACTTGCCGTTTTCGCCGTAGTAGTAACCGTCGATCACAGCCGGCTCGGTGTTCATCACACCGTTCTCGTCGAAGTAGTAGTAACCGCTCGTGAACTGGGTGAACTCGTTGAAGTTGCTCGCAAAGAAGCGACCGGTCTCCACCTTCGCGTTGTTGTTCACGTAGTAGTAGTTGCCCTTGTACAGCACGAGACCCGCATACGGCACCTTCACGCCGTCTTCGTAGTAACGGCCGTCGATGATCTCGGCGACCTTCATGGGGATCTCAGTGCCTTCCTCGAGCAGTTCGCCGCAAACGCCGCACACCAGATCGCCGGTGTAACCGGGCGCGGTAGCGGTAGCGTCGAACGCGCCTTCAATGACGCCTTCGTCGTGACCGGTAGCGGGGATGACTTCGGTCGAGATGACCTCGCCGCAAGCGTCGCAGGTCACGGTGACCGAACCGTCGACAGCGCAGGTCGCCTCCTCCGTCGTGGTGGTGGTGTTTTCATGGTCGCAGGAGAGCACCCGCACTTCGATACGCGCAATATCGCGCACCTCATCGCCGAGGTGATCGGTGTATACATACGCACCTTCCGAACCGCTGCGATCGTACAGCGTATCGCGGATACGGATGGAGCCGCCGCTGGTGAGTTCGTTCAGGAACAGTACGTCTTCCAGCACGACCTTTGCCACGCCATCCACCACGGGAATATCCTGGCTGTAGCCGTACTTGTAACCGTCGCCTTTACCGAGTGCGGTCATCTCTGCCGCCGAATACTTCTGGGCATCGATGTGTACCGTCTTGAGACCCGAGCCTTCCTTCGCGTAGATGGTGAGTTCCACGTCGTTGCGCTTCACACCGTCGGGCGACTTCGCATCGGTCACCGCCACGCAGTAGTAGCGGAAACGCTGGGTGCCGTCGCTCCAGTTTTCGGTGTTGTGTTCGATCACCTTGAGGCCCTTCGAAACGGTAGTGGTGATTTCGGGATAGTAGGGGTTCGCCGCCCGGGTGAAGTCGATGTACTCATAATCGACGTCATCGGCCTCAACCTCCCGCAAACGCTCCGCCGGGAACACGGTGACAGAGAGGATGTAGAAATCGTCCTGACCGTCAAATGCCGGGTTGGAACCGTGGCTGTATTTACGGAACACGACGTTACTGCCGTTGATGAGCGCGGTGGCATCGGTCAACGAATCGTAGGTCGTGGTCGTGCCCGTGCCGTTGTAGTTGGGCGCGGAATAGATGACGTCTTTACCGAGAATAAAGGTAGCCACGCCCACTTGGTCACGCGGCAGCGTGCTGCCCGTGTTGACACACGGACCGTTCCACGAGGTGCCGCCGAACTGATTCCACAAAATGTAGTTGGTATTGCCGCCGCACTGCATCGCGAGTCGGGTATCGGCAAACACCGCACTCGGCATATAGTATTCCACCGAGAAGGCGAGTTGCTGTCCGTTCGCGAGATCTTCGGCGGTGATACCGATGTCCGCGAGCGAGAAGGAGATACCGCCGTTGTGCGCATTCATCTTCACGCCGTACAAGTCGGTGCCGGGGATCTGCACGGGAACGGCACTGACACTGCCGACAGCCGCGTAGGTCTTGATGCCGTCCAGCACCGCGCCGTCCGCGTTGTTGAGTTCCAGAATCGCGCGGTTGGTATCCAACACGGTCGCCAAACCGTTATACGCCGCTTCGAGCGCCGTCAGCGCATCGTAGCGGGCGAGCAGGGTAGCCTCGCCGCTAAGCACCGCTTCGGCCTTCGCCACCGCGGCATTGTAAGCCGCCACCGTTTCGGGGCTGTAGAGATTCAATCCTTCGGCGTTCAGATACGGCGCAAACGCCGCATCGTCCACCGTGATCTCCGCCGCCTGCGCGTTCAGCGTGCTTTCTGCCGTAACGGGAGCGGTCATACCGAAGGAGAACCCATCGAAGAAGACCGTACCTGCCAACGCCGCCGTGCCGCCGAAGGTGAAGGACGTCGCGTCCACCGCCGACAGATCGAAGGTGACGAGTTGATACTTGTTCGCATTTGCCGCGAGGGTGACCGTGCCGACCGTGGTGGTGCCGTTCACCGTGAGGGCGAGATCCACGGCGGTTTCGCCCGCGTTCATCACCCAAACGGAGAGGCTGTTAAAGTTCACGTAAGATTCCTTCACGCTTTCATACGTGAGGATGGGCGCCACCGTGAAGTTGCCGTCGAAGTCCACGCGCAGAGCGCCCGTGCCTTCCATCTGCAACTTGTCGGTGTAGCCGTACGTGCCGCCCGTCACTTGGAAGGAGGGACGGAACGCCGTCGCATATTCCTGCGTGTAGGTGGAATCGTACACCCACACGTCCTTATCTGCCAGCATCCAATCCTGCGCCGTGAAGTAGGACTGCGAAGCTTCGGGTTTCAAAGTGGTGTCGTCGAATTTTGCGGTGCGGAAAGGCGAGGCCGGAATGTCGGCGGCGTTCGCGAGATTCGCACCCTGGTTAAAGTTATCGAACGCGTAGGTCGCGTTCACGGGGTTCGCCACACGGTTGTTCCACACCTTCACGGTGTCGGCATCCACCAGTACCGCTTCGGCGTTCACATAGATACCGTCCGCGCCGCACAGGGTGAAGCCGTGTACGTTTTGCGTGCCGTCGGTGGTCTTGAGACCCGCGCCCACACGATCGAAGGTGATATAGATCGCGTTATCCTTGATCTCCATCGATTGGAAAACGGGGGCGGTGTATTCTTCCGTGCCGCCGTACACCATGTTCATCGCCGCCGCGGCAAAACGCTCGCCGACCGGCATCTTCACACGCGGATGGATCGGGTTGGTGGTGGACACGCCGTCTTCCCTCATGTGATCGAGCGGCAGATCGTAGATGGTGATCATGGACGTGGTGTCGGGATCGCACAGCGCCCAACCCTTTTCCATATTCTCGGCAAGGTAGCCGAGGTGCTGGGTATTGGAAGCGCCGTTATCGTAGCGGTAGGGTGCCACCTGCGTGAAGATAAAGGGCATATCGCCGTCTGCAAAGCCGAACGCTTCGCCCCAACTCGTCTTCAACAATGCCAGTTCCTGACCGTACAGTTCCGAACGGTTCGAGTTGCTTTCGCCCTGGTACCAAATGGCACCCGCAACGTTCAAGCCCGCCAGCGGGCCGACCTTCTGGTTATACCACGTCGCCATCGTGCCGTTGGTGGTAGACCAGAATTCCTCGTCGTAATAAAGACCGCGTTTATACAGTTCGTTCTTCAGCGTAAGGTCGCTGTCGATCGCCTCGCGGGAAAGCCACGCTTCGATCTGCGTCGCACCCAGTGCGGTGTTGAGGAAACCGACCGGCACGCCGAGTTGTTCTTGCAGCTTGTTCGCAAACACGAACGCCAGTGCGGAAACGTAGGTGGAACCGAGTGCCTTCGTGTCGGTGCCGTCGAGCCAGTATGCACCCTTGATGTCACGCGCGGGATCGAGCAACACGTCGCCCGAGGGACGGGTGGGCATCCAGAACACACGCACGTTTTCGTTGTTCCATTTCAGCATCTCGTCCTTGTCGGCGACCACGGCGATCTGCAGTTCCATGTTGGACTGACCGCCCGCGATCCACAGTTCACCGATCAGAATATCGTTGACCGTTTCGTCCAGATCGCCGCCGTATACGTGGATGGCATATTTGTCGTAACTGCCGGCACGCGCCGCAAACGCGAGGTCAAAGCGGCCGTCGGCATTCACCTTGCCGGTGACGGTCTCCACCAATTCTTCGCCCTTGTACAGTTCCGCAGTCATCGCCGTGCCTGCCTCGCCGTAACCGAAGACGTTCATCGGTTTGTTCTGCTGGAACATCATGCCGTCCGAGAACACGCTCGGCAGCACGGTGGTCGGCTCGGTGGAGGTGAGGTCCACCAGACGCACCGCCGTCACCTTCAGGGTGACCGCGCCCGTCAGCGCCGTATTCCAGCCGCTGATGTACATACGCATGTAATTGATGGCGGACAGGTCGATATCGCCGCCCGTCGTCGTCATCGAGGAGAGCGGCACGGTATAGGTACGCTCGTTGATCTCCCAGTCGAGACCGCCGATGTTGTAGGAAAGCTCATTCTTGTCACAAGTGCCGCCGGAGGTCAACTCGATCTGACCGTTCGCACCCTTCATGCCCGCCACGTCGCCCGTCGCGGTGATGTCGATCTCCAGCGCGAGCTTCGCGGGGTTGTGCGCCGTGGCATCGATCGCGTCGAACGTGGTGCCCGCGGCGAAGGTGCCGCCCACCGCGACCGTCTTATCCATCGTGAAGGGGATCTCACCCACCAGATAGGTGGTGTCGTAGGTCGGCTCTTCGGGAGCCACGTACGCACGGCTCATATCCACGACCCGCACGTCGGTCATACGCACCACAACGGTGTTGCTGGGAATGCTGTAATGCTGCCACCAGAAGAAGGTCAGGGGCTTGGTGGCAATATCCAACGCACCGCCGCTGTAGCAGGTGGTCATCGGCAACAGAATGTCGTTCCACTCGCCCGGCACCAGTTCGCTGCCGTCGGCCGCACGGAGGTTTCTGGTCTTCCACACCAAACGGGTACCGCCGTTTTCGCCCACGAAGGTATCCGAAATGTACAGTTCACCCGAAGAATTCTCCACGAACGCACGGCTGTCGGGGTCTTCGGTATCCATAAAGAACAGGCGCGCCGAGATCGCCATATCGGTCGGCTTCACGCTCGAGGCGTCGATGTTGAAATCGCGCACCCACGCGCCGTAGTTGTAGAGCGAACCGGACGCCAAGGGCGTCATCGTATTCGCAACCGGCACGTCGCCCACCACGTAGTTATCCATCAGATCACGCGCTTCGGTGGTCATATCCACAATGCGCGCATTGAAGATCTCCACCGTGTAGGTGTCGGTCATCGCCGCAGGCCAGTTCACCATGAACGCACGCATATAATTGATGGCGGAATAGTCGATAGCGTCGCCCTGCGTGCCTGCTTCCGAGAAACGGAAGGTATAGGTGTGCTTGCCTTCGCGGAAGTTCACGTTGGCAAAGCTCCAGTTGATCTCGTTGGCATCCCACTTGCCGGCGGAAGTCAACTCCACCTTGGCATCGCCCCAGCCGCCGAAATTCGCCATGCTGCCGGGGTTGGTAACGTTGTGGATCTCGATATCCAGCTGGAGCGCGAGATCTGCCGTGTTGTAGCCGCTGACGTCGATCACGGGGTTGTTGGCCTGTCCCTTCGAGAAACCGGACGCCTTGTTGACACCGTCGCCCGCGATGGTGAAGGTCTGGTCGTACGGCAGTGCCGCCACGCGCTGGGGTTTGAACGCCGCACGCGACATATCCACGAAGCAGAACTTGTCGAATTTGACCGTCCAGGTGTTCTTCGCCACGTTCCAGAACTCCGGCCACACGAAGGTGATCTTTTCGGTGTTCGGATCGAAGGTGCCGGTCGGCGTTGCGATCGAGAACGGCAACACCACGTCGTTCCACACGCCGGGGCGCAACGGCTGTCCGTCGGTGCGGACGATCTGTTCCTTCGTCCAGGTGAAGCGGTCACCGGCGTTGAACTCGGTCGATGCGAACATACGCACCGCCGCCGTCTCCCAGAAGGCATTGGAGGTGGGATCTTCGCTGTCAACATAGAAAATGCTGAACTGTATCGCCAGATCTTCCACCGCCACGCCCGTGGCGTCTACGCCGAGATCCTGTCTCCACAGGCTCCCGTAGTTGTAATTGCCTGCCGAACCGGTAATGTTGGCAGTCGCACTTTCATACACGGTCTTCAGCACGTAGTTGTCCATCGACAGCTGCGCACTGCTTTGTGCCGTGTCGGCGAGCGCGAAGGTACACGGCACGGCACTAAGCAGCAACGCCATACACAACACGCAAGTCAGAAAACGCTTCATGTTCATAACTCTCTCTCCTTGATAAAAAATGAGTATAGAAATCACAGAATTATTATACTCCTTTTCTTATCAAGCCGTCAAGTGAAACGCGCTCGGCATTTCGAGCAAAAAAAGCCCCCATTCTTTGTGCATTGTGACGAGGCATGTACCGTCCCATGTGTCGGACAAACCGCACACGGACGCGGGCGGCACCGACCACGGCATTCCGTCGGCACATTCCTCAAGAAGCCACCTCTCATTTTGTGTGTTTTGACAAGAGTTTTCGCCGAACGCGTTTTCTTGCGAATTTTTGTTGAAAAACCTAAAAGAATGTGCTATAGTAATTCCAAACACTATTGATCGGGAGGTTCCACCCAGTATGGTATGCAAGAATTGCGGCTTTGAAAGCGAAGGTGCGGCGTTCTGCACACGTTGCGGCGCCCGCTTGGAAGATGCCCCTGCTCCGCAGGAAACGGTCTCCGCACCCGTCACCCCCGAGACGCCGTCGGTGCCCGAAGCGCCCCCGTCGCCGACACCGGCTGTACCCACACCCGCGGCGCCGCCGGTACCGGTGCCGCCCAACCCCGCCTATGCGCAGCCGCCGATGCCGCCCCAACCCGCCTATGCACAACAACCGGCGCCCCCGGCGATAGATCCCGGCAGCGGCAAAGGTACGGCCTCCTTGGTTCTCGGCATCGTTGCCTTGGCCCTGGGTACGATCTGCTCCTGCCTTCTCGCCTGTCTCGGCGGTGCGATCCCGTTGACATGCGCCATTGTCGGCATTGTGCTCGGCAAGCAGGCAGAAACACTTTCGGCAGCAGAAGGCTTTGAAAATAAAAAGGCTAAGGCGGGTGTGATCCTCTCCATCGTCGCCATTGTGATCATTGTGATCTTTATTCTTCTCAACGCCGTTCTCAGCGGCATTATAGCCTCCTCCAGCCTTTGGGAAGAACTCGCTGCGGAGACGTACTATTAATTGATCGGAACACAACAAGCCGCTCATATATGACGGCTTGTTGTTCTTTGCAGATATGAAAAAATTGTTTCAAACCAACGGTTGGCTGTATGCGGCTGACGCTTTGTTTATCCCCACCTGGCTTTTCGGCGGATGGTTGAGCGAACAGATGCTCGCACACCACTCGGTGTGTTCGTGGGCGCGTTTCGGCGGCCAATGCGTCACTTGCGGCGGCACCCATTTCGCCCATGCATTGTTCCGCTTACGCATTGGCGAAGCATTGGGACATAACCCGTTTTTGTTTGCGTTGGCTATGTTCTTATGGCTGTCGTTTTTGCTGTTACACGGATGGCGGCTCGGGAAATGGGCGTTTGCCAAGCGCCTGCTCGACGGGTTCTATTCCATCCCCTCGCTCATTGCGTGGCTTTGTGTGATGTTGGTCTTCTTTTTGGTACGTAACATCCCCGTTTTTGGTGCAATGGTGAGACTCCTTTTCTGAAAATACCCCCGCCGAAATGATTTCGGCGGGGGTCTCGTTTTATTTCGATAAAAATATACCCTTTCGGCCCGGGCTGACCCGCTTAAAACAGGTCGGTCAGATCCCCCATTCCATTGTTTACGGGGGCACTCATTTCCGCTTTCTTTTCCCCGTATTCTCGGTAACACTCTCGACACAGCGAGAACTCCATGTCCGCCGCCTCCACAACATATTGCTTCCCGCTTTTTTCCTGCTTACAGGAAGCACAAACAAATCGGCTGCACCCGCTGCACAATGTAACGATCGCCGCCAATACGGCGACAATGCCGACCACACGCTTCACATCACTCACCCGCTTTTTCCACAATTTCCGTTTCATCACACAGGACAAGCGCAAAATTTCGAACGCTGTTTGCACTGCGCAGACCCGACTCATTTCTCTACAACCACACGGTTTGCGTCGATATCCCATATCACTTCGCGTTCAACGATCCATTCCTCACCCCATCGGTCGCTTTCGCCGTCGCAATAGGGATAGTAATCTACCGTGTCGGTATATCCGAATTGCACACACAGGCGCCCCACCGTCCAGCGAAAGAGCACGGCCTCGTAGCAATGCTCGGTTTTGTCCGCACGACCGATCACACGGTGTTCCTCGTCGTAAAAAATCGTCTCTCCCCGGCAGGAGACTTCCACGGTATAGCCCGCCAAGGAGGTCTTTCGCAAAATGTCGCCGCCGATCGCCAACGAAAAGCTGTGTGGTTCCACCACCAATTCCAACCACTCGTCTCGGCCAAATGTGCACCGATCTTCCGTTTGGTACACCCCAAGCGAATTGTACTTATAAACCACCTGTCTCATACTGTCACCTCTTTTTCAAAAAGCCGCCGAAGGAACTCGGCGGCTTTTCGATTACACGGTTTTCCAATAATCGTCCTCAAACAGTGTCTCCAACTGACCGACTGCTTCATTCACATTACGGAAATCGATATATATCTCTTTGCGCGCTTCGAAGATATACACCGTTGTACCGACCGGCAACGTGTCTGCGCTGTTCAGCACACAGCAACTGACCATACGCTCGGTAAGGGTCAACACCGCGCGGTGTTTGTTGTCCAGATCGCGGCCGCCGGCATCGGCGAACAAAACCGCCGCCGCGATCAAACTCACACAGGCTTTGTCCACACTGTTTTGTGTCGCATATTTCGCCAATACGGCATACGTCGCCGAAAAGGTCTCCTCAAACGATTTGAAATCCACTCTTTTATTTTTTCGAATCTCGAAACGCAGTTTTTGCCACCCTTGCTCCAGTGCGGCCAGTTCGTTCCTGTTCAATTGTTCTTCCATCGTCCTTGCCCCTTACCTATACATTTTCGTGCGGATGTGCCGCTCACTTACTTTTCGACAAATTTAACCGCCGTACCGTAGGCGATCACTTCCGCCGCCCCTTGCATAACGGCCGAAGACGTGTAACGAATATTTACCACCGCATCTGCTCCCAGCGCTTCGGCCTCGGCCACCATACGCTTGGTTGCCAACGCGCGCGCCTCGTTCATCATCTCGTTATACGCCTTTAATTCGCCGCCCACCAAAGTTTTAAAACTCTGTGTGATATCCTTACCGATGTTTTTCGATTGGATGGTGCTCCCCTTTACCAAGGAAAGCATCTCCAATTCCTTGCCGCTGATGTAATCAGTATTGACTAAGATCATCTTCTTCACCTTTCTTTATTTCTAAAATTCGATCGACACACACGTAGATCATCCAGGCCGAAAGCACCAACGGAATGACCCCCAACAGCCACTTCCACACACCGCTCAAAAGGGAGAGCAGAAGTCCGAAATACACAACGTAGTACGCGACCGTCAGCACCGTAACAACGATCGGTGCGACCATCTTCCTTTTATGTATGTTCAGTGGTATCACCCCGCTTATCATTCGGCAGTTACAGTATATCACAGAAATTCGCAAAAGAAAAGAGTTTTTTTTACAGCAGGATTTCCGCGTTCGACCCTGTATATCCCACACCTCATACATCGTATGAGTCGCTGTTGATATACCCCTTATCCTGCCCGTCACAGATCTCACGGATCCAGCAGTTTTTCGGATTGCGTTCTTCGTGATACCATTCGGGCGAATAGTGGAACCAACGCAACAGGAACGTGCGCAAGGTGGTCCCGTGGGTGAAGATAAACAACGTCTTTACGCCGTGCTTTTGCGCGTCGCGGTGGATCGTTCCCATAAATTGGTGGATACGGATAGCCACATCAAACGGACTTTCCCCCAACGGCAGACGGGCATAAAATTTTCCATAGTTGGCACGTTGTCGCTCATATTCCGCGTATTCGTTCGGATACAGCCGCCCCCACTCCTCTTCGGGAACCGAATCAAACAAGCCGAACTGCTGTTCCGTCAGTGTGATGTCCTCGCGGATATCGGCGATCTGTAACGCTTCGTTAAACGCCTCGCTGGTCTGGCGTGTGCGCAAATACGGACTGCGCCAAATACGGGCACACGACAAATCCACCCCGTTTTCATGGCAATACGCCGCCAACCAGCGGCCGTTTTCCCGCGCCTGTTCCACACCGCGGTCGGTCAACGAGACCAGATGATCCGGCAGACGTTTTACGTAGTTTTCGCCCACATTGGCTATCGATTCGCCGTGGCGTATCAAAAAGATATGCATACCTCCACCTCACTTCTTACGGTATAGGCATAGTATAGCAAATCTTTTTCCGAATTGCAAGGCGGAGTGCGCATTTTCGGCAGAGCGACTATGCACAACGACCCCGCGAAAATTCCGCAGGGTCGTTGTTTCACACTTATTCGGCACCCAACAGCGGGTCGTCCCCGAAAAGCTCCTCGTTGCACTCGTCGCAATAGAGGGTCCAGCTTTCGTCCATGTTGGAGCTTTCTTTCACCGTGACTTCCTTGTTGCAATGGTCGCAGTGCAACACTTTCGTCTTGCCGCACCCCGCTGACACAAGCAACATCATAACCGCCAACAGCACACACAATCCCTTTTTCATTCTCTTGTCCCTCTTTCGTTATGTATCATCGATTCACGTTCCGTAGTTCCACGTTTCACTGCGAACCGTGATCGCATTCACCGTTGCATCGTCCACGTCTATGTCGATGTTGATACTGAATTCGCGTTCATCGTATTCGGCGTATGACCACGAATCGTCATAGGCCCCTTCGCCGTCATAGTAACGGAATTCGTCGGACAGGATCGCTTCGACTTCCGCTTTGGTCATACCCAAGTGAATACCGCCGGGAAGTTCCATATCCACATCGCCATCCGCATCGATCATGGCGCTGTATACCGCGCAGTTTTCGGGGGTGGTTTGATATTCCGCGAAATTGGAGATGTAGATATACATCTCCTTGCCGTCCCGTTTCAAGCGCATGCTATCGCTCGCGCCGGATACAACATACGTCGGCTGTTGCGCGATCTCCCACCCGTTTTGCAAGAAGGTGTCTACGGGAGCGGGAAGTTGGTACAAGTCGCCGTCGATCTTTACCACGCCGCTCTTGATATCCGAACCCAGAGCGGAAGGCGCTTGATACTGCGCCAAATACGCCGGTTTTTCGGTGTTGGTTTCGGTCTTCACTTTTTCGGCCATCACACGGTTTTCCACCGTAACCGAACTCCAGTCGGTGTATGTTCCGTCCGTATATATCATAAACACGATACCGCTTTCCCACGAACCGTCCACCTGATAGTAGAGCGAGACAAAGTCGCTGTGTTCACTGCGATCGTTGGGTGAACCGTATGCGGCGATGATCTCGTCGATCGTCGAGGCGGGGGTGAGCCCTTTGGCCAGTTTCATCTCCACCTTGCTTTCGACCGAAGCGGTAACGCCGCTGATATAGCAATCCTTCAGCGCCGTTGCGTTACCGCTCGGATTATAGAAGGTTACATCCATTTCCTTACCTTTGTAAGACATGGTAAACACTTCAGTATCGCCGCCGGCAATACGTGTCGACTCGTCGCCCTGCGAAGCCAGAATCGCCCATCCCGCAGAGGCAAATTTCTCATATTCACAGGGCAGTTCATAAACGACGCCTTCGATCTCAGCCGTGAAATCCATCCAATCGTCCGACATCGTCACCGGCGTTTCGGCCCCTTCTTCCGCCTTCGTGGTCGCGGTGGTCGTTGTCCCGTCGGTCGGTGTCGGTTTATCGTTTCCGCGTCCACCGATCAACACGATGACGGCCACAAGCACCGCCACCAACGCCACGCCCGCCGCCGCTAAGATCGGCCACCCCAACCGCTTCGGTGCCGACGGTTGTGCCATCGGCATCGTCGGGGTTGCCGCAACGGGGGCCGTCGGTTTCGGTCGCGTAGCAGCACTTCTCACAGGATGGCAATCCTTTAAGATGCGTGCACACAGCAATTCCTGCACAAACGTCTCTTCAGAGTCGTGGTGCATGCGAAACAACGACTGTGTCGAGTTCAACTGCAATCGCATACCCTTCAGCAAAGCGGTCTCTTCCAAATACACGACCAATATTTCCTTTTTCAGCTCCAGCGCAAAGTTGATCTCGTTGCGGCAGTTGCGGGAATCGATAGCGGCGGGCGACATAAACACCAACACCACATGAGCATTCAGAAGATGTTCTTCAATATACTCGGGCCATTCGGTACCGGCTTCGATACCCGAATCGTACCACACACGATAACCGTCGTTGTTCAACGCCTCCACGATCGGCAAAACCGTTTCCGCGTCTTTATGGGCATAGCTTACAAAGATATACTTTTCATTGCCTTCATACACCATGTCAAACACATCCTTCGCATTACAAACCTGAATCCTGCGTCATTATATCATACATTTTCCCAAAAAGAAAGTATAAACACCGATTTTTTTCAAAAAGAATCCCCTCTCGGATCACGCCGAGAGGGGATTGCCGTCATCAGCCGTTCACGTTGTAGTGTGCGTTCATCTTGTTGACCGCCGCAAACAGTTTGTGCAGATAAACCAGAGGACCGATCGCGATCAACGATCCCAAAACGTTCCACAACCAATAATCCGCCGCGCTGAAGCTGTACGCAACACCGCGTCTTCTGAGTTCCGCACCGATGCGGTTCGAAATGTTATGATACCACACAATACCGGCAATGCCGAAGGTAATGGGTGCCACAACAAACGCCAACAAACAGAAATGCATCGTGCGCTTGCCGTCGTAACGAGATGCAACCACGTTAATGTCGCTCGAAACGGCAGACATGACCACCAACGGATAAATACCGAACGTGATTATGGACAGCAGAATGGTCTTAAGCAACCCTTTGTTGGTCTTCAGCTGACCTACGGGGGCGGTGCTCACGGTGTTTACGTTATCTACAGTATTGGGCATATAAAAGCTCCTCTCTTGTAATCTAACAACAGTATAACACGCACACCCGATCGTGTCAACCCCGTTTAACAAACGTCCCGCCTCTCACCCCCAGGCAACGGTGGCCAGATGCGGTCGGTGGTCGGACGAAACAATGGCGGGAATATCCGCCTCTTTTATGCGGATATCGTCGCTCGCAAAAAGATAATCGATCTTCACAACGGGGACGTCGGACGGGAAACTCTGTTGCGGGAACAGAAATCGTTCCGCCGCATCCCGCAGTTTTTGTCGGATCGGGGCTAACACCGGATTGTCGGGAGTCACATTCAGATCCCCCATGAACACACAACGCCGCTCTTCAATACAGGCGGCAACCGTCTTCACGGCATTCTCCTGCTCATCGGGGTTCAAACCGAAATGGCTCACCATCACACAAAGTCCGCCGCCCACATCTACCGTGGCTTTCAAAAGGCAACGTGTTTCGTAATAGCCGTCGTACCCCTTCACAGCGGGATCGGGAATCGGAATCGTTTCGGCCGAAAGGATCGGATAACGGGACAGCAGGGCATTACCGTACGGATTGTCGCCGTCAAAACGCATCGCCTCGGCAAAATAATAGTAAAATCCCAACTTTTCGGCCAATATTTTCGCCTGTTCTTCGTAGTCGGCATCGGTACCCTTTCCGCGGATCTCCTGCAACCCCACAATATCCGCTCCGCACGCGCGAATGGTTTCGGCTATCAAGTCAAAATCGATTTCGCGTGTGACAAAGTTTAAGCAATGTTGGGTGTTATAACTCATAAAACGAACGTCGGACAACACGTCGCACACGGGCACAGGCGGATGCGGCGGCGTGTTCCACACATTCAGATCCTTTTCCATCCACACAATACCGTGCCATTTATTGAATTTATAGCCGCAATCCGGCATGGTCGCCACATAACGATACCCCATTGCGCGGTGAAATGCCACCGAACCGTCGTTGTCGGTCGTGATAAGAGCATAGAGTTTGCGGTATCCCGCCAGTCGCAAAAGACGTTCCAGATCGGCATACAGTTGTTTGCCGATCCCGCGGCCGCATGCTTCGGCGCAAAGATAGATCGATGCCGCAGCCGTCCATTGATAGGCCGCCCGCTCGAAAGGCAAACTGCCGTAGGCATACCCCCAAACGACCCCCTCCTCCTCCCAGACGAGCCACGGGAATCGAGCGGTGATCTTTAAAAACCGCGCGGTAAACTCCTCACGCGTGGGCACGGTATATTCAAAACTGACAGCGGTATTTTCTATGTACGGCGCATAAATCTCCAAAATGCGCGGCACGTCCGCTACCGTCGCAAGCCGAATCGACATGCGTCCCCCTCCTTTGTCGGTTTGTTCCGCCGAACAGGCTGGACGGCATAAGCCGCCCTTCTCTCTTGGTTCTCCCTGTGCTTCAAAACGCCGCATCGGCGCCGTTTTCGTCATCGCGGCAGGGTGAGCGATCCTCCCCTACGGGCTACAGGCTCACTCTGCTTTTCTGCTCTTGCCGCCTTCTTCGAAATCCTTCAAAAGCACCTGCACCGAACGCGTCATTTCCCGGGAAAAATCCGAGTTGTATTTGCGGTTGCAAAACGCGGTGATCCAGTCTTCGAAGTTTTGCATGCCGGCTTTTACCGACAACATCTCCTTCAGTTCCGCAGCATCCATATCGCGATAGCCGTTTTCGTGTACGATGTGGCGCATTGCGGCGCGGGGCGGTTTCGGGCGCTCCTTCTGTTGTTCGGTAGGATAGCCGAACACCAGCATAGCCGCAGGGAATACATACGGCGGCAAGGACAGCAGTTGTCGCTGTTGCTCCGCATTTTCCATGATATCGCCGATATAACACGAACCGATACCGAGGCTTTCGGCCGCCACCACCGCATTTTGTGCGGCAATATTCGTGTCGCTGACCGCCAACAACAGATCGCCCACCCCCGGTGCGCGAGGGGCACACCCGTATGCCGAAAATGCGTTGTACCATTTGCGGCAATCGGCGCAAAACACCAGCACCAGCGGCGCTTTGGCAATAAACGGCTGATGATCACAACTTTCCGCAAGCTGCGCTTTCAACTGCGGATCGGTCACATGGATAATGGTATACAGTTGTTGATTCCCCGCTGTGGGCGCGTTGACTGCCGCCTCCAAAACAGCCGTCACCGCTTCGGGCGCGATCGCCTGTTCGGTAAACACCCGCACGGACTTTCTGGCTTTCAACTGCTGAATTACCCGGTTCATAAACAATCCCCTCCATATAAACACGCATTTGTATTGCAAATTCTCGAACTTTCTTTTATACTGAAAAGGAAACCAATGAAAAGGAGTCCTCATGATGATAGGTGCCATCATCGGCGATATTGCCGGTTCACGTTTTGAAGGGAACCCTATCAAATCGAAAAGATTCGATCTTTTTCATCCGTCCTGTCGTGTCACCGACGATTCCGTAATGTCGTTGGCCATTGCCAAAGCGGTTTTGCACAGCGACAAAAAGCGGGAGATTCTCAGCGCCTATGCCGTCAAGTTTATGCAGGAACTGGGACGACGCTATGCTCGTGCCGGCTACGGCGGCCGCTTTCGGGAATGGCTTCAGGAAGAAGATCCGCAACCTTACGGAAGTTACGGCAACGGAGCCGCCATGCGCGTGAGTGCCTGCGGCTTTGCCGCCGATTCGTTGGAAGAGGCGATCGCGCTGTCACACGCCGTCACGGCGGTCACCCACGACCATCCGGAGGGTATCAAAGGCGCCGAATCGGTTGCCGTCGCCGTTTACCTGGCACGAACCGGATGCCGTATGGAGGATATTCGACAGCATATCGCCCGACACTACTACTCCGTGGATTTCCGATTGGACGATATCCGCGAGGAATACCGTTTTGACGTAACGTGCCAAGGATCCGTGCCTTATGCATTCGCCGCGTTTTTTGAATCCACCGACTTCGAAGATGCCATTCGCAACGCCGTCTCCATCGGCGGCGACAGCGATACGATCGCCGCCATCACGGGCAGTATGGCCGAAGCCTACTATGGCGTTCCCGACAAACTGCGAGAACAGGCGCAACCGTATATCGGCACAACGTTGCAACACATTTTGGTTGCATTCGAAGAAAAATATCCCCCCAAGTCGGAATCGTGTCGAAATTCCCCGGACACCTTGTAGGCGATACCTCAAAAACGCAAATCGCCGCAAAACACAACCATATTGGTTTAATAGTACTTTTTATACAGTTCTATCTTATACAAACAGTTCTCTTCTATGTTGGCAAGAAACTGTAGAATATCCACATCTTGAATATGAACGGTTTCTTGTTTGTTATTGTGTTCTTTCCACCAATTCTTACTTATTATAACCCATTTTATTCCACGAACATTCTGTAAATTCAACAGCAACTCTTTCAATTCTTCCAACTCTTTTTTGTTGACATGTTTTTGTCCTATGGCCGTATCACAATCGCAATGTTTAAGAGTGATTCTATAGCGGCTGTCGCAACTTTCAACACATTTATTTACGAATTCCATATTACCGGCACGGAAATGGTATTCCGTGCCTTTTATTGCTTTTTTATAATCATCGGTATTTATTCCGTCGTTGATTGCACCGTAAAGGAAATAGCACATAAGAATCACCTCTCCGTTTCATTATATCGTATTTTAAAGCGAAATGCAACAGATGCCAAAATCCCCTTGGATTGCTCCAAGGGGATTAAAAATTTTATTCGGTTATGAATTATTTCATATCTTTGATAGCAGCCTGTGCTGCTATCACCAAAAGAGGGAAAGCACACAAGCAACTACAAGATGTGCATTGTTTTCACATTTTTACATATTGTCTGCAGATTCATAAAGAACAGTAAAATCGAAGAATTTCTCTCCATTATAAGTTCTACAACGTCGCTCAATATAAATTACCAGTTTGTCGTCTCCAAGCATCTTGTAATCTGTTTTTATTTCTATGTCTTTATCGCTTCTCAGGAAGACACTTTCTTCAAGCCCCAAAGTTTCATTCCAGATGCTGTGCGGTTCCTCAAGGGCTCTCCACGGATCTCTGTCCTCATTCACCATGAGTTCATTGAAATCCGTGAAATAATTGCCGTTTACTGCAGAGGATATGCACTCCAAAATTTTATAAGCTGTATCTAAATCTCCCTCTCTAAAGGAATTGAGGACAGCCATAATTTCTGCATCTTCATTGCGAAAAGCGAGGTGAAGGCTAACATCTTTTAGTTGGAAGGAATCCGTGTAATATGTAACCCATATGTCACCATCCCCTTGGTCTAACCGATAATTGTCAAGCAAGTCGGATGGTGTCCATAAGGAATTACAATTGAGTTTTTCAGAAACTGCGATCAAATTTTCATAAAAGTGCTCGTAGTCTATAATCGCTGCTTCTTGTTTTGTAGTAGCTTCTGTGGTAGACTCGCTTACATTGTCGTCTTTCGCTTCGCCATTCTTGTCCTTAGAAAAGCCAATGAACACAATCAAACAAATTGCAAACACCACTACACTGCTGACAGCAAGCAAAAAAACTTTGAGAGACTTTTTGCTTTTTACTGGGGTCGTATTATTTCTATCTTCAATGGCTTTTTCATTGTTATCGTCTTTATATTTTTGAAGAATTTTTGCTGTGGCAAGCGCATTCATAAACTCATCATCGGATTTGAACTTTGATCTAAAGATTGCCTGATTGGAATTTAATTGCAACCTAAGGCCAAGGGCTAATTCAAAATCGACTAGATGAACAACGAGAAATTCCTTTTTAAGTTCTGAAGCAAGGTTTATCTCGTTTCTGCAGTTGTGAGAATTCGCTGCATTTGGCGACATAAATACCAAAACACACGAAGCTTTTTCCAAATTTTCCGCAATATATTGCGGCCATTCTGAACCGGCCTCTATTCCGTCATCATACCAAATTCGGACTCCTGCCTGCTGCAGATATTCAATAATAGGCAAAACTTTTTTGGAGTCGCTATGAGCATAGCTAACAAAAATATACGGTTCATTTCCGTTATACACAGCCATATTATCCCTCTTTCCTATAACGATTGTTTTTTCATATTATAACATTTTTATGGACATTTGCAATAAATATAATTATCCCTCTGCCGATTGTTCAGCAGGGAGATCGTTTTGCTTTGTAACCTTATTATTTAGATTCTTGGATAGCTTCCTGCGATGCAGACCGCAAAAGAGGGAAATTACTTGTTTCTTGAAATATAATCTCTGCAATTATCCTTTGTTATTCCTTCAAAACGCTTTGCTTCAGCAAGCGAACTGTTTGTTATTGCTTCTGCCAAGCCTTGAAATGTGATATATCTCCTAAAAACCAGTTGCGAACCGTACAAAGCATTATGTCCGTCGCGATGACCTGTTGTTTTTTGAGAAATGAGATTATTTTGCGGTGTTAAGTAATACTCCATTCTGTAATAATGATAGTAATCGTTTTCATCGTACCACTCCTCTCCCTCTTTAAACAGCAGAATGGATTTACGAATAAGTTTTTCTAAATACTTTTGTTCCTCAAGAATGTCCTTGTGTTTTGTCTTTTCTTTGAAAAAGAAAGTTAACAATCCCATAGAATCACCTCTTGAAATTATTATAGCACAATTATTAATTCTTTACAATAGATATACAAAACACCTCTGCCAATTTCTTGACAGAGGTGTGATTTTGTTTTATAAAGTCAGCAATTATTTGCTTTCCTTAATAGCGGCCTGTATTACCATTAGCAAAACGCACCAATCAAAATGCCGGCATTGAATTATAATGTATTTGCAAGTTTTTCGGCTGTTTGATAGCGCTCATCGGGATTTACGTTTGTGCATTTGCGGACGATTCTGCCAGCTTTGCCTTTTGCCATTTTTTCGCTTGGGTGCTTACCGGTGATCATAACATTAAGCAAAACGCCGAGTGCGTAGATATCTGTTCTGGCATCGCTTTGTGCTACGCCTAATTGCTCGGGTGAGGCATAGCCAACTGTACCCATTATAACGGTATCTTTACTGGCAGAAGAAATTTTGCGAGCTGCATTGAAATCAATCAAAACCACCCTGCCATCTTTGCCTATCACAACATTTTCGGGCTTTATATCCCTGTGCACAAGGCTCCTTTCGTGCAAAACTTTAAGTGCGTGGCAAACCGCCCGTATAACTTTGCGAGTTCCTAAGTAATGATAGTTTCCGCTTTCCATAACCTCGGAGATCGTGACACCCTCAATGAACTCTTCTAAAACAATCTGTCCATCATCGCAGTTTATAACATCATAAATAAGCGGTAAATTTTGTGCATTGATATTATAAAGTTCTTCATACGCCGAAACTGCTGTGGGGAAACTTCTTACAACCATATCCTGCTCGGTTGATTTATTTCTAACCCTCAGCACTCTACAATCATTTTTATCGCTGAGCACAGATACCAAAGAACAAGCATCAAATAGCGCGGTTAAATATTGTTCTCTATTCATAGTTTTAACCGTTCCATTCTTCATACTCGGCATCATAATTTGATGCACTTTTTTTGTAATATCTGTAATTTCTGTCGCTACAATTTGCGGAGCAGTGAATTGTTAGTGTTCCATTACGTTTTGATTTTTCGGGGAATGCATTCGATTCGGTATAAATGGCGTTACCGTTGAAATAAATATCGGTTAGATTATAGCAATTTGCAAAAGCATTGTTCCAAATAGTTTTAACCGATGACGGAACAATGACCGTTTTAACGGTGCTGCTGATATTGTCATCACAAAAAGCTAATGCCATAATTGCTACAACTTTTTTGCCATCTAATGTTTCGGGGATTATGTATTTGCCATCCGCAGCGGTCGTGTTTACACCTGTTATAACAACAGCATTTTCCAAATTGGCGCTGACAGAAAAATCATCGCCATACTTGGCATCACGGTAAATATACGTAACCATTGCAGTCTGTGAAAGTGTAGTTGTTGTGGATGATGAAGAGCTAGTATTAGAATTTTCGGTTTCGATTTTGTTACTGCTTGATGTGGAATTTGTTGACGTGCTGTTTGACGTACTGTTTGTTGTATTATTAGTTGTGCTATTTTGTGAATTGCCGCTTGTAGATGAGTTATTGGTAGTTGTGTTCCTGGAGCTATCATTAGTGGTGCTACCCTCATTTTTTGATGAGGTTTGTGTTTGATTGCTACTTGATTTGGAATTTGTCGATGTGCTGTTTGGCGTACTATTGGTTGTATTATTTGTGTTGCTATTTTCTGAATTGCCGCTTGTAGATGAGTTAGTAGTCGTTGTGTTTCCAGAGCTATTATTAGTGGTGCTACCCTCGTTTTTTGAAGAGCTTTGTGTTTGATTATTATTTGTAGGAGTGGATATTTCATTGCCTTGCGTCTCACTATTTTGCTGCCCAGAGGATGAAGTGTTGTCGTTAGAAGTACCTAAACCACTACTGATAGATGCGGTTGAAGAAGTATCAATTCCTCCATTTGTTGGGGCTTCTTTTTGGGAAAATAAGAAGATACAAGCAACAATAAGAACAAGCACCAAAACGGCGGCAATGATAATCAGCCACCGTTTGTTATTTTCTTTAGGAGTTTCAATGGTTTGCTTTTCCTCAAATGAGGTCATGCAATAAAGGCAAAACCGAGCCTCTTCTTGGATATCCGCTTTGCATTTAGGACATTTTTTCATCTTTAACTACCCCAAGGTTTCCAACCCGTATTCATAGAGAATTTCATTAATTTCTACAACAGATAATTTCTTGCACACGCCGTATAAAACAATGCTATCAAAAGGAAGTTTCACATAAAGTGTTGAATAACCGGCACACTTTAACAAAGTTTGCACCTCGTCTAATGTCAACTTCATCGCAATAGCAAGGCATAAAAGCTTTTTGCGTTCAGGTACCCTTAGTCCTGAAAAAATTTGATAAGCGTAAACTTCACTCATCTCTGCCGCGCGAATAATTTGTGATTTTTTAAGGTCGTGTTTTGCAATTAATTCATCTAAAAGCTGTGACAAATCCTCTTTAACCATATAGTCTTTATTTTCACTA
>JAZNTV010000062.1:0-51885 GCA_045591985.1 Acutalibacteraceae bacterium
CGGGGTCACAGCCGTGATCGGCGGTGATGAACAGCACGTCCTGCGGTTGCATCTTTTCCAAAAAAGCGGGCAACCATGCGTCGAAGGCGGCCAACGCGACGGCGTAACCGTCAATGTCCTGCCGATGTCCGTAGAGCATATCGAAATCCACCAGATTGACAAAGCACAATCCCGTAAACGGCTGTTCCTGTATATTTTGTGCGGCGGCCATTCCTTCTTCGTTTGAGTGGGTCAATACCGATTCGCGAATGCCGCGCCCGCTGAAAATGTCGTATATCTTCCCGACGGAATATACCGTTTGTCCCGCGGCAGATACGGCGTCGCATAAGGTGGTGCGCGGCGGTGCCAATGAAAAATCGCGGCGGTTGGCTGTGCGGGTAAAATCGGGTGCCGTTCCGACAAACGGACGGGCAATGACGCGGCCTACCGCGTGTTTGCCTTGTAAGATACGGCGCGCCGCACGGCAGTACTCGTAAAGTTGTTCGGGCGGTATGAGATCTTCATGCGCCGCAATCTGAAAGACACTGTCGGCCGAGGTGTAGACGATAAGGGCGCCCGTTTTGAGGTGTTCCTCGCCGTAGTCACGGATAACCGCTGTACCCGAATAGGGTCGGTTACACAAGACGCCGCGTCCTGTTGCTTCGGAAAACGCTTCCAACACTTCGGCGGGAAAACCGTCGGGATAGGTCGGAAGCGGTGTTTCGGATACGATGCCCGCCAGTTCCCAATGTCCGATGGTCGTATCTTTGCCGGCGCTGCGTTCTTGTAACCGCGCTACGGCGGCGCGCGGCGTTTCGGTTTGCGGCAGACAGGTCACCCCGTCGATGTTACCGAGGCCGAGCGAACACAAGGTTCCGGCGCTGAAAGCGGGGGAGGCGGCAATGCGGGCGAGGGTGTTGACATTTTTGTCGCCGAAGCGGGCGGCATCGGGCGCTTCGCCGATGCCGAAGGAGTCGAGCACGATAATAAACGCACGTTTCATATCATTTCTCCATGGCGACAGCGGTTTTCAGCGCCAGTTCCATCATGTCGGTGAAAGAGGTTTGTCGCTCTTCGGCGCTGGTGGTTTCCCCGGTCAGAATGTGGTCGGATACGGTGCAGACGGCAAGAGCGTTTTTGCCCGCGCGTGCGGCGTTCATATACAACGCCGCCGCTTCCATCTCTACCGCGAGGACCCCCAACTTACCCCACGCGGGAGTGGCGTTATCGTCGGCATAAAAGGTGTCGGAGGAGAGAAGATTGCCCACCGTATACTGCACCCCCATTTGCTCGGCAATGTCTGCCGCCGTGCGCAACAAACGATAACTCGAAAGCGGCGCAAAGGTGCCGTTCAGGCCGTATTGTGCGGCGTAATTGGAGTTGGTGCACGCCCCTTGTCCGAGCACGATGTCCCGCACTTTCAGGTCGGGATGGATCGCGCCTGCCGAGCCGATACGCAGAATGTTTTCCACGTTAAAGAAGTGGAACAGTTCGTAGGAATAGATTCCCATCGACGGCATGCCCATGCCGCTGGCCATTACCGATACGCGGGTGTTGTCGTAATACCCGGTGTAACCTTGAATGCCGCGCACGTTGTTGACGAGTACGGCATCGGTCAAAAAGGTCTCGGCAATGAATTGGGCGCGCAGCGGGTCGCCCGGCATCAAAACGGTGCGGGCGAAATCGGCGGGAGAGGCGTTAATATGCGGTGTGGCCATCGTTTTCATCCTTTCCTTCTTTCGCAAGTTTCACAAGGCGGCTGGTGCCGAGACGGTCGGCGCCGCGTTTCAAAAAGTCTTCTGCGTCCGCTGTCGAAGCGATACCGCCGGCGGCTTTGATCTTTACAGGCGGCTGTACGTGGTCGGCAAACAGCGTAATATCGGCGGCGGTGGCACCGCCGGTGGAAAATCCGGTCGATGTCTTGATATAGTCGGCTCCGGCACGGGATACTACGCCGCACAAAGCGACTTTTTCCTCGTCGGTGAGCAGACAGGTTTCGATGATCACCTTGAGGATACGGCCGTCACACGCGGCTTTTACGGCGGCGATCTCTCGCTCGACGGCATCGAAATCGCCGTCCTTTACCCAACCGAGGTTGATGACCATATCCACCTCGTCCGCCCCGTTTTGCACCGCGTCGGCGGTTTCGAAACATTTGGCGGCGGTGGTGGTGTAGCCGTTGGGAAAGCCGATGACGGTACAGACGGCAAGGCGGTCGCCGACATAGGCTTTGGCTTTGGCAACGTAGGAGGCGGGAATGCACACCGAAGCGGTGGCAAAACGCAGGCCGTCGTCACACACCGCGCGGATCTCTTCCCAGGTAGCGGTGGGGGAAAGCAGGGTGTGATCGACATGGGCGAGAATGGCGGACATATCCATAAAGGCAACACTCCTTGACAAATTCTGAGTATAGTATACCACAAACCGTGTCAAAAGAAAAGAAGAAAAACAAAAAAAGAATGCTTGACAAAATACGTCGACGGTGATATACTTTATCGGTGGCTGTGTAATACATTCAACACGCCGCAGCGGCTCTGCAACAGAGACGCTTCCTTGCTCCGTGTGTGCGGAGCCATTTGACCGTGAGGAGGTGTAACCGAAATGCCTACAGTTAAAGCATCGTACGAGGCTGTCTTCGTGTACTCCATGAAGTTGGGCGAAGATGGCATTGCGGCGATCAAGGAGAAGTTTCAGAACTTGATCGCGCAGAACGCGGAACTCGGCGAGGTGGATGAGTGGGGCAAGCGTCGCTTGGCTTATCTCATTAACGACGAGGAAGAGGGCTTCTATGTTCTCTACAACTTCGTCAGCGGCCCCGAATTCCCGGCAGAGCTGGAGCGCGTCAGCAAGATCACTGACGGTGTGCTTCGTTCTATGACCATCCGCAAGGAGAACTGATTTTAGGAGGGATTGGCAAATGAATTCTGTTTGTTTGCTCGGTCGTTTGACCGCTGACCCCGAACTGCGCCAGACGCAGTCGCAGATCCCCGTATTGTCCTTCACCATCGCGGTGGACCGCGCGTTCCAGCCGAAAGGCCAGGAACAGCGTCAGGCCGATTTTATCAATCTGGTTGCCTGGCGTCAGACTGCGGAATTCATCAGTCGGTATTTCCGCAAGGGACAGCGCATTGCCGTGCAAGGCTCGTTGCAGTCCCGTCAGTATACCGATAAAGAAGGTAACAAGCGCACCGCGTACGAAGTCGTTGTCGATAACGCTTTCTTCTGTGAAGCGAAGTCGGGCGGCAACACGGGGTACAACGCGGGTTACGGCGCACCCAGTTTCGGTGCTCCGCAACAGCCCGCCTACAACGAGTCGCGCCCCGCTTTCTCCACTGCCGCCGCCGGCGACTTTGAGGAGATCGTGGCCGACGAAGACCTGCCGTTCTAAGTGGCGGCACGTAGTGATTTTGTAAAGGAGAATTGTCATGGCTGAAAGAACCGAAGGAGCCGAGCGCTCTGCACGCCCTGTTCGTAAGGGCCGCCGCAAGGTTTGCAGCTTCTGCGTGGACAAGGTGGAGTTCATCGAT
This sequence comes from Acutalibacteraceae bacterium, assembly GCA_045591985.1. Taxonomy (GTDB): domain Bacteria; phylum Bacillota; class Clostridia; order Oscillospirales; family Acutalibacteraceae; genus SIG588. Next base: position 3,507 of record JAZNTV010000062.1, read on the forward strand.
TACAAGGACGTGGCTCGTCTGCGCCGCTTCATGTCGGAGCGCGCGAAGATCCTGCCCCGCCGTGTGACCGGCACTTGCGCCCGCCACCAGCGTGACCTGACCACCGCTATCAAGCGTGCGCGTCAGATCGCTTTGCTGCCGTTCGTTGCGGACTGATAAGACTTTAAAAAACGCCTCTTCGTTTTGCGAAGAGGCGTTTTTTGTTTGCTTCTCCTTGTGTGAAACGTAGAAAAACACGGAAAATTTTTGGTTAAACTGTTTAGCGATTTAGTGTGTTGATACCTTGACACTTTGTGAACGATTTGTTAATATATAATATAGGAATTATACCCGCAAACAAAGGAGGAGTCTGTTGTATGAGACTGGGTAAACGTATGCTGGCGTGGTTACTCTCGCTGACGCTGCTTCTTTCGGTGACACCGTTTTCGGTGTTTGCCCTTACGGAAGAAGAGGCGGCAGAGGCTGTCACGCTGGTTTGCGATGAGGAGTGGGTACTCGACGCCGCGGAAAACGGGGGCGTGCAAGCCTTCGTGTTCGTGCCGGAGGAGAGCGGACGTTACGTTTTCTACTCCTACGACAACGATTACGACGTGCGTGCTTACATGTACGACAGTGAGCGGACAGAGATCGCGTCGGACGACGACGGCGGCAATAACAATAACTTCCGCTTGGCGTCGGATCTTACGGCGGGGAGAACGTATTATTACGTTGCCGAGCCGTACAGCGACCCAAGCAGTGGTACGTACTGTGTGCAGGTGGTGTGCGAGTACGTGGTGGAGACGCTCGTGTGCGGCGAGGAACGGGTGATCGATGGCACTGTGAACGACGGCGAGCAGCTTTTCACGTTTGTGCCGGAGGAGGACGGACGTTACGTCTTCTATTCCTACGACAACGATTTTGACGTGGAGTGCTATCTGTATAACAGCGATTACGATACGCTCGCTCGTGACGACGACGGCGGCGACAACCACAACTTCCGCTTGTCGTATGACCTGACGGCAGGAGAAACGTACTACTACAGAGCGCAGCCGTACAGCAGTGCGAGCCGCGGTACCTATTGCGTGAAGTTGGCGCTTGAAGCGGTGGCGGACGGACTTGTCATTTTGGAAGGGGATACCGCCACGCGGTACAAATACACCGACAGTACGTTCCATGCGCGGTTGACCCCCGACGGTGCGATCCCCGAGAGCATCACGTGGGAATCGAGCGACGAATCGGTGGCGACCATCGAATCGGACGGTTTGGCTGAATTTTACAAACCCGGCATCGTCACCTTCACGGCGACGAGCGAAAACGGTCTTACCGACAGCATCGAGGTCACCGTGTCCGACGGCGAGACGATGGACTACGGGTATTCTGTCAGCGGTACGCTGTCGGTGGGTGAAGGTGTGCTTTACAAACTTACCGTACCCGAAGACGGTGAGTATACCTTCATGGTCAGCGGAGAAGGAAACAAACAACTTAACGTTTACAATGAGTACGGCCAATATGTGACCGATTTTTACGGTGATACGTTTAACGATTACAACGTGTGGCTGGACGTCGAATATACGTATTACATCGTCCTTGAAAGCCGTGAGGATCTCCTACAAGCGGAGTATTCCATCTACGTCACCCCCACGGTGGAAGCGGAATCGGTGTCGATCCGCCCGACCTATCTCGTGGGCAGTGAGATGAGTGAGATCGCGCTTTCGGTGGACTTCCTGCCGTTGGGGGCGGCACCGCAGTCGGTGACGTGGAAAACGACCGACGAGTCGGTTGCGTACGTAAACAGTGATATCCTGTATCTCGACAACGTGGGTACGACCCTACTGACCGTGACGACCGAGGAAGGTCTTACGGCGACGCTCCCCGTTGAGGTGCGTTCTGTCACCCAATTGCAGGCGGGCGGTCAGATAAGCGCGATGCTGAACTACGAGGAGTACGTGGTATTCCGCGTCGACGTGGAGGCGGAAGGGTATTACAACTTCACGTCTTCTGCGGAGTATTATCACGAAGTGCAGGTGCACGACGCGAATCGCGAGAGTGTCTATTACACCGTGGACAGCTATAACGAATTCGGGGTGGAATTGCAACCCGGCACTTATTACGTGCGTGTGAAGAACTGGGACGACAGGACGGTTTCGGGGGGAGAATCGTTCTTCCTCGAAATGAACGTCGTGCCGTATATTGAGGACGTACAGATCGCGTTGTACAATCACGACGACGACTCGTATGAGATCATTACGGACACGCTTGTGGGTAAAGAAGGTGACGACCTTACACTCGTGAATGTGTTCTCGCCCGAAAATGCGTGGGAAGAATCGTTCGCGTGGGAATCGAGCGACGAGTCGGTCGCAATGGTGAATCACTGGGGAGAGGTACATTTGTATGCTCCCGGCACCGCCACCATCACCGTGACGAGCGAACGCGGTGTTACCGACAGCATCACCGTGACGGTGGAAGCGCTTCCCGAAATTACGCTTGAAGAGCCCATGGTCGGCACGCTTCTTTACGGCGAAAACGGCGAGACCGTGACCTTCAAGTTTGTTCCCGAAGAAGACGGCGTATATGCCGTGTGTGAGTCGGGCAGATGGTATAAAAATATCTCCGTTGCCGATCGGAACGGTTACGGCACCTCTTCGTCGGGGTACGACGTTTCTTGCCAATATCCGATGACGGCGGGCGATACCTATTACATCCGCCTGTATAACGGCTCGGGAGAGGATCGCGAGTATTCCCTGTCGGTCAAAAAAGTGCCGCCCGCCGAGTCGATGAACATCGAGGGCGGTTACGACGCGGTGCAGATCGGCACGCGGTTTACGCTCTACACCACGTTCAGTCCCGAGGATGCGATCACGGAATCGGTCACGTGGGAGTCGGGCGACGAGTCGATCGCCACGGTGGACGGTTGGGGTTACGTCCAATTCCTTTCGGCGGGCACGGTGACGATTACCGCCACCAGCGAAAACGGTTTGACGGCGACCCGTGAGTTTACGGTGTCTCCCGCCGTGGAACTCGTGCTGAACGAAACGGTGAGTGCGCCGACGGACGAGCACGGCTACGTGACCTTCACCTTCGTTGCCGAAGAGGCGTGTACCGTGCGTGTTCAGGGACGCGGTACGGTGAGCGCGTCGATCGACGCCGTGGACGGCGACGGCTGGCGTTTCAACAGTTTCGGCGGCACGGCGTTGGATCACGAGTTTACGTTTGCCGAAGCGGGCGACCGCCTCTATCTACAGGTGGCGACGTATGCCGAAGGAAGCTATGAGTGGGAATTTACCGTGACCCCGTTGGTCCCTGCCGAGTCGCTTACCATTGAAGGCGGTGATTTTGAAGGCTACGCGGGTGAGAGCCGCGTCTTACAAGCGGTGTTTGCACCCGAAAATGCGGTGTACGAGTACGTTACCTGGCATTCGAGCGACGAGTCGGTCGCGATGTTCGATCACGGCTCGAATTGCCTGGTCTTGCGCGGAGCGGGCACGGCGACGCTGACGGCGACCAGTCAGAACGGGCTTACCGACAGCGTTACCGTGACGGTGAAAGAACCGCTCACGCTGGTGCCGGGTGTGGAAGTCAGCGGTACGCTTGCCTACGGAGAAAACCGTGCGTATCAGTTTACGTTGGAGGAAGATGCGTGGGTCAGTATCGTCAGCACCGCCGTGGGCGAGACGTTCAACCAGCATATGACGGTAAAGGACGAATACGGATACAACCACGTTTCGTGGAGCGGTTGGACGGTGTATCCGTGTGAATTGCTGGAAGGCGGACACACGTATACCGTGAACGTGCAACACGACGACGTCGGAAACGAAGCGCTCGTCGGCAGTTACGTGCTGACCTTGAAGGTGATGCCGCTGTCCTCCCTCCCCGTTATTCGCGACGGTGAGGCGCAAACGGGCGCGTTGCCTCACGGTGTCAGCGAAGTGTACGCCTTTATTCCCGAAGAAGACGGCACCTACCGCGTGGAGATGAATACCGACGGAAGCGACACCACCGTGTCCGAGGGCAGAAACAACCTCATCAATATGTGGGGCAACGGTGTGGCGTACGTACACTTGACGGCAGGAACCACGTATTATGTTACCGTTCGCAGCAGTAGTAACAGAACGGCGGAGTACCAATTGACCGTCGCCGCTGTGCCTTTGGCAGAATCGATCATTCTCTATGCCGAGAAACTGGAAGGGTTCGCTGGTGAATGGCTCCGGTTTGAGGCGCATTTTGCACCCGAAGGCTGTGCCACGGAGCGGGTGGAATGGACGTCGAGCGACGAGACGGTCGCCACGGTGGACATGTGGGGCGAAGTTTTCCTGCTGAGTGTGGGTACCGCAACCATCACGGCGACGAGTGAAAACGGGCTTGTCGCATCGGAAGTCGTGACGGTCAAAGCACCTGTGCCGATCGCGTTGGACGATACGATGAGCGGCACGGTGGCTTACCGCGAGACGGCGGCGTACGCCTTTACGCTTCCGGAAAACGGCGGTTACCGCTTTGCTTTCGGCGGCGACTATAAACACATCGTCGTACGCGACCGTTGGGGCAGCACGATCTACAACGGTTGGACGAGCAACGGTACTTGCACGTTAAACGACGAGGCAGGTGCGATCTACTACGTCTACTTCGAGGGCGTGAACGAAGAGGACGTTGCGGCGTACGACGTCACCGTGACGGCGTTGGTGCCTGCGACGGGTATGACCATCGGCGGCGACCGTACGGGATATATGAACACCTCGTTCCAACTTGAACCCGTGTTCACCCCCGACGACGCGATTGCCGAATACGTCACGTGGGAATCGAGCGACGATACGGTCGCGGCGGTGACCGAGTGGGGCGTAGTGCATCTGCTGCGTATCGGTACGGCGACCATCACGGCGACGAGTGAAAATGGGTTTACCGACAGCATCACCGTGACGGTGAAAGACTACGATCCGATCGTACCGGATACGGAATATGCCTTCAACAACGAAAACGGCAACGTGGTCACGGTATTCGCTTTCACCCCCCAAAAGGACGGTATCTACTGCTTCTATTCCACCGGCGACGAGACCGATCCGTACGCCGCTCTTTACGATGCGGATTGGAACTGGTTGGAAGAAGTGGACGATAATGCGGATCACAACAACTTCCGCTTGCAGTGGACGATGATGGAAGGCGAGACCTACTATCTGAGAGTGAGCACGTATACCAGTCATGTCGGTACGTATCATATTGGCGTGGAAGAATTGAAACTTGCCGAGTCGATGACCGTGTACTACGACATCGACGCGCCGATCGAAGGCGAATCCTGCTATACGGAAGTCGAGTTCGGCCCCGAAGGATGTGCTACCGAGTCGGTCCAATGGCACAGCAGCGATGAAAGCGTGGCAACCGTTACCCAATGGGGATATTTGCGGTTCGTCGGCGGCGGCACTGTTACCATCACCGCGATAAGCGAGAACGGTTTGATCCAACAAGAGACCTTCACGGTTATGGCGGCTTTGCCGTTCGTGATGGGTGAAGACGCGTCGGGCACCATCCCGCCGTATTCTGCGCGTTCCTATAAATGGACAGTGCCCGAGGACGGTGCGTACCGCATCAACTTCGGTGGCGACTACAAAAACAACGGTTTCCGCTTTGAAGACGGCGGTTATATCGACAACTCTTGGGGCGAGAACTGGTCGTACTTCGCCGAATTGGAAGCGGGCGAAACGTACTACCTCTACATGTACAATAATCGCGATACGGCGGCGGAATACACGCTTTCCGTCACTCGCCCGGGCGTTGCCGCTTCGCTTACCATCGAACAGGGAGATCTCCTGCACGGATACGTCGGCGATACCATGAGCCTTTCGGTTACTTTCGCCCCCGAAGATGCGATGCCCGAAGGGGTCACCTTCACGTCTGCCAACGAGTCGATCGCACAGGTGGACTACGATGGCACGGTGTATTTCGTTGGTGTAGGCACCACGGTCATCACCGCCACGAGCACAAACGGCTTGCGTGACGAGATCGTCGTCCGTGTGAAAGCGCCTGTGCCGCTCATTCCGGATACGGAAACGAACGGCACGATGGAAGCGTACGACATGGCCGTCTACTCCTTCGTTGCGGATACGACGGGCGATTATGTCTTTACGGTTGACAGCGGCTTTTACAAGTATTGCCGTGTCTACTGTGCCGATAACGACCATATCACGAGCGAGTCCGGCTACGGGCCGCTGGCGTTGCAGGTGCATCTGCAAGCGGGTGAGATCTACTACCTGCGTGTGCAGAACTACGAAGAATACGGCGCCTATTCCGTGCGTGTCAAGGAAGCAGGCGCGGCGACCGAACTGGTGATCGATCAGGGGGACACCGTGCAGGGCTTCGTTTCCGGCTCGCTGGATCTTTCGGTCACCTTCGGTCCCGAAGGCGCACGGGAAGAAGAGATCACCTGGACGTCGGATGACCCGTCGGTGGTGTACATCTCCGATTGGGGCGCGATCTCGCTTGTGGGTGAAGGTACGGCGACCCTTACCGTCACCAGTGAGAGCGGTCTTACCGACAGTATTACCGTGACGGTGGTGCAGCCGCCCGCCTTGACGCTGAACACCCCCGTGAACGGCACGATGATCGGTTACGATGCGCCGCCCTACCGTTTCGTGCCGACGAAGGACGGTCAATACGCCTTCGTTCTGCAAAAGCAAGCATACGGCGAACTCGTGATCGAGGATGCGAATTTCGAGTACGTCAACGGTTACGGCAACAGCGGTGAGGTTACGGTGCAGGCGTACCTGTTGGCGGGTGAAGTGTACTACATCCACATGTACCAGTACAACGCGAATGCACAGATCGAATTCACCTTGAAGGTGACCGACACGGTACCTGCCACGTCGATGACCATCAACGACGGCGATACGTATGCCGACTTCCCCGGCTCGGGTCACCGCTTCGACGTCACCTTCGGTCCCGAAAACGCGGCACGCGAAGAGGTCACGTGGACTTCGAGTGATCCCGACATTGCGGATATCTTCGAGGACGGTTACGCGGAATTCTATCAGTCGGGTACGGTCGTCTTCACGGCAACGAGTGCGAGCGGCTTTATTGATCGTATCACAGTAACGGTGCTCACGATGGCGGAGACGGCGGAACCCTTAACGAGCAACCGTGTAGAGATCGACGTGAATAAGGGGATCACGGTCTTCTCCTTCACGCCGACCGAGAGCGGCAAGTACGCCTTTACCTCCTCGCCCATCGACGGCACGGTAGACCCGATGATCCGCCTGCTCGATGCCGAAGAAAATGAACTGGCGCGCGCCGACGACGAGCTGGAGGGTATGCAGTTCCGTCTGGAATACACCCTCACGGCGGGTGAGACCTATTATCTGTTCCTGCGCACGTACGAGATGCAGGATCAGGCTGACAGCTATCTCCTGACCGTTGAACGTGCACAGACGCTGACCGATATCACCATCGTGGAAGGGGATATCACGGGCGATATCAACGACGAGTATCAGTTGTCGGTGTCCTTTGCACCCGACGGCGCTCTTCCCGAAGGCTACGTTTTCACCTCCGCCAATTCGTTGGTGGCGGTGGTGACCGATGACGGCTGGCTGTGGCTGCGCGGTGCGGGTACGACCACCGTCACCGTGACCTCCGACAGCGGTCTTACCGACACCATCACCGTGACGGTGAACGGCGTGGCGGAACATGTGTACGACAATGCGTGCGATACCGACTGTAACCTCTGCGGTGAGGTGCGCGAAGTGCCGCACGCCTACAGCAGCGCGTGCGATGCCACGTGTGATCTCTGCGGCGACGTGCGCGTGGTTGCGGCGGTACATACCTACGACAACGCGTGCGACGCGGTGTGTAACCTCTGCGGTGCGACCCGCACGGTCGAGCATACCTACAGCGGCGCGTGCGATCCGCTGTGTAACGTCTGCGGTGCGCCGCAAGCGAACGCGGCGGCACATACCTACGACAACGCGTGCGATACCGAGTGTAACGTTTGCGGCACGGTGCGTGCGATCGTCCACGCCTACAGCGGCGATTGCGACGTCACGTGCAACGTCTGCGGTGAAGGGCGCGAAGCGCCGGCAGAACACACCCACGACAACGCGTGTGACACCTCGTGCAACGTCTGCGGTGAGGTGCGTGTGACCGAACACGCCTATGCGGGCGATTGTGACACGGTGTGTGACGTCTGCGGTGACGTGCGTACCACGGCGACGGCGCATACCTACGATAACGATTGCGACACGAGCTGTAACGTCTGCGATGCGGTACGTGAGACCGTCCACGCCTACAGCGGTGACTGCGATACGAACTGTAACGTCTGCGGCGAAGAGCGCGACGCCCTCGCCCTGCATACCCACGACAATACGTGCGATACGGTGTGTAACGTCTGCGGTGCGACCCGTACGGTGGAACATACCTATGCCGGTGACTGCGACACGGTGTGCGACATCTGCGGTGCGACGCGTGAAGCCTTGGGTGAGCACGAATACGAAGACGACGCCGACACCGTCTGCGATGTCTGCGGTGCGGAACGCGACGCGGTGCACCAGTACAGCGGTGTGTGCGATACCACCTGTAACCTCTGCGGCGAAGAACGCGAAGTGAGCGCACAGCACACGTACAACAACGCGTGCGATACCACCTGTAACCTCTGCGGTGCCGTTCGTGTGACCGAACACGAGTATACGGCCGCGTGTGACGTCGATTGCGGTATCTGCGGTTTCGTGCGTACCGATGCGGCGGCACATACCTATGACAACGCGTGCGATACCGAATGTAACGTCTGCGCGGCGATCCGTGCGACGGTACACACCTACAGCAGTGCGTGCGATACGTCCTGCAACGTCTGCGGCGAAGAGCGTGCCGTGAACGAACAGCATACGTATACCAATGCGTGCGATACGAGTTGTAACTTCTGCGGTGCGACCCGCACGACCGAGCACATCTACGATGCGGTGTGCGACGATATCTGTAACGTCTGCGATTTCGTGCGCACCGATGCCGAAGCGCACGTGTACGACAATGCGTGTGATACCAACTGTAACGTCTGCGGTACGGGCCGCGTGACGGTGCATACCTATGCCGCACCGTGTGACCGCTTCTGCGACGTCTGCGGCGAGGAACGCGAGCCGCTCGATGGGCACACGCGTGAAAACCTCTGCACGCCGAACTGTGCGCTGTGCGGTGAGGCACTGGAAGTGACGCACGATTACAGCGGCAGCTGCGATCCTTCTTGCAACGTGTGCGGCGCCGTTCGCGACGACGCGGCACAGCATACGTACGACAACGTCTGCGACACGGCGTGTAACGTCTGCGGTGCGGAACGTGCGGTGGATCACGTGTACACCGCCGCCTGCGATACGCAGTGCAACGTTTGCGGTGCGACCCGTTCGGTGCAACAACAGCACAGCTACAGCAATGCGTGCGATGCGAACTGTAATCTCTGCGGTGTGACCCGCACCCCTGCGGCACACAGATACGACAACGCGTGCGATGCGAACTGTAACGTCTGCGGCGCACCGCGTACGCCGTCGGCACACGTGTACGACAACGCCTGTGATGCGAACTGTAACGTCTGCGGTACGACCCGCACGCCTGCGGCACACGTGTACGACAACGCGTGCGATGCGAACTGTAACGTCTGCGGTGCGACCCGCACGCCTGCGGCGCACGTGTACGACAACGCCTGCGATGCCGGCTGTAACGTTTGCGGTGCGACCCGCACCCCGTCGGCGCACGTGTATGACAACGACCGCGATGCGGATTGTAACGTGTGCGGTGCGGTGCGTGAAGTCGAAACCGGTATGATCGGCGATGTGGACGGCAACGGGAAGATCGACTCTACCGACGCCCGTTTGGTGTTGCAGTACGCGGTGAAGAAGGTCGGTGCCTCGGCACTCGACGTCGATCTGGCGGACGTGGACGGCAACGGAAAGGTCGATTCGACCGACGCGCGCCTCATTCTGCAATATGCTGTGAAAAAGATCGACAAATTTCCCAAAGCATAACTGTCAATAGGGGAACGGCACCGCACCTGCCGTATGGACGGTATCCGTGGTGCAAGTGTGCCGCGCTGAAGCGGTTGCCGCCGCGTCGGCCATCGGCTTTTGAACGAGCCTAACCAAAGCGCAAGGCGGCGAGATCGTCGTGCGTTTCGGTTCGGACGTGTGGCCGTATGAAGAGATGGGGTATTTGCCGCATGTGTCCGGCAACACAAATTACGGGCTTGTGCGTAAATACGGGCCGATAAGCGATCCGGAAGGCGCGGTGCAGTGGCTGAACGAACAGGTCGCGAACGATAACCGTGCCAAAGGTTCCGAAGGTGGGAATATCGACTATATCCCGGTTTTGGAAATACAAACGGAGCAGTCGATCGTTCGCTGCACGAATTGTCTGGATTATTACGGCCTTGCTTATGAGATCACAACCGACGGTATGCTGACAGAACGAATACTGGCATAAAAACAAAAGAGAAACGGAGAAATCGTTGGATTTTCTCCGTTTCTTTTTTATCCTTTTAGGGTGAGCGATCAAATCCGAACCCGACTCAAAGCGGGACATTTCGGCGCTTTTTGCTTCGCCCGACCAAAACAATAATCCGCTCTTTTAAAAACGGCGTTCGGGTTTTACTGTTTATCCTAAGCGGAAGGTCTTATAGTCCGTTACACGACTGTCGTGACCGATAAATACGTGGATCTCGCCCGGTTCCCAGACAAAATCCATCTCTTCGTTATAAAACCGCAGATCGTCGGGGGTGAGGGTGAAGGTCGCCTCGGCACTCGCACCTGCGGGAATGAAGAGACGGGTGAACCCCTTTAGTTCCTTTACGGGTTGTGATACCGAGGCAAAGCGGTCACGGATATACAGCTGTACCGTTTCTTCGCCGTCGCGCTTGCCGATGTTTTTTACCGTTACCGATGCGGTGAGGGTTTCGCCTGCACGCAAAGTTTCTTTGTCCAATCGCACCTCACCGTAGGCAAAGTCGGTATAGGTCAATCCTTCGCCGAAACAGAAGCGCGGCTCGAGCGGGCAGTCGATGTATCCCGTGATATAGATGGGGGAGAATTCCGGGGCGTGGTCGGTGGGAAGGCGGTTATAATAGATCGGTTCCTGCCCTACGCAATGGGGGAAAGACATGGTGGTGCGCCCGGTGGGGGTGGCGTCGCCGAACAGCATATCGGTGATGCCGACGGCTCCCATTGTGCCGGGGAACCACACGTTGAGCAACGCCTTCGACCTTTCGGCAATGTCCCCGAATTCCACGGGACGGTGGTCGAACACCACCGTGATGAGGTTGTCGTTCACAGCGGCGACCGCGCGGAACAGATCGCGTTGGATCTTCGGCAGGCGGATATCCGCTTTGGAAGCCAGTTCGGCACCGCACTGCGGGTGCTCGCCGAGGAACAATACCACTTTGTCGGCGCTTTGGGCGGCGGCGACCGCTTCGGCAAGCATGGCACGGCGGCGTTTGGCATCCGCTTCAAAGGCGGCGGCTTTTTTCGAAGCCATCACGGCGTCTTCCGCACCGAGCAAAGCGCTGCCTGCTGTGTAAGTGAAGGGGTGGGTGGGGAATCGCGTTTTTAAGGTGTCTTCCAATGTGGCGGTCGTAATGCGTCCTACTTTACTGTTCACCCACCCGCCGAGCAGATCGTGCTCGTTCAAAAAGGGGCCGATAAACGCCACCGTTTCGCCCGCGTCGGGGGAAAGGGGCAACAGGTGTTGCTCGTTTTTCAAAAGCACCGAGCAACGGGGGATCGCCTCGCGTGCCAGTTGCAGAAATTCGTCGCAATTGATGAGTGCGGCGGCCTTTTCGGGGGAGGCGAAGTGATAGGGATCTTCAAACAATCCCAACCGATTTTTGAGGTTCAGCACACGCCATACCGCGCGGTCGAGCTGTTCTTTGTCGATCACGCCGCTTTCTGTCAACGGTGGTAAACCGCGACGATAGTGGTGGGCGCACATTTCGATATCCACGCCGCCGTCCATGGCGCGTTTGGTGGATTCGAGCGGGTTTTGGATCACACCGTGGCTGTACATTTGGCTGATGGAACCGTAATCCGAAATGACCGCGCCGTGATATCCCCATTCCTCGCGCAGGATGGTGTTGAGTTGCCGACTGCCGGAAGCGGGCACGCCGGAAACGGCGTTAAACGCGGTCATCAACATGCCGCTTCCCGCATCGCACGCGGCTTTGTAGGCGGGCAAATAGTATTGGCGGAGCATTCGTTCGGACATATCGACATAACCGTATTCGCGCCCGCCTTCCACCGCACCGTAGGCGGCGAAGTGTTTCACACATGCGCTGATGGTGCCTTCGGCGGAAAGATCGTCGCCTTGATATCCTTGCACAGCCGCTTCGGCCATCTTGCTGTTCAAATACGGATCTTCGCCGCTGCCTTCCATCACACGCCCCCAACGGGCATCGCGCGACAGATCCACCATCGGCGAAAAGGTGACATGTTGGCCCGCCGCGCAGGATTCCCGTGCGGTGGCGCGCGCGAGTGAGCGCACAAGGTCGGGACTGAAGGAACACGCCTGTGCCAGCGGAATGGGGAAGATGGTGCTGTAGCCGTGGATAATATCCAACATAAACAGCATGGGAATACCGTGCGGGTGGCGCGCGATGTGTTGCTTTTGAATTTCAATGATGCGCGCGGGATCCAACACATTCAGCGCCGAGCCGATACAGGCAACTTCCTCTTCGGTGAAGTCAAAGGCGGCGTTGATGCCCGTTTCGATGCAATCGTCGGTATAGTATTGTCCCGGCATCTGTTGTAATTCACCGAATTTCTCGGCGAGCGACATATCGTCGAGTAAAGCGCGCAGTTGTTGTTCGGTCAAAATGTATCACTCCAATGTCATTGTCAGGGTGCCTTTGCCGCCTGTCGTCTTCAGTGTGGCGAGGGCCCCGTTTATCATCGTCATACGCGGCGGCACGTGCCCGACATCTGCTTCGAGTACAAGCGGCAGGTCGGGCAACGCTTGTGCGATCATATCCCGATAGGTGAGGCCCATCTGCGAAGAGGGAAAGCAAACACGCCCTACCATCACCGCTTTGGCTGTGGTGAACCATCCGTTTTCCCGCATACGCCACAACGTGCGATAGACCGCTTCGGCAGGCAAAGCGAAAATATCGAAATACCAGACGATACCGTCGGCGCGATAGCGTTCGACAAACGCGGCGGTGCCGTCGTACGGGGTGCCGAGAATATCCGACAAACAATCGAGACAGCCGCCGAGCAGACGGCCGGTCACTTCGAAATCGCCGCGCGGTGTTTCCCATACCACCGCCTGTTCGCCGTCGTCGCGAAAACGATGGGTAAAGGTCGGGAAACTGTGCTGCACGGGTATGCTGCCGCCGAGCAGTTGCAATGCGTATTGCGCATGAGCGGGTACGGTCTCTTCGTCGAAACCGCCTGCGTTGGCACCGTAGATGGTGGCAATGTCATATTGTGTGGTAAGGGTATACAGCAGCGAGGTGGGGTCGGAATAGCCTTGTACCCATTTCGGCTGTTTTTTCGCTGTGTGAAAATCCACAAAGGGAAGCATATCCAACAAAAAATCGCCGCCTGCGGCACACCATACCATTGAAACGGCGGGATCGCCGAGTAACGCGTTCAGTTGTGCGGCTCGTTCGGCGGCAGGGGCGCTCACAAGGCCGCCCGCTCTCACGTTCGGTGTTTCGCGCACGGCATAACCTCTTGCCCGAATACGGGAGAGCGAGAGATCGAAGGCCGCCGCGTCTTCGGGTGCAATGCCGGCGCTGGGTGCGGTGATGCCGATCGTGTCTTGCGGCTTTAAAAACGGAGGAAAGATCATAGAATACTCTCCTTATCGATAATATACATAGTAGGCAACAACGGTATCTTCTTCACCGGTGTGGCTGTTGACACCCTGGACTACCGCGCCGTCGCGGCTGAGCAATTCGGCACAGCGCACGGTATCGTCTGCACAGCGGAACACTTCGCCCGCACCGGTATCTACCATGAAAAAGCCGTTCCCGCGCGAAAGGCGGCCGCCTTTTCCGAGTACGATCTCTTCGGTAGCACCGGCGGCGTTTACCAGACGCCGCGCGACATATTTGATCGGTTTTTCGCACAGACGCGCAAACAATTCTTCCCGCGCTTTCTCGGCTTTGCGTTTGCCGAACCAACTCATAGAAAACACCTCATTTCTTTCAAAAAGTATAACGGTCTTTGGTGAATTTGTCAATCTTTTGTGTCATATCATAAATTAAGGTTGATTGTTTGGAAATTGTGTGTTATACTATACTGTGTTTGTTTACACACATCGGGAGGTGGCAGGCGGATGAGGCGATTACGGCGCATAGGGGCTTTGTGCTTTGCGCTGATCATGCTCACAGCTTGTTCCACGGTGACCCCGCGTCCCACACCGCCTTCCGATTCGCCTGTAACGGAAGACACAACGCCTGTGACACCTTCTGTGTTTACACTGGCCTACAGTCGTGCCGACAGTTTGGATCCCTTTCAAATGACCAGTCGTGTCAACCGTGAGCTGGTTCCGCTGTTGTATCAGGGGCTGACAGTGATGGATGCTACGATGCATGCGGTGCCGCAGTTGGCCGAAACGGTGCAGGTGAACGGGACGACGCTGGTTGCCGTCTTGTCGGGTGAGACGGTGTTTTCGGACGGCACTCCCGTTACGGCGGAAGATGTGCTGACGTCGTTTGCCGCTGCCCGCGAAAGCGCGGCGTATGCGCCGTTGCTGTCGAACGTGGTCGAGGCTGCGGCGGCGGAAGACGGAAAAAGTGTAACATTCACGCTTGAACGCGGCGATCCGTTGGCGGCGGCGTGTCTGACGTTCCCCGTCGTTCGCCTGTCGGAAGACGGCCGCGTGCTCGGCAGCGGAGATTACGTGTTTGATCCCGCGCCGCGTCTTGTGGCAAATCCCAACGGCAAGGCGGTCTCGTTCCCCGAGATCCGCTTGTTGGATCTGTTGAGTGACGAAGAGTGTCTCAGCGCGGTGGAACTCGGCCGTGTCAGTTATTTTTACAGCGACCTTATCAACGGCGAGGTGCCGCGCGTCTCTTGCGCTGCCACTGCCGCCGATACGGAATATATGGTATATCTCGGTGTGAATGCCTCTCGTCGTTTGTTTAAAGAAGCGACGGTGCGCCGTGCAGTGTCGTTGGCACTGGACCGTACCCGTCTTGCAGACGGGGCGTTTGCGGGATACGCCGCCGCGGCTACGTCTCCCTTTCCGCCGGCGTTTGCTTTAACGGCGGGGGCGACGGTATATGCGGCGAACGCCGATCGCGATGCGGCAACAGCGTTGCTTGCACAAGCGGGATACGCGGTGCCGAACGGCGCGGCAGACGCGGATACGGATGCTGAAACGGCAACGATATCGTTGCTGGTTTGCGAAGACAATACGTTCAAGACCGCACTTGCGGATTTGATAAAAAGTCAACTGGAAGCGGTTGGCTTTGCGGTAACGGTGATCGCTTTGCCGTACGAAGACTATTTCGTTGCCTTGCGCAACGGACGGTGTGACGTATATATCGGCGAGATCCGTTTGACTGCCAATTGGGATCTTTCGCCTTTGCTTGCCGGCGGTGCCGCTTCCTACGGAGTGGACGCCAAAGGCGCGGCTGCCGAAAGTTATGCGGCGTTTTGTGAGGGCGAGATCACGGCGGCGGAGTTTTCGGCCGTCATGGCAGAGGATGTGCCGTATATCCCGTTGTGTTGGCGGCGCGGTATGGCCGCATATGCACGGGCATTGATCGGTGTGAATCCTCAGGCGTTTAACGCCTATGCCGATTTGGGAATTTGGAAATGGAGTACCGCGGGGCAATAACCGGCGGTACAGAAAGGTGTGTTATTATGATCCGTATTGAGAATCACATGGGAACCATCGAGGTCTCGCAGGAGTATTTTGCGAATCTGATCGGTAACGCCGCCTCGTCTTGTTACGGTGTGGCGGGCATGATGAAGAGCGGTGCGCGCCAAGGCTTGCGCTCGCTCGTTTCGCGTCGTACTTATGCCGATCAGGGTGTGCGTGTGCGAAGCGAAGGCGGTCGCCTCGTGGTGGAGTTGCACATTGCGGTGATCTACGGCATGAACATCACGGCAATTGCCAAAAGTATTGAAAACAAGGTACGTTTCACCGTTGAGCAAGCAACCGGCCTTGTGGTGAAAAAGGTCAAGGTTTGTGTGGACGGTATGAAAGCCGATTAATTTACGCGGTGTAATTCGCAACAACAAGGGAGTGCTGAAATGATAAACGGAACGACTTTGCGGGACGCGATGGTCTCTGCTTCCAACTGCCTTGCGGCACAAAAGCAGGCAGTGGACGAATTAAACGTTTTCCCCGTGCCGGACGGCGATACGGGCACCAATATGTCGATGACAATCTCGGCAGCGGCACGGGAATTGGTGCGCTTGGATTCGCCCACCGTCACCAAGACGGCGGACACCGCGGCTTCGGCCCTGTTGCGTGGTGCACGCGGTAACTCGGGCGTTATTTTGTCGTTGTTATTCCGCGGTTTCTCCAAGGGCCTTAAAGGTTTGGAAGAGGCGGATGGTGCGGCGCTGGCCAATGCGTTGACGCTTGGTGTGGAAGCAGCGTATAAGGCGGTAATGAAGCCGACCGAGGGCACCATTTTGACGGTGGCGCGCGAGGCGGCGGAAAAAGGGCGTGCCGTGGCCGAGACCGACAGTTCGGTCGAAGCGGTGTGGCCGGCTATCTGTGAAGAAGCGGCGGCCTCGCTGGCACGTACCCCCGACCTGCTTCCTCAGCTCAAAAAGGCGGGCGTGGTGGACGCCGGCGGTCAGGGTTTCTTGATCATTATCAACGCGATGCAGGCGGTGTTTGCCGGCGGTGCCGTGGTGGACGGCGAAGTGTCGTCTGCTGCGAAAGCGGCGCCGAAGAAGAGTGCGGCTGCGGCGTTTGAAACGGATATCGAGTTCCCGTATTGCACGGAATTTATTGTGATCCGCGACAAAAAAGCGGATAAAGACCCGATGCGTCTGCGCGCGTATCTCGAATCCATCGGCGACTGTGTTGTGGTGGTGGACGATGATGAGATCATCAAGGTGCATGTGCACACCAAAGATCCCGGCAAGGCGTTGTCGGCGGGTGTGGAGTACGGCGCGTTCGAGACCGTCAAGGTGGAGAATATGATGATCCAACACGAAAATGCCGGTTGGGTGGAAAGCGACGAAGATGTCGATCCCGTACCGCCGCGTGTCGATCCCGAAAACGAGGTCGGTTTTGTGGCGGTCGCGGCAGGCGAAGGTCTGAAGACGTTGTTTACGGATCTCGGTTGTGATCATGTGGTGTCGGGCGGTCAGACGATGAACCCCTCGACCGACGATATCCTGAGCGCGATCGAAGCAACCCCGGCCAAGGTGGTATACGTATTGCCCAACAACAAGAATATCATTCTGGCGGCCGAACAGGCGGTGCCGTTGGCGGATCGCACGGTGCATGTGTTGCCCACACGCACCATCCCGCAGGGGGTGTCTGCCATGTTGAACTTCGATCCCGATGCCTCGGTGGAGGATAACCTCTTTGCCATGACCCGTGCGGCGGAAAACGTATCGACCGGTCAGGTTACCTTTGCGGCGCGCGACAGTGAGTTCGGCGGTAAGACCATTCACAAGGGCGAGATCTTGGCGTTGGAAGGCAGTAAGGTCGCGTTTGTAGACAAAGAGATCGAGCACGCGGCGGTCAAGTTGACGCGTCATTTGATTTCGGCGCGCAAGTCGGATAACAAATACACCTCGTTTGTTACGGTGATGTACGGTGCGGATATTACCGAAGGCGAAGCGGAAGCGGTATGCGAAGGGATCCGTGCTAAAGTCGGTAAGGATATCGAAGTATCGGCCATTCCCGGCGGTCAGCCTGTATATTACTATATCATCTCGGTGGAATAAAAGTAAAAAGCAAGGCAAGCGTGATTTACATCGCTTGCCTTGCTTTTTTATGCTATATAACGGACTGCTTTCGAAAAGCGCGGGGGGATTGTCCCGTTACCGCATGGAATATTTTACGGAAGTAGGAAGAGGAACTGAACCCGAGTAGGGTGCTGATCTCTTCGATCGACATATCGGTGGTTTGTAGCAGCGTGATCGCCCGCTGACAACAGAGCTCTTGTCGTGCCGTGTTGGGTGTTTTGCCCAACACACGACGAAAGATCTGATAGAGTGCCGATTCGCTGATACCGCAGGCGGCGGCGACCTCGCTCATCGGGGCGGTGAGGTGTTCTGCCATGTAGCGGGTGGCGGCATAGGGAATGGGATGATAGGTCTGCGGATGGTCGACTGCCATTGTGGGGAGTGTGAGCCCGAGGGCGGTATACAAAAGGCCGATGGTGTAGGCGCTTACGGTGTCGGTGTTTTTTAATTCGGAAAACAGCGCGGCTGCTTGCGGTGTGGGGTGTAAAACTTGCAGTGCATAGGGACATTTGCGCTCTCGCGGAAGATGGGCGAATGCAAGCGATTGAAAGAGGCAGTCTTTTCCTTGCCAATAGGAATGATAACGACACCCTTTCGGAATGTAGAATATATCGCCCGCCGAGACCTCGATGCGGGTACGGTCGGAAACGAGCAGGCCGTGACCGCTTTTCATGATGCCGATGAAATGTGTGGGGACACCGTGACTGTTATCGGTGTGGTGATGCTCATGGATGTGTATTTGAATGAAACGGAAGGTCGTAAAGAATTCTTGATCATTCACTGCGAAAACCACCTTGTATACTACAGAATATTACCTCTTTTCGTGCAGTATAGCCTATTGCGCTCGGAATGTCAAGCGTTATATAATGGTGTCATCAAAGGAGTGATGACGCATGGCCAAACGCATTGTATTTACCGCACCGCGGGAAGTGCAGGTGTTGGATATGACACCCCCGATTCCGGCGGCGGGCGAAGTGCAGGTACAACTGGAGTTTTCCGCTATCAGCGGAGGAACCGAACGTGCCAACTTGAGCGGTAACGACAGCGTCAGTTGGGCGAGAGGACCGGAGGTCCTCTTTCCGCGCACGGGCGGATACAGTTCTGCCGGTGTTGTGACCGCCGTCGGCGAGGGCGTGACGACCTGTGCCGTGGGAGATCGCGTGGCGCTTTGCTGGTCTACGCATTCGTCGGTACAGGTTGCCAAACGGGAAAACGTGTACGTTTTGCCCGATGACGTGAGCACTAAGGCGGCGTCGCTTTTTAACATTGCGACCTTCCCGCTTGCGGCGATCCGCAAATGCGGAGTGCAGATCGGCGAATCGGCACTGGTGATGGGACAAGGTATTTTGGGGTTGTTTGCCCTGCCGCTTTTGCGGCTGGCGGGTGCCGCCCCTATTATAGCGGCAGATCCCGTGGCGGAAAAACGCGAAAAAGCGCTCGCCTGCGGGGCGGATTATGCGTTGGATCCTTATGATCCCGATTTTGCCGCAACGGTAAAACGGCTTACGGGCGGCGGCGCTAACGTGGCGATCGAAGTGACGGGCGTGGGGGCCGGTTTGAACGGGGCGCTGGACTGCATGGCACGGTTCGGCCGTGTGGCATTGCTTGGGTGTACCCGCAGCGCCGACTTTACGGTGGATTATTACCGCAAGGTGCACGGCCCCGGCATTCAACTGATCGGCGCGCATACGGGGGCACGTCCGAAGCAGGAATCCCATGCGGGTTACTGGACACAAAGTGATGACATGCATGCCCTTATTCGCCTTACGGCGTGCGGACGGTTGGATCTGCAGGCGATGGTGGACAAGGTGCATACGATCGACGAGGCGTTGGCGGTATATCAACGCTTGCTGGAGGATCCGTCTTTCCCGTTGACACAGTTTGATTGGAGTGACGTGCAATGAAACCGATCCGCGTGGCACAGATCGGTGCCGGCCACGACCACGCACGGGATGTCTTGCGTGATCTGATCGAAAATCCGCAGTTTGAACTGGTGGGTGTATGCGAAGAGGATCCTGCTTACCGTGCGGCGGTCGAAGGGGACGAATGGTACCGTCGGACGGTGTGGAAGACGACGGAAGAACTGCTTGCGGACGATACCATCGAAGCCGTTGTGATCGAGAAGGAAGAAAAGTATTTGGTGCGGGCGGCGTTGCCGTTTGCCGAAAAAGGGTTGCCGATCCATATGGACAAACCCGGCGGCGAAGATCCGGACGAGTTTGAGCAACTGATCGATATCCTGCGTCGGGATAACACCGTATTTCAAACGGGATATATGTACCGTTACAATCCGACAGTCGTGTATGCGCGCGAGTTGATGGAGCGAGGCGAACTGGGGGATATCCTTTCGGTTGAAGCGCACATGAACTTGAAATACGACTATTCCAAAACCGATTGGTTGAATAAATTTCAAGGCGGTATGATGTTCTTCCTCGGTTGCCATATGGTGGATCTGATGTATACCTTCCAGGGAGAACCCTGTGAGGTCATCCCGCTGAACGCATCCACGGGGAACGAAGGGGCACACGCGCCCGATTTCGGTATGGCGGCGTTTCGGTATCCGCGCGGCACCTCATTTGTGAAGACTACCTGTTCCGAATTGGACGGGGGTGCCCGCCGTCAGTTGGTCGTTACGGGCACGAAGGGTGTGGTGGAGATCCGCCCGATGGAACGCGGAGACTATCCGCACGATTATTACAGCGATGCGCGTATTGTTTTGCAGGGGGCAGACGGGCGCAAGCGGACGGAGCACTACACCTCTCCGAAGTTTTCACGCTATACGGCCATGATGAACGATTTTGCCGCCAAGATCCGTGAAAATAAGCCGACACGGTTCGATTATGATCACGAACTGGCGGTGTTTAAACTCACGCTGAAAGCGGCAGGAATGATACGATAAAGGAGCAATGTACAGATGAAAGCCATTTTGGTAAACGACGACCGCTCTTTGCGGTGGGATACCGTGCCCGACCCTGTGGTGGGAGCCGAGGAGTGTCTGGTGAAGATCCATGCGGCGGCACTCAACCGCGCCGACTTGATGCAACGGGAAGGGGATTATCCGCCCCCGCCCGGTTGCCCCGAATGGATGGGGCTCGAAATAGCGGGTACCATCGTGGAAGTGGGCGAGGAAGCCGCCAAAAGATCCCGCTGGCAGGTGGGGGATACGGTGTGTGCCCTGCTCGGCGGCGGCGGGTACGCCGAGTATGCGAGCGTGAAGTATGATATGTTGATGCCGATTCCCGCGGGGTGTTCGATGGTGGAAGCGGCGGCGATGCCCGAAGCGTTTGCTACGGCGTATTTGAATCTGTTTATAGAGGGCGGCCTTAAGGCGGGGGATACCTTGCTTATGAATGCGGGTGCGAGCGGGCTTGCCAGTGTAGTGATCCCGATGGCGAAAGCGTTTGGTGCGCGGGTGATCACCACCGTGCTGTCGGATGACATTGCCGCATCCATTCGCCATTTGAACGCCGATGTGGTGGTGAACACCGCGAAAGAGGATATCGTGGACGTGCTGAGACAGCAACTGGCCGAAGGGCATCCCGTCGACGTGGCCATCGATTGCCTCGGCGGCGAGGTGATGGGGCGGTGTGTCCATTATCTGAAACACGGTGCGCGGTGGATCATGATCGCGGCATTGGCGGGGCAGATGACCGCGATCGATCTTAAGAACATCTATGTGCGCAACGTGCGTATCATCGGCAGTACCCTGCGTTCCCGCACCCCGGCGGTGAAGGCGCAAATCTTGGCGGAACTGGTCGAAAAAGTGTGGCCGAAGGTGGAGAGCGGGGAGGTAAAACCCACCATCTATCAAGTGTTGCCCATCACCGAGGCAGAGGCCGCACACGACATTTTGTATCGCGGTGAAAACGTGGGCAAAGTGGTGCTCACGGTAGGATAAAGGATATACAGCAAAAGGGCACGCGGTTTCGCGTGCCCTTCGTGTGTTATTTCGGATCGTTCGGTTTACGGTGTCGGCGGCCGCCGCGGTGGCGCCGCTTTTTTTGCGGGGCGGCGGGAGCCGCTTGCGTCGGCTGGGATGCCGCCGCTTGGGGTGCGGGGGATTTTGGCGGCTTTGGCTTTTTTGCTGTCTCCTTCTTTGGTGCGGCGGGCTTCTTCGGCTTTTGCCGATCTTCCGCCAGTTCTACGATCTGCCGCCGTTCGGGCAATACCTCGTCGGCATTCCACTGGCGGAAACTGCCGCCTGTGGAAGGCGGGGGCGGAAAATCCTCCGCTTTCGGTTGCCACGATGCACGCGACTGGAAATGCCGCACAGGGCGACTGCCGTAGCGGGAGGCGTATGCCGCGCTGTAGGTGCCCGTGTTCGAAACGGCGGGAGTATCAACAGGGGAGACTTCCTGCATAGGTCTTTTCTCTTGTTTAGATTTGTTCTCCTGTTTGGGTTTATTCTCCTGCTTGGGTTTATTCTCCTGTTTGGGACGGTTGTTTTCCTTCACCACCGTTATGGGTTGCATATCGCTTACCGACCACGGGCATTCGCCCACAGGCACGGTTTGACGGGTGTGCTTTTCGATATCCCGCCAATCCTTCAATTCCTCGCCGCAACAGAAGGTGAACGCTTGGCCCGAAAGTCCCGCACGGCCGGTGCGGCCGATGCGGTGAATGTATGCTTCGGGGGTGTCGGGCACATTAAAGTTTATCACAAACGGCAATTCCGCCACGTCGATACCGCGGGCGGCAATGTCGGTCGCAACCAAAACGGGCAGTGTGCCTGCTTTGAAGCGTCCCAACGCCTCCTGACGTGCATTCTGACTCTTGTTCCCGTGGATAGCGAGAGCCTCCACGCCGGCTTTCACGAGTTTTGTCGCTACCTGATTGGCGCCGTGCTTGGTGCGGGTAAACACCAGCACCGCTTTCATGCGGTGTTTCTTCATCAGCCACAACAACAGGTCGATCTTATTGGCCTTTTCTACGAAAAACACCGATTGTCCGATCTTATCCACCGTTTTGGTGACGGGACTGATCTTGACGGTGGCGGGTTCGTGTAACAATTGCACCGCCAGTTTTTCCACCTCGGGCGGCATGGTGGCGGAGAAGAAGAGGGTTTGCCGTTTGGACGGAAGTTTGGTGATCACTTTTTTTACATCGTGGATAAAGCCCATATCCAGCATGCGATCGGCCTCGTCCAACACAAAAACATCCAGGTCGGCAAGCGAGATGTACCCTTGCCCGATCAGGTCGTTCAATCGCCCCGGTGTGGCCACCAGGATATCTACACCGCGTTGTAACGTTTCGATCTGCGGGTTTTGATTCACACCGCCGAAGATGACCGCCGTGCGAAGCGGCAGACGCTCGCCGTATTGTGTAAAGTTTTCATAGATCTGAATGGCGAGTTCACGTGTGGGGGTGAGGATGAGCGCGCGAATGGGACGCTGTGCGCGACCGCGTGCTTCCCGCGGCATGGTTTTGTACAGCCGTTGCAGGATCGGCAACGCAAAGGCGGCGGTCTTGCCCGTGCCCGTTTGCGCACAGCCGAGCACATCGCCGCCTGTCAGCACCAGCGGGATGGTCTTTTCTTGTATGGGAGAGGGGGTGGTGTACCCCGCCTTTTTTACCGCTTCGAGCAGCGGCAACATCAAATTCAAGTCTTTAAATTGCATAGACATTCCTATCTTCATTTATGTATTCCCGGTTAGTATAGCACATGTCGGCCGATTTTGCAAGAACACAATTTCAGCCGATTTCGACATCGGTGTAGTAGTAGGATAAGATCTCGCGGTAGGTCTTGCCTTGCGCGGCCAGACAGTTGGCACCGTATTGGCTCATACCCACGCCGTGACCGTATCCTTCCACCGCAAAGGTGAACCCGATTTCAGGGTCGAAACTGAGGTGAAACACCGCCGAGCGCAGGTCGAAAAGGGTGCGCAACTGTCGTCCCGTGAGTACGCGGTCGCCAACGGTGACGGCGGTGACGGTGCCGCTGTCGGAACGGGTGATGCCCGCGATATCCACCCAGGCTGCCGCTTCGCCCGAAAGAGTGACCTCTAATGTTTCCACGGCGGCGGCAAAGTCGGGAACACTCACTGTTACGGTGGAATGATAACTGTCGGCTGCTGTGTCGCCGGGACTTTTCACCGGTTGCAGGTAGGGAAGATCTTTGCCCCAGATCACGCCGGCGGTTTCGGTTTCGGCGGCGGACATCGCGTGGTATACCGCCATGATGATCTCGCCGTTGTGGCGGATCGTTTCACCGAATACCGCATCTACGGCATCCGCCAACTTTTGGTAATACTCGGAGAAGCGGTCTCCCCATCGCGCCTGCATGCCTTCGATGGTATACAGGTCGGGAAAGGTGGAGGGCACGTCCGAAAAGTCGGCCGCTTCCCCGCCCGCTCGTGCCGCTTCGCGGCGGTAGCAGTAGTAGGTATAGGCGGCGACGGCTTGTGCTTTCAACGCTTCGGGGTGATAGGTGGGATACATTTCGGCGGCCAGTGTTCCGATAAGAAAATCTCGTTCGTTCATAGTGATCACTTTGCCCGAAGCGGTATCCATCACGCGGAATTCATCGCTTGGTTCGGCGGTCGGTACCGTTACGGTCGTTGTCGGGGGAGAGGTCGTGGGGGCGACAGGCTTGTCTTCGTCGGTGAGCCGCCCGTAAGCGGGAAGCGGCATCAACAGCAGGATGAGCGTCGTAATAAGGCCGAGCCAAACGTAACCTTTCATTTGAAAACTTCCTTTCTGAATTAAATTGATTGTCAACTTTCATTTTTTGGCGGTCGTATGACCGTTAATTGCAAAATAATCTGAAAATTTGAATGTTTTTCATTTTTATCTTTCATTTTCGGGAAAAGCACCTTGACAAACGCCGGAAAAAGAGATACAATGAAATTTAAGTATGGTACTGCTCGTTTGGCAAGCAGCGGAAAGGTGTGTCTTTTACTATGGCAATGGCATCATCGCTCCTTCCATCTTTATGCGATGAGGTGCGTAAACATGACCGTTTTTCGAATGAAACGTACGAGAAATATAACGTAAAGCGCGGCTTGCGCAACGCCGACGGGACCGGCGTTATGGCCGGTCTTACCCGTGTGTGTAATGTGCACGGCTACGTGTTGGATGAAGGCGAGAAATTCCCGGTGGAAGGGCGACTCACCTATCGCGGACAGAACATCGAAGATCTGGTGGAAGGCTGTATGGCCGAAAACCGGTTCGGTTTTGAAGAAGTGGTGTGGCTGTTGCTCTTTGGGTCATTGCCCACGGCTAAGCAGTTGCGCGATCTGCGGGATATTTTGGCGGAATATCGCGAATTGCCGAAGTATTTCGCGGAGGATATGATCATCAAAGCTCCCTCGCCCAACATCATGAATCAGCTGGGACGTTCGGTGTTGGCTCTCTATTCTTACGACGAACATGCGGACGATCTTTCACTTCAAAACGTGTTGGATCAAGAGCTGAAGTTGATCGCGCGGATGCCGACCATCATGACCTACGCCTATCAGGTGAAACGGCGGAATTATGATCATAAGAGTATGTTTTTCCATCCCGTGCCGCAGAACCTGTCGGTGGCGGAGGCGATCCTTTACAGCATGCGTCCTGATAAAAGCTATACGGCGGAAGAAGCCCGTTTGCTGGATCTGTGTTTGATGTTGCATGCGGAGCACGGCGGCGGTAATAACTCGACGTTTACCACCCGTGTGCTGTCTTCGTCCGGTACCGATACGTACGCGACCATTTCGGCGGCGATCGGCTCGCTCAAAGGCCACAAGCACGGCGGCGCCAACATCAAAGTGATGCAGATGTTGAAATATCTTAAAGAGGGGATCTCCGACTGGCGTAATGAGGACGAAGTGGCGGCGTTCCTTGCCCGTATCATCCGCGGGGAAGAGGGCGACCACAGCGGCCTTATCTACGGTATGGGTCACGCGGTATATACTCTTTCGGACCCGCGCGCGGTTATCCTTAAGAAATATGCACGCGACCTTGCGGAGGACCGCGGTTTCGGCGATGAGTTCCGCCTGTTGGAAACGGTGGAGCGTCTTACGCCCGATGTGTTTGCCGCTGTAAAGGGAAGTTCGAAAGCGATGTGTGCCAATGTGGATATGTATTCGGGCCTGGTCTATCGTGCACTCGGTATTCCGGCCGAATTGTTCACGCCGCTGTTTGCGGTCGCCCGCTGTGCGGGTTGGTGTGCACATCGTACCGAAGAGTTGTATACCGGCGGTCGTATTATGCGTCCGGCGTATAAGTCGCTTGCCAAGTCGGCCGAATATGTGCCGATGGGCGAGCGGAAATAAGCGGAAGAAGGAAATCGGATATGCGTAACAAACTTCTTTTCTGGTTTACGGTCGCGGCGGTGATCATCGTTACGGCGTGGCGCACCTTTGTATTGCCGACGGCGGCGGGCGACGGTGTGGCGTTGACACACGTGAATTACCCGCTGTTGGCGTTGATGGCGGTGGTGACGGTGACGGCACTGTTGCTTGGACGCGACAAACGGGGATATGGGAAACCGGCGGAGTCTTCGCGTTGGTTGCTTGCCGGCGGTGCCCTGTTTGGTGCCGTGTTGACAGCCGATTCGCTGTATGCCGTTGTACGGTTCATTTGGCAGGATCGGACGCCTGCTCCGTTTTATACGGTGATCAGCACGGCGGATCATATGCTTTTGTCCGTTTCGATGCTCGCGGGGTTGCTTGGCGGCTTGTTTATGACGGTGTGGTTTTCGGGATTGCTTCGTTCGCCCTCACGTCCGTTTAACCGTAAGAGCCGCATGACGTTGCTCGGCGGCGGTTGGCTTACGGGTGTGTTGATGATTCTTATGTTTTTTAAAGCCTACCAAGTGGACGTGCGCGCATTGGATACGGCAGGGGCGGCGGCAGGCGGTATGCAACGGGTGCGCGTTGTGTTGCCGCTGCTTTTGGCTGCCGCGGCCGGTATCGCGTTGATCGTTTCGTCCCATCGTGCGGCACGCCGACACACCTTTTCGGAAAAATGGATGTGGTTGCTTTTGCCGTTGTGGGCGTTTGCCCGTCTTGCACGGTATAACGTGGTATATGCGGCTTCGGTGGACATTTCCCCGGCGGTATATGAGTTGTTCCTCTATGGCTTGATCATGCTGTTTTTGCTGGAATGTGCACGCGGATTTTCGGGGGTGCAAAAACCGTCGGCCTATCTGCGCGGATTGGCGGCGGCGACGGCGGTGTTGTGTGTGGCAGCCAGTGCGTCGCGCTTGTTGCTGTTCTTCTTGGGCGAGCGCACGGCTATGCTGTATTGTCCCATCCCTTCGGTGATCGAAGCGGCGCTGGGCCTTTTTGCGGGAACGGTTGCGTGGGGGTTCCCTTCCGCCGTGACGGAGAACGTTGCCCGCCATTTTGACGCTTGATTCTGTGCAAAAGTGTGGAGTGTTCCCCTCGGAACACCCACACTTTTGTTTTTTAAGGAGAAATTACAAAATCCTGTAAATTTGGCTTGAAAAAAACCGCTTTGCGCGATATAATAGCACTAAGGTAATAAAATGGGGGAGTAAGGGGTTTTCTACTTCCTGCTTCACCGCTATCCATACTTTTAAGGAGGAATCGCAAATGAACTACCTCAACAAGAAGACCATCGAAGACATCAACGTGTCCGGCAAGCGTTGTCTTGTCCGTTGTGACTTCAACGTGCCGCTGAAGGACGGCAAGATCGACGATGCAAAGCGCATCCTCGGTGCTCTGCCCACCATTCAGTATCTGCTGGATAACGGCGCGGCTGTCATCCTGTGTTCCCACATGGGTCGTCCGCACAACGTGCTGAACGAGACGCTGAAGCTGAACAAGAAGGAAGCGAAGAAGGTTGCCGAACTGCCCGAAGCGGAGCAGGCGGCGGCTACCGCGGAACTCCTCGAAAAGGCGAAGGCCGATATCACGAAGTTGTCGCTGCAGGTTGTGGCGGATAAACTCGCCGAGTTGCTCGGCCGCCCGGTCACCATGGCGAAGGACGTTGTCGGTGCGGATGCGAAGGCGAAGGCGGCAGCGCTGAAGCCGGGCGAGATCCTGTTGCTCGAAAACGTGCGTTTCCACGCGGAAGAGACCAAGAACGATCCCGCATTTGCGAAGGAACTGGCTTCCATGGCGGACATCTTTGTGAACGATGCGTTCGGTACGGCTCACCGTGCACACGCCTCCACGGCGGGTGCGGCGGATTATCTGCCGGCTGTGTGCGGTTACCTCATCCAGAAGGAGATCCGCGTGATGGGCGGCGCTCTCGAAGAGCCGAAGCGTCCGTTTGTGGCGATCCTCGGCGGCGCGAAGGTGTCGGACAAGATCGGCGTTATCAACAACCTCATCGAAAAGGTGGACACCCTCATCATCGGCGGCGGTATGGCGTATACCTTCTTTGCCGCGAAGGGCCATCAGGTGGGCACCTCCATTTGCGAATACGATAAACTCGAGCTCGCGCGTGAGTTGATGGAAAAGGCGCGCGAGAAGGGCGTTAACTTCCTGCTCCCTGTGGACAACGTGATCGCGCGCGAGTATGCTCCCGATGCGGTGCATATGCGTGTGTATTCCGACAGCATCCCGGATGGCTGGATGGGCATGGATATCGGCTCCATCACGCAGGAACTGTATGTGAAGACGTTGGCGGATGCCGGTACGGTCATTTGGAACGGCCCGATGGGCGTTTCCGAGTTCCCGAACTTCGCCCCCGGCACCGAAGCGGTGGCGAAGGGCGTCGCGGAAAGCGATGCGATCTCCATCATCGGCGGCGGTGACTCGGCGGCGGCTGTGGAGCGTCTCGGCTATGCCGATAAGATGACCCACATCTCCACCGGCGGCGGTGCATCGCTCGAATTCCTCGAAGGTTTGGAACTGCCCGGCATTGCTTGCCTGCAGGATCGTGACTAATAAGGAGTGTTGAATCATGGGTAAGTACGTTATCGCAGGTAACTGGAAAATGAACAAGACCCCCGCCGAGGCGACGGCGCTGATCAATGAGATTAAACCGCTTGTGGCGGACGCGGCGTGCGATGTGGTCGTGGGCGTTCCCTTCGTGGATCTGCCGGCGGCTCTTGCGGCGGTGGAAGGCACGAAGATCGGTGTGGCGGCACAGAACTGTCACTGGGAAAAGTCCGGTGCGTATACCGGTGAGATCTCGGCGGAAATGCTGGCGGCGATGGGTGTCGGTTACGTCATCCTCGGCCACAGCGAGCGCCGCACCTATTTCGGTGATACCGATGAAACGGTTCAAAAGCGTATGCGCGCCGCGTTGGATGCGGGTCTTACCGTGATCCTCTGCGTGGGTGAATATCTCACTCAGCGTGAGCAGGGCGTGACCAACGAAGTGGTCGCGATGCAGACCAAGATCGCGCTCGGCGGCGTGTCGGCGGAAGAGATGGCGCGCGTCATCATTGCGTATGAACCCGTGTGGGCGATCGGTACCGGTCGTACCGCGACGGCGGAACAGGCGAACGAAGTGTGCGCGATGATCCGCACCACCATTGCGGGTCTGTACGATCAGGCAGTGGCGGATGCCGTGACGGTGCAGTACGGCGGCTCGATGAACGCGGCGAACGCGGCGGAACTGCTGGCGCAGTCGGATGTCGACGGTGGCCTTATCGGCGGTGCTTCGCTGAAGGCGGCAGACTTTGCTGTCATTGTCGGCGCGGCGAAATAAGTCGAAGAGCGTTTCTCAAAACCCACCACTCGTATGGTGGGTTTTGGTTTGAAGAAAGGACGGAACAGAATGAAAAAACCGCTTACTCTCATTATCATGGATGGCTTTGGGCGTAACGAGTCGGACTACGGCAACGCGATCACGGCGGCTAAAACACCCCGTTTGGATGCGTTGTTTGCAGAAAACCCCACCACCACCATCGGTGCTTCGGGTCTCGACGTCGGTCTGCCGGACGGGCAGATGGGTAACAGCGAAGTGGGTCACACCAACATCGGCGCCGGCCGCGTGGTGTACCAAATGCTGGTGAAGATCTCGAAATCCATCACCGACGGTGATTTCTTTGAAAATCCCGCCCTGCTTTCGGCGGTGGAGAATTGCAAAAAGAACGGCACGGCCCTGCATTTGATGGGTCTTCTCTCGGACGGTGGCGTGCACAGCCACAACGAACATCTCTACGGGCTGCTCGAGTTGGCGAAGCGCCACGGTCTTTCGAAGGTGTATGTTCACGCGCTGATGGACGGCCGTGATGTGCCGCCTACGTCGGGTGTGGATTTTATGCAGGCGTTGTGCGACAAGATGGCGGAGATTGGCGTGGGTAAGGTCGCTACCGTGTGCGGCCGTTACTATGCGATGGACCGTGACTTCGCGTGGGATCGCGTGGTGAAAGCGTACGCCGCGATGGTATACGGCGAAGGTGAGACCGCCGCTTGTCCCGTGCAGGCGATGAAGGATTCGTACGCCGCGGGTGTGACCGACGAGTTCGTTCTGCCCACCGTGATCGATAAGGACGGCACCATCGGGACGAACGACAGCGTGGTGTTCTTCAACTTCCGTCCCGACCGTGCGCGTCAGATCACCCGCGCATTCGTGGACGAGGCGTTCGACGGTTTTGAGCGCCGAAACGGTATGTTCCCGCTGAATTTCGTGTGTATGACCCAGTATGACGCCACCATGCCGAACGTGTCGGTGGCGTTCCCGCCGCAGGAACTCACCATGACGATGGGGGAAGTGCTGAGCCGTAACGGCCTCACGCAGTTGCGCATTGCGGAGACGCAGAAGTATGCGCACGTGACCTTCTTCTTCAACGGCGGCGAAGAGCGCGTGTTCGAGGGTGAGGATCGCGTGCTGATCCAGTCGCCCGACGTGCCTACTTTTGATCTGCAACCCGAAATGAGCGCCTATCCCGTGTGTGAAGAAGCGGTGAAGCGTATCGAATCGGGCAAGTACGACGTGATCATTCTGAACTATGCCAACTGCGATATGGTCGGCCACACGGGTGTGTTCGACGCGGCGGTGGCAGCCGTGGAAGCGGTGGACGAGTGCGTCGGTAAGGTCGTGGATGCGACCTTGAAAATGGGCGGCAGTGCCATTATCACCGCCGACCACGGCAATGCGGATAAGATGTATGAGCCGGACGGCAGCCCGTTCACGGCACACACCACCTTCCCCGTGCCGTTCTGTGTGGTGGGATATCCCTGCACCCTGCGTCAGTCGCACGGCCGTCTGGCGGATATCGCGCCGACCATGCTTACCATTCTCGGCGTGGAACAGCCTGCCGATATGGACGGCGAGACCATGATCGAGCAAAGTTTGTGATACACGGAAAATATACCGAAAGGGCAAGTGCGTTGTGCACTTGCCCTTTCGGTATATTGCCATAAAAATCGAAGGCTTTTTCGTTATCGCCGTCCATTGACTCGGCAGACGACGCAATGGTATAACTTTATATTGTAGTATCTACGTAACAAGGTGAAATATTGCGGACTCTACCAATGTTTAGGAGGAGATTTTGTGAAACGCATGCTATCTTTTTGCTGTCGGCGGCGTTGTTGCTGACGCTCATTCCCGCAGGTGTGGTGGAAATTTCACTGTCGGTCAAGGCGGGGTCGGATGGGATCTATACCTATCAGATCACCGAATTCGAAACGACCATTCTTTCGGTGAGCACCTCGGCTTCGGGACGTATCGTCATTCCCGAACGTATGGGAAACTGTCCCGTTACCGCTATCGGGAAAGAGGCGTTCAGCGGTTGCCGTAACGTCACCGCAGTGGAGATCCACGACGGGATAACCAAAATTGGGGAGAACGCATTTTACAATTCGGGAATCTACCGCAATGCGTCCAATTGGGTGGACGGACTCTTGTATGTAGACGATTGCTTGGTGGATGCCAAGACGGATATCGTCGGTGCGTGTACCGTGCGCGAAGGTACACGCTTGATTGCGGAGAGGTTGTTTTCGGACTGTACCGCCCTCACGTCGGTGACGGTGTGGATACCATTCACCGCGACGCGTTCTCAAGTTGCAGTGCATTGGCTTCTCTCACGCTCGGAAACGGTTTGAGAAGAATCGAAGACAGCGCATTTTCGAGTTGTCGGGCTCTGACGGCCGTCGCTCTCCCGCAAGGGGTCGAGCATATAGGTGAACATTCTTTCGCGTGGTGCAATGCACTTCGCACGGTCAACTTGCCGGGCAGTTTGCAGTCAATGGGGGAAGGCGTCTTTTATGCAGACACCGCACTCACGTCCGTGTCGGTGGAAGAGGGCGTGGAGACGATCGGCAAGCGTGCTTTCACGGGTTGTTCGGCATTGACGGAGGTCTCGTTGCCGCTCAGTTTGAAGACGATCGAACAGATGGCGTTCAGCAGTGACTCTATGACCTTGAGCGACATATATTATGCAGGTACGAAACGCGAAAAAAAGGCCATCGTTATTGCGGAGTATAACGATGCGCTGGATACGGCAACGTGGACAATAGCGGTAAAGTGGATTCTACCGACGCGCGTATGGTGTTGCAGTATGCCGTCAAGAAGATCGATGCCGCCGCATTGGCGGTCTCGCTTGCGGACGTGGACGGCAGCGGCAAGATCGATTCGACCGATGCGCGGTTGATACTGCAATACGCCGTGAAGAAGATCGACGCTTTCCCCAAAGCATAAACACCCTAAAAAGGCGCGTGTGTTTACACGCGTCTTTTTTTAGCGGAAAACAATCGTTATACACGAAAAATAGAGTGAAATTGCTTGACTTTTCGGGGGTTCTTTGGCAAAATGGTTACAGGTATATTGTTCAGGAGGTTGACAACATGAACAAACAGGAGAATAAGATTTTTTGTGTCATTTCCCATACCCACTGGGATCGCGAGTGGTATATGCCGCTCGAACAGTTCCGCCATCGTCTGGTGGATATGATGGATCATCTGTTGGAGATTTTGGCGGCACAGCCGGAATATATCTTTCATCTGGACGCTCAAACGGTCGTGTTGGAAGATTACCTTGCGGTGCGCCCCGAAAAACGGGATGAATTGCGCCGGTATATCCAGCGCCGCCGTTTAATGATCGGGCCGTTCTATCTGGCGAACGATTTCTATCTCGTCAGCGGCGAGAGTACGGTGCGTAATCTTTTGGAAGGTCAGAAACTTTGTCGTGAATTCGGCGGCTCGGCGAAGGCGGGGTATGCGGCGGATCAGTTCGGCAACGCCTCTCAGTTGCCGCAGATCCTGCGCGGCTTCGGGTTGGATAACTTTATCTTCGGCCGCGGTTTTTCGCAGTGCGATACGGCAGCGGACGGCACCGTGACCCCGAAGAAGACGCCGACCGAATTTATTTGGAAAGGCCCCGACGGCTCGGAAGTGCTGGCTATCCATATGCGCCATTGGTATAACAACACCCAACGGTTTTCGGCGGATATCGACAAGGCGCTCCGCTTTTTGCGGGCGATGACCGTACCCTATGACGATGAACTCACCGCGACACCCTATCTGCTTTTGATGAATGGTGTGGACCACCTCGAAGCGCAGGGCGAGGTGCGCGAGATCATCGATGCCGTGCAGGAGAAGCTGAACGACGGCGAACATTTCGTGCAGTACAATATGGATGACTACGTGGATGCCGTGAGAACCTATGTGGAAGAAAACGGTGTGCAGTTACAGACGGTTGAAGGGGAAATGCGTGTGGATCAGGGATTGACCACCCTGCAAGGTACCCTGTCTTCCCGTTCCTATTTGAAAACGCTCAATGTCGAAGCGCAGACGGTGCTGGAAAACCGTTTGGAACCGTTGTATGCGATGCTCGAGCGTTACGGCATGAAGGGCGTGTATCCGCACGACCGCTTGGTGTATGCGTGGAAGAATTTGATTCGTAACCATCCGCACGACTCCATTTGCGGTTGCAGTACCGATGCGGTGCACCGTCATATGGAAAACCGCTATGCCGAATTGGCGGAATTTACCGATGAGCAGTTGCACCGCGGTATGATGACGGCGGCGGAACACACCGCAACGGCGCGTAACGCGGGCGAACGGGATTACATCGTTACGGTGGCAAACACCCTTGCCACGCCGTTGCGCGGTGCGGTAGAAGTGCAACTCAAGATGCTCGTTTCGGATGAGATGGAGAATTTCCGTATTGTGGACGGCGAAGGACGTGACGTAGAATTCGTCGTGGTGTCGAAGGTGCACCGCACAACGGCGGTCTACGGTGCCATCAACCTGCCCGGTTGGCTTGAGGTGTACGATTACACCATTCAACTCGATGCGGGCGAAGTCGCGCCGTTTGCGTTTAAATCCTTCCTGGTGACGGCAGGGGAGAGTGCACCCGCCGTGGCGGCGTTCGATGCGAACCGTCCCACCGTCATTGGAAACGAGTTGTTGACCGTGACGGTCTCTGCCGACGGCAAGGTGGATATTACCGATCGTAAGAGCGGACGTACGCTTGCCGATTGCTTGCGGTTTGAAGACCGTGAAGATGCGGGCGATTCCTACATGTTTGTGCCGAAGGGGCACGCACCGCTCTATTCCGACGAGTGGGCGAAGACGGTTACCGTGACCGCGCATACCGCTCTCAAGCAGTCGGTGAAGATCGATTACACGATGGAACTGCCGCTTTTCTACGACGAAGCGGCGGGCAAGCGCTCGGACGAGACGGCCGTTTCGTCCTTGTCGCTGGAACTCACGCTGTATCGCGGTCGCCCGTTCGTTGATATGGTGTATACGCTGAACAATGCGTCGCGCGATCATCATGTGGCGTTGTGTGTGGATACGGATATTGCACCGGTGGCGTCCTATGCCGACAGTGCGTTTGACGTGGTGCGCCGCACAGGGGATATGCACTATTACACCACCCCCATCAAGATCGATCCGAACGCCTCCTTTGCGGCGTTGCAGCAGGACGGCAAGGGTGTTGCGGTGTTCACGGCGGGTACGCATGAGTATATGCATCCCGAAGAGCAACTGAACCGTCTTTCCTTCGGTTTGGTGCGCTCGACGGGCGGTATTACCCACGGCGGTGTAGAACTGTGGAACACTCCCGAAAATCAGTGTATCCGCACGATGAGCGGCCGTCTTGCCGTTTGTCTGTTCGAAGGGGATCTTGTGGCGGCGAACATTCCCTCGCTGGCTTTGGCTTTCCGTGCGCCGTTGCTTGCCATCGGTACGTCGTGCGACAGCCGCAAGTTTGCGGGCGGTCGTCCGTGTGTGCAGGATAGCACCCTGACCGAGATCTTCTATTATCCCGATACCCATCCCGCAGTGGCGATCGCGGATAACACCTCCGCCATTACGGTGGAAGGCGAGGGCGTTGCCTTCTCGGCGTTCAAACTGAGCGAGGACGAAAGCGGCGAAGTGCTCCGTCTGTTCAACTATACGGAGGAGGCGCGTACCATCACCGTGAAGGCGAAAGGTCGTCTCTACCGCACGCAGCTCGATGAAGTGGCGCGTATCTTCCTCGGCAAGGATGAGGTTACGCTGACTCTCGGACCGAAGGAGATCATCACACTGTTTATGCAGTAAGAAAACACAACAGACCGTCGCTTTGTGCGGCGGTCTGTTTACGTTTGTATAAGGCTCTTCCGAGTGCTTCGGCGACGGAAACTTCGGGGCAGAAAACGTCCGGAAAAGTCCGATCAATCGCGCTCGGTGTGCGAATGCAGGATCTCGCCGGTGTCGGCGTGGATGGTGTAGTGATGTTCTGTGCGCTCTACATTAAATTCCACCTCATAGAGCGGTGTGCCCCGCTTACGCTCGAATTCCACCGATACGTCATATACCTTGTCGGCGGTTACCTTGGCGTGTGCATATGCGATCTCTTTGGCGCGATCGGCCGAAAGGGTCGGCGTGGGCGCTGTTGTGGCGGTTGTGTTGGTGGCGTCTTTGATCACTGTGGTCATCTCTTCTTTTTTAAACGTTACGATCTCGCCGCTTTTTGCATGAATGTTATATTCATAAAACACGCCGTCTGCGATGAATTCGATCTCATACACAGGGACGCCGTTGTCCCGTTCATATTCCGCCGTTACGCCGATCGGTTCGATTTGGGCATGGGCGATAGCGATCGCTTTTGCTTCCTCCTCGGTGATGTCGGCGGCCGTGGGAGTGACCTGTGAGGTCGTCGCAAGTGCGGTCGAAGCGGTAATTGTGGTGGATGCGGCAGTCGTAGGGACAGGGGCGGCGGTGTCATCGACAGGGCGATTGCATGCCGCCAAAGTAAGAGTCAAACTAAGAACGAGAAGAACGGTGAGTATCGATTTCATTTGCGAAACCTCCTTTATATGATGTGAGACAAACGGGGAGAAGCGGCGTTTGCGGCTTCTCCCCGTAGTGTACTGGATTACTTGAAATATCTGTTCAGAAGTCCTTCAAACGCTTTACCGTGACGGGCTTCGTCACGAAAAATGCTCAAAAGCCCAGTATTTAAGCCACTTTTTGAAAATCACACACCTTGTTGCACACTATTACGAATTTTAAATGCGTTAATAACTAGAAAAACTCCTGCTGCTGCGAACGGAACTGCACAAAAAAGTATAAAAGCAATGTAATCAGTTAAACCACCATACATACCATCAGTTTCTATAGGATTATCCGGATTTATATGAATTTTAATTTTTTTGCCAATGCTTTTTTTGCTTGAATAATCAATAGAACTTTCATAGTTCTCACCATTATAGGTGTATTTAACGCCAATTCTATATTCTCGGTCATAACCGCCATCGACAATATCATATTCTTCATATGTCATAACGCAACTTGTAATTGTCGCTTCTACAACGACGTTTTCTCTATTCTGTCGATTTTCTTGATTTATAACAAAGCAAAACGTAAAAACACCAAATAAAATTAATAATATTCCTATAACCAATTTTAGTTTATTGAATTTTAGTGCCATATTTTACATCTCTGTTATTGTTATTTCGTCATTTGAATTTTATTTATTTGAAGTATCTGTTAAGCAAGCCTTCGAAAGCTTTACCGTGTCGAGCCTCATCCTTTGCCATCTCGTGAACGGTATCGTGGATGGCATCCAAGCCGAGTTCTTTCGCACGGCGAGCCAATTTCATCTTACCTTCGGTGGCGCCGCATTCGGCGTCTACGCGCATGGTGAGGTTTTTCTTGGTGCTGTCGGTCACCACTTCGCCCAGCAGTTCGGCGAATTTCGCCGCGTGTTCGGCTTCTTCATAGGCGGCCTTTTCCCAATACAGGCCGATCTCGGGATAGCCTTCGCGGTGTGCTACACGCGCCATCGCGAGGTACATGCCGACTTCGCTGCATTCACCCGCGAAGTTTTCGCGCAGACCCATGATGATCTCTTCGTCCACGCCCTGTGCAATACCCACGCGGTGTTCGTCCGCCCACACGCGTTCGCCGCCGACTTCCTCAAACTTCGCCGCCGGTGCGCCGCAGATGGGGCACTTGTCGGGAGCCGCATCGCCTTCGTGAGTGTAACCGCAGATAGAACATACATACTTTGCCATGATAATTTCCTCCTAAAATGAATATATATTATTGGTTGTTTGAACACGCGGGACACCGCCCGCAAAAGAGAATGTTGCTGCTGTCCGCCGCAAACGCAGCGGGGCAGAGGGTTGCCATCTGGTCGTCGCTTACCGGGATATCGAACACGTCGCCGCACTCCCGACAGTAAAAATGTCCGTGGGTGCCGATGTCGGCATCAAACCGATACTCGCCTTCCGCCATATCGGCGGGCAATCCGCGAATGATACCCGCTTTTTCCATGCTGTGCAGTGTGTTGTACACCGTCGTGCGGGAAAGCGAGGGGAACGCGGGGGAGAGGGCCTGATAGATCATATCGGCGGTGGGATGCGTGGGATGCTCCAGCAAGTAGCGCCAGATCAGTAGTCGTTGCTGTGTGGGGCGAAGCCCCACCTCGTGCAGACGTTCCGCTAACAAGCGTTCGCTCATGCGTGACTTCACCTCGTTTTCTGTAATCGTTTCAACTTTGTAATGATTACAAACTAAAGATACCACACTGTTCGCCGATTGTCAATAGGTTTTTTGAAAAAATTCAAAAATTTTTTTGCTTCACAACCGGGTTGCGATTGACAATTCATATGTCCATTGTTAAAATTGAGTATAAGTACGTATGGGAAGTACGTATGGGAAAGGTTGGTGAAACCCCATGAAAACGTACAGATATTGTGATGAACCTTTAGAACTTCACGGTCTGCCGTTTTATGCGGAAAATGGCCTTTTGGAGCGGTTGCCCGCCGATGTTCGTGAGGCCGTGCCCTCTCTTCGGTTTCTTGGCAGGCGCATTCCGGGTGCAAGGCTGTGTTTTCGCACGAACGCACCCGCATTCACCGTGAAAATTGCGTTTGAGACCTTGAGTGTAGATGTCGGCATGGCGCTTTACAGCGCGCAGAGTGCCAACGTTATGATCGGTCCGCGTCAAAGTGCGCACTTTGCGGGTTTTCTCTGCCCGCCGAATTATGATACCAAAACGTTTGAAAAGACTTTTAAAAAGAGTAATGAAACGGAGGATGTGACCGTCTGGCTTCCTCGTAACGAGGTGATTGCCGATATTACCGTATCGGTAGCCGATGATGCCGTGGTTGAGGCACCCACACCGTATACCTATCCGCCAATGTTATACTACGGCTCTTCCATAACTGAGGGTGGCTGCTGCACCAGAGTTACCAACGGCTATAATGCCATAATCAGCCGTCATCTGGATGTGGATTACTACAATTTCGGTTTCTCGGGCAATGCCAGGGGAGAGAGGGCCATGGCTCGGCTGATAAGCGGTATACCCATGAGCATCTTTGTGTTGGATTATGACCACAATGCCTACGATATCGATCTTTTGCGAAATACCCATGAACCGTTTTTTAAAACGATCAGGCAAGCCAATCCCGACTTGCCGATAATTATAATGACAAGACCGGATTTTGACTATGACAGTCAGTCCTCCCTTCGCCGCGATATCATACGGACGACCTACGAAAACGCCGTAAAAGCAGGGGATAAACAGGTGTGGTTTGTTGACGGGGAAACCTTTTTCGGTAAAGAGGATCGTGAACTGTGCACGGTGGATGGCACACACCCCAATGATCTGGGCTTTTATCGCATGGCAACGGTGGTAGAGCCGATCGTGGCGCATATACTGAAAGAGCATTATCCCGAAAAGGAGTAGTCATGAAAGAACTCGCGATTTGCAAAGAAATTCAAGCGCGTCTTGAAAAGGAACATATCCGCCGCTTTAAGGGCGTCTCTTACCCGCTTCTGCTGATCTCCACACAGTATGCGGGACTGTGGCTTGAGCATGTATATGATAGCGTGTTTTATGCGAAACTCGACCCGACAAAACGGTATCTTGCCGAAAATGCCGTGAACGTGTTTCTGGATAACCAAACGGAAGACGGTCAGATCCCCTATGCCATATGGGATAAAAATTCCGAGGAGAAGTGTGGTTACTCCCAAATCCAAGAATGCGTCAGCTTGGCAAAACTTTGTCTTGAAGTATACAAACTGAATGTCGATCGTAAGTTCCTTTTGAAGTGCTATACCGCCTGCGCCAAATGGGTTGCGTGGCTTCAACGTAATCGCATGACGCGAAAGATGGGGCTTATCGAAATGTTCGTCGGCTTTGACACGGGGCACGACAATTCCGGCAGACTCGAAAATATGTCCTGCAAGGGAAACTACGTGGTCAACGGGGAGCGGCAAAATGCCGCTGTTCTTCCACCCGACGAGGTGGCTCCCATCCTTGCGGTGGATATGAACTGCAATTTTTACGGTACACTGAAGGCACTTGCCCAAATGGCCGATATATTGGAGAACGGTGAGGTCGCGCAATGGGAGACGCATGCCGCCATGCTGAAGAAAAGGCTGTTTGAAGTGTGTTACGATACCGAAGACGCCTTCTTTTATGATGTAGATAAGCACGGCAATCCGCGCAAATGCCTTTCAAGTACGATCTTTCATCTGTTTTTGGAGGGTGTGCTGGACAAGACGGAGGACAAGGCGATCATTGACGAGATCTATTCCCGCCACATTAAGAATCCCAACGAGTTTTGGACAGCGTACCCTTTTCCGTCCGTGGCGGTCAACGACCCTTCCTGCCAAAATCACGCCGCGTGTAATTGTTGGGGGTATTATGCGCAGGCGCTTATTGCGCTTCGCTGCACGTTGTGGATGGATGACTACGGGTATTCCACGGACTTTGACGTCCTATGTGAGAGGTGGCTTGCTTCCTTCACGAAGCATTACGAGGAGTTCCCTTTGGGGCAAGAGATCGATCCGATTACGGGAAAACCTACCGGATGCTCCCCCTGGTATTCCAGCGCCATGCTGTTTTATCTTTATGCAGCCAAAAGGCTCGGAAAACTGACCGAAAATATTTTTTGCGTACCCTGAAAATTTTTTTACGACAAATACGGTAAAGACACTTGACAAACGGTGTTAAATATGATAAAGTATAGACCGTCGCCGAAATATGGGGGTATAGCTCAGCTGGGAGCGCGATGCACTCAAAGTTGAACCCCACCACATAATTTCATAAATAAAAACTTGACGAACCCTCATATGGGGGTATAGCTCAGCTGGGAGAGCGCTTGAATGGCATTCAAGAGGTCAGCGGTTCGATCCCGCTTATCTCCACCATCGAAAGGTACGTCGAGTGATTAGCGAAGCCCCGAAACCAAACGGTTTCGGTGCTTTTGCTGTTTTTAAACGAAAAAATGAAGTGTTGCGAAAATTTGTGAAAATTTGTCTCCTATTACTCCATTTTTCGGGGTGAAATACGGTCGGTCATGCATCAAAGATCCTGCCGATCGGAAGACTGCACCGTTCACGTTTCATAGGCTATTTTCATCGTCCAGCCCACAGAGCCGCTCGACAGGATCCTTTCGGTTTATCCCTTTTTGTTAGCCAGACGGTAGCTGTTCACCAAAGCGGCAAGCTCTATGCGGCTGTGAACGTCAAGCGTATAATAAATATCCTTCACGTAATCCTTTACGGTATGCTCGGAAATAATGAGAGTCGCCGCAATATCCTTGTTGGTATAACCCATACAGATCAGCTCCGCAACCTCGCGCTTTTTCGGGCTGAGCTTCGAAAGCGGATCGTCTGCGCTGTTTGCTTCGGCAGTAATCGCAGGCTCGGTTTTGTGTTCCGTCTTCCCAACAGGAACGGTGGCCGCATCTTCCGTTGCCGCGGTAACGGCTTCCTCGTCCGTGGTCCTGCGGCGAAGTGCGAACATCAAAAACGGCTCCACCTGCGTATATACGAACACAAGCATACCCATTATCACCGCATAAAAGATGTACAGCGCGATAGGTGAGTTCAGGAATATCTCGGCAATGACCGCGTGAATAAGAACCGCCGAGAGAGCAAGACCGATGATAGCGCAAGGTATGTATTTTGAGGGATAGGATTTCATGAGCGGTACCCCGTAAAGCGGTGCAAGCATGCAAGCCGCCATACCAAATCCGATCAATCCGCAGGCAACGTAGGCAAGTGCGGGAACATAAGAGGACGCAAGCATCAAAAGGAAACCGAGTCCACCAAGTCCAACA
This sequence comes from Acutalibacteraceae bacterium, assembly GCA_045591985.1. GTDB lineage: Bacteria > Bacillota > Clostridia > Oscillospirales > Acutalibacteraceae > SIG588. The sequence goes on from JAZNTV010000062.1 coordinate 44,793, forward strand.
AAGCACGGCATCAGTCGGAAGGGGTGAATGTTTGCCTTTTTGTGGAGCCAATACATTGTGAAGCAGGAAAGCGCCACGACCAAATACATAATAGAAACGCCGTGCGCTGCCTTGCCGACGATCGCAGGGCCGGCAACACCCATCAGCGCGCTAATGAACACAAGAAGATACGTACCCCACATCAGTTTTTTCGGTGCGACCAAACCATCGCTCTTTTTCACGAACCTCGGCAGACGCTCCTTACCCGCAGGGATACGCAGGAAGAAGATAAACAAAAGCACGAGAGCCGCCACCATGGCATAGCGGAAGGTGGAGAACGGGATCGACACGATCTCATTTTGAACCAAAGCAATCAGGAATACCGCGATACCGTAGCCAAAGGTCAGATACTTGACACCGCTTTTCTCGGAAAAGAAGGTAACCACAAGAAAGGTCTCAAAGGTGATCATCAGGCAGCAACAGAAGATCTGCAAATAAATGTTGAAGCGCAGAGCATCCTCCGGCAGAGGGAGGAAGAAGCCTATCGCCGAAACGAGAGAAACACCCGTGGCGATACGCTGCACCCACACGGTTATCCTCGGTAAGAAAATCATCGTAAGGATACCGAGCACATAGCAGGCCGCCGTCAGCAGGGTACCGTAATCTATGTTGATCGGCAGTGGGATCTTCCCGTCGAGAGCCGAGGACGGCTCGAGGAAATAATAGATAAACGCCATCTGCCAAAAGCTGAACATAGAGAAGCAGACGAGCATCCAAAGCGGAATAGCTCTCCGCTTTTTTTGGTTTTCTATGAGAATTTGGTGATTCATAGAGCGTACCTTCCTTACCTGCGAAAACAAACGCAAAATATTAAAACCCTTTGAATTTTTTCGAAAAACCTGCCCATAAAGGCGGGCGTTTTATAAAAACCCCCCGAACGGGGGGTACAAACCCATCTGAGAAGGCGGTATAATCGTATCGTAACAATATGGCTGTCTACATTATAAACCATCATTCACAAATTTTCAACAAAATGCGGAAATTACTACCCGAATGGGTAGGACGCAGTTGATTTAATACCTTGTTGGGCAGGTTACAAATTTACCGCGATAAAGTATAATTGACAGGGGAGGTATTTTATGGAAAGACTTAACTATTTTGATTATCTTGCCTTAGCAGAAAACGAATATAAGCTTTTGTTAGAAAAATACCCTGAGCTTGGCAGGCTTTCCAAACGCGAATTCGAAGTGTTTGCCCATCTTCTTTCCGATAAGACCCAGGGTCAGATCGCGGAAGAATTGTTTGTTTCTCATTCGTCCGTGCATTTCCATTGTAAAAACATTTATCAGAAGCTTGAACTGTCAAGCAGAAAGCAATTGTTGATAAAATACAAGGATATATAAGGAGGGGCTTTCTGCTTTTCAGAAGGAACAGAAGCGCTTTTAGCGTTATCTTGGAACAGAAAAAAAGGCTTCGAATCGCTGTGAACCTTTCGGCGGGCAAGCAGGCATATGTCGCAAGAAACTTTATAATTATTTTTGGGGGGTAAATTATGAGTAAAAAATTTTTATCGGTTTTGTCACTGTTGGCACTGATGCTGGGTATGATCCCCACGATAGCCATCGAAGCCGCAGAATCGGCGGAAGAACCTGTCGCTGCGGTAAGTAAGCTGTATATCGGCAGTGTTGACGCTCTAAAAACTCCTTCGGGTGAAGGGTGGAGTTACGATGTCGACAGCGGTGTGCTGACCCTGAACAACTGCACCCTGACCGAAAATACCGTCGTATACGATGCTTATTCCGAGCGAAACGATGCCATGATCTATTTTGAGGGCTCTCTTATTATCGAGCTTATCGGAACCAATTCCATGGAGCGCAAGATATCCGAGATCCCCGCCGAAGCTACCCGGTATTATGCAATTTGCGCCAATGCGTATCGTGACGTTGTGGATGGCGAGGAATGTGATACGCCCAGTGAGTTGAGCTTCCGTGGCGACGGCAATCTTACCGCTGGCATTTCCCTCGACCAAAAAACAGCCGACAGCGACTATTTCCGGTACAGTGTCGGTATCTGCTGTGCCGCTGATGGCGGCGTGGATCTCAGCGGATTGTACGGCGGCGGTTGGATGGATATTTACGGCGGTATTCCGGACACAGAAGCTCCTTGGGCGGCTCAGGCGTTCAACAACGCCCCCACCTTCGGAGATAACAGTGTTGTAACCGCATACCGCGATCTGGAATGCAAAATCGAAAACGAAAACGGCTACAACTGGAACAACAACGACGCCTGGCGTATGAAGGTTGAAACTCCCGCTGCTCATCTGAACGGCAAGGGACTTCTGACTTTACTTGATTCGGGCAATGCCTCCGGCGAAGGATGGACTTGGGCAAACAACGTGCTGACACTCTCTTCTGCCACCAAGGTAAAGGCTGTGGAATTTCGCGGCAGTGTGGACAGCGCCAAGCTGGCATTGAGCGGTGACGTAAGCCTGGACAGCCGCGGGATGGGTTACGATTCCGAATGGAACTACATTTCCGCCATCAAGGCCAACTGCGATCTGGAGATAAATACAGGCAGCTATACCCTTACTTTGAATAACGACGAATACGGATCCGCTATCCGCGCCAAGGATGCCGATCTGCTGTTCTCCGGCGGCGCGGTGGTCATGCAGGCTCTGTACGGAGAGTCCATCTACAGCGAAGGCAGTAACGTGACGGTAAAGAACGCCATTGTGGTTGCCCTCAGCGAAATAATTTTGTGTGATTATTATAAGGATCATTATGACGAAAACGGCGATTGGTACTCCGAGCTTGTAGAAGGCGGAGATCTTCTGATCGAAGATTCCGTATTGGAGCTGTACGGCGGAGCCACCTCCAATAACGGCAATTTTACAGTAATCGATTCTACGATATACGCAACCAGCGACAGCTATCAGGACGGACTTTCCTGCAACTATGCGGATATGCGTTTCGAAAACAGCGATATCACTATTATTATCCCCAGTACCGCTATCGAAGCATTTAAAGGCACCGTAACCTTCGATAACTGTACGCTGAATCTGCAGTCAACCAATGAAGACGAGCCCGTTATTTCGGCGGCTTACTATAAAAGCGATTTCAAGGATGACGAAGACGCCACCGACCGCGATCGTTGGGAGCCCGATCTGAATGCGATCGTCTTCCTCGATATGTCGGTTGCGGCAACCGTCGGCTATACGGAAGAGGCAGTGTACTGGGGTGACGGCATCGTTGGCGAAACCGTTCTTAAGGATTCTTCGGGTAACCTGTTATATGTTCTGCAGGGAACTGCCGCCTCCGACTGTGAGCATACAGCCTCCGAAAAGGAATTCGCGTATAAGACGGGCAACGCATGCTATGGCGGCGCCGAGATCACCATCACCTATTGCGGCACCTGCGGCGGCGTGTATTCCCGCACCGTCGAAGAATATGAGGGCGAGGGCCACACCGAGGCATCGCGCGATAACGGCGACGGACACGAGATCTACTGCTCCGTATGTAACGAGTGGATCCGGTGGGAATACCACAACATCGTAGACGGCGCCTGCGACGGATGCGGACACGTTTGCGAGGAATGCGCATATTATTCTTACGATTATTATGAGCACAAGCTCGTTTGTACCTGCGGCGAGGAATTTTCCGCTTGGGAAAGCCATGAATACGATCTCGACACCAACGAATGTGTCTGCGGTGCCTGGACCGAGGTTATCGCCGTCTTTGATTACAACGGCGGTTACGAGGAATACAACGGTGTTCGGTATACCTCCTGGCAGTATGCTCCCGCGTATGTGGGCGACGTTTTGGATTCCGATTATTTTACGGATATGGAATCCTGGTCCATACTGGTGTATGAAGGCTACACCTTGGTGGGCTTTACCACGATTAAAAACGATGCCTCCACTCTGGTCACGGGCGAACATACCCTGACCGAAAACGTAACCTTCTATGCTCTGTGGACAAGTGACGGCAGCGCCTGCGACCATATCGGCACCGAGCTGGCCTATGAAGAAAATGCGGGAACCGTCACCCACAAGGTTATCTGTAAAGAATGCAACACGGTTTTGGTTGAAGCCGAGAGCTGCGCGGGCGAGGATGCCTGCACCGCCTGCGGAAGAATATTCTGTAAGCACACCGGCTCCAAGACCTATACTCCCAATATGAACTACGGCGGTACCGACGAGCGGTATACCCACGCGGTATATTGCAACGACTGCCGCTCCGTTATAGATGCCGAAGAGGAATGCTCCGGCGGCACCGCATACTGCCTGCAGAGAGCTCTCTGTCAGTACTGCGGCAGAGAATACGGCGACCTTGCGCCCGAGCACAGCCTCTCCTCTCCTTATCAGGAAATAATCACTCCCGATGAAAACGGAATATGGGAACACGTATATATTTTCGATGTTCCCAACACCGGTAGGGTTACGGTTACCGCTCCTTACGATTGCTACGCATATATCTATTGCGAATATTACAATGACGACGGGGAGTGCGTTCACTCCGATGATTGTTATCTGGAATCCGATGCTTCTACCGCCACTCTTGAGGTAAGACCGGGCGGCAGACTTTGGATCTGGATGTCTACGGTTAACAACGGAAGCGGAATGTGGACCTTTACTTACACCCGCAGTGTAGGCTGTCAGCACGAAAATACCGCTTTCGCGTCTAACGGCGACGGCACCCACAACCAGATTTGCCGTAACGAAACCTGCGGCGAAGTTTGGGAGAGCGCGCTTGAATGCTTCGATACGGATGATAACGGTTGCTGCGACTACTGTCTTGACAAAATTTGCAGCGAAAACGCTCCTCACGAGCTGACGCTGCCCTACGAAAGCGGGTATATTATCAGCCACGGTAGCTATCAATGGGATCATTACTATAGCTGGACCGCTCCTGCGGACGGCGTTCTGCTCATACAAATGCCCGAATCTTTGTATTATACCATCTATGTAAACGGAGAAGAGCTTTCCGATACAGACGTGTTGGATATCAAGAGCGGCGATACGGTGCTGCTTAGAGTCTGGAGCTATAGATTCGGCTTTGAAGGAAGCTGGTCGGCTGTCTTTGAAGAGGCATGCGGTGCTGAACTTGTAAGTAAGGACGGAAAACTGTATTACTACGAAAACGGCAGGAAGGTTCCTTACAAGGGCCTGATCGAGATTGACGGTTACTTCTACTATGTTGCCGACAACGCACAGGCCATATGCGGCCAAAAGCATTACGTGCTCAACACGAACAGCCTGACCTGGGCGGATGGAACCCCTGTCAAGAGTGCCTGGTACGAGTTCGACGAAAACGGAAAGATGATTGTCAAGAACGGCTTGAGCGACGGCTATTACTACGAAAACGGCAGAACGGTTGCCTACAAAGGGCTTGTGGAAATCGACGGCAGTTTCTACTATATCGCAGAAGGCGGCAAAGCGGTTGCCGACAAGATTCACTATGTGAACAGCACCAACGGTCTGACCTGGGCCGACGGAACTCCTATTGAGAAGGTGTGGTGCGAATTTGATGAAAACGGCAGGATGCACGTGCTGAACGGCTTGCATAACGGTTTCTACTACGAAAACGGTAAGAAGATCTTTTACAAGGGCTTGATCGAGGTTGACGGTTACTTCTACTATGTCGCCGATAACGCACAGATCATACGCGGCAAAAAGCATTACGTGCTCAACACCAACGGCCTGAACGGGGCAGACGGAACTCCTGTCAAGAGTGCTTGGTACGAGTTTGACGAAAACGGAAAGATGGTTGTTGAATAAAACCCAATAACTCAAAGTACCTGCGGCAAGGGCGGTTGGCGGTCTTTTGACCGTCACCGCCCTTGTTACCGCCGTGTTTTATTTCATTTTGGCGCATTTCCATACCGCTAATATCATCCCCAGCACCCTTTCCGTTACCACCAGCTTTGTTGCGGTCTATCTCACCTTTCGCAGAAGCCCGCTCTTTGCCTTGGCGTATGCCGCCAACGACGTGATATTGATTGTTTTGTGGGTGTTGGCCAGCGTATCCGACATTCGCTACATTTCGGTTGTCGTGTACTTTGTTGCCTTTTTTGTCAACGATATCTACGGCTATCTCAGCTGGCAAAAAATGAAAGTGCGACAGAGCGAAAACGAATAATACCGATTGACTTTTTACGCATTTGACGGTATAATACTAAAAAAATACGTCACCGGAGGCTGTGCGCCGTAGCGCCGAAAAGCCGGATTAGGTGTCCGAGTGAGCTCGGGTTATTGTGCACACAATAGCCGGAGTTTTTTTAGGAGGTTTTTATGAAACACACAGAAGTTTCCCTTACATAACGTCAAAAATCTGCCATTTTGTGCATATGTTTGCGAAAAATTTTCATATATTTTTCTATTCCCCTTAGATAGGCAACGAGAAATCCTAAAATTTAGGTACCTTTTAGAAAAAATTGTCCCCACTTATTAACTGCCGAAATTTTTATGGAATCGGCGAAAAATTTTACCCTTCACTAATCAATTGGGACAGATTTTCGAAAAAGTTCAAAAATTTTTAACCCCCCCTCACTAATCAGTTGGGACAGATTTTTGAAAAAACTCAAAAATTTTTCACCACCTCACTAATCAGTTGGGAAATTTCCAAAGTAATTTGGTCGAAATTTTTAAAACAAAACAAAAAAGTCGCCAAACAACATCTAAAAAAGATGTCGTATGACGACTAAGTGTTCAACCAAAAGAAAGAAGGCCCTCAAAAAGAGGACCTTCTTTTAAATGTAAACGAATGATTGCGGTGCTGCTTTTATACCGTATTCGCTTAATAATTTTGGATTTTTAAAGATTGTAATTTTTCCAAGTTTATAAGCGTATGCCAGTTTGCGCCCTTCAAAATAGCGATCAAAGAATTCTTTACTAACACATGAAGAATCGCGTGTTAGCTCCCACAGCTTATCAGGCGAACATCTCAATACTGTTTCAACTTCAACCTCTGCAACGACTTTCATTGTAGGACTAGTTTCGTATATTAGCATACTTGATATGTCTTGCTTTGCCGCATTTTTCCTGTATTCATACTTCTTTATTCCCGCCAAAATATTCTTAACATGCGCGGGATGGATTGATATTAATATTTTCCTT
>JAZNTV010000063.1:0-1503 GCA_045591985.1 Acutalibacteraceae bacterium
TGACGGTCCGTTCGCTCGACCGCAAGAGATGGAGTTAAGGGAAAGGAGGGCCTTTTGTAATGGATAACGAAAACAAAGTCGTCGAAACGGGCACTCCCGCCCCGAAGAAGCGGCGTGTTAATCGCCGCCTGCGTTACGGTGCGACCGCAACGGCGTTGACGGCGGTGGTGGTTGCCGCGGTCGTCCTTTTGAACGTGTTGGTTTCCGCACTTGAAAACCGGTTCCCGCTTACACTGGACTTGACGGCGGACGAGGTCTTCACCCTGTCGGAAGATACGCTGAAGATCGTCGAGGATATCGAAGACGAAGTGCAGGTCATCGTGTTTCAGGACGAGTCGTATTACAGCACCCCTGCCTTCAACGACGAAGTGAACACGGTGGTGCGCCAGTTTTACGAAGCGATGCGCCAGTGCCACAGCGCCACCAACGGCCGCATCACCACGCAGTACATCAATTATGCGGACAATCCCACGCTGGTGAAACCGTACGCCCAATATGAGGTGGATGAAAACTCCATTCTGTTTTTGAGCGGTAACCGCTCGGGCGTCATTGCCATGACCGATCTGTTTGCCTACGACCAGCAGACCTATTACTACTACGGCGAGATCGACGTGACCGAATCCTTGGTGGATCGCGCCATCGCGAGCAATCTCTTGAAAGTGACGGGCAACCTGGCCCCCGTGGTGATGCTCACGGGTCACGACGAAAATTCCGCCACCGTGTCCAACATCAAGGCGGTACTCGCGAACAACGCGTACGAAGTGGAAGAGTGCGACCTCACCCGTTCCGAGGTGATCAATGAGGACGCCATTACACTGGTCATTCCCGCTCCCGCCACCGACTACAGTGCGGAGGAGATCGCGGTCATCAACGCGTGGTTGCAGCAGAAAGGCGAATACTCCCGTCACCTGGTGCTGTTTACCGACTACGCCGCCGACTGCCCCAATCTGTACGAGTTGGTGGAAGAGGAATACGGCATCACCGTGACCGACCATATGATCCGCGAGACGGTCAGTTATTACAGCGACAACTACACCCCCTACGGAGACATTCCCGAATCGGAATTTTCCGCAGGCGTGACCGATAAAAAGGTGCTGGTGCCGAATATTCAGCAGTTGCTTCTGAACAAGGAGAACAACAGCGATCTGTCGCTGTACAACGTGCCGCTCGTAACCTTCGGTGACACCGCACAACTGGTGGATATTCCCGACGAGTTGGACGCTGAGGAGGAACCGGTGCCCTACGATGCCGAAACCTACCCCGTCGTCGGTGCGGCGGTGGCGCACAAGCAAGTGCCCTCTCCCACCATGGATATCACGGTGCATTCCTACGCCGCAGTGTTCGGCAGTCCGCACTTTTTGAACGAAAGCGTGCTGACCTACTTTAACACGGCGGAAAACGAAGAACTGTTCATGAACGTGTTCAACACTTTGTCGGGGTCGGACAATACCGTCACCGTTTCCAGCCGTTCCATGACGGCGGAGGTGTTGGAGTTCGAGGCAG
>JAZNTV010000064.1:0-3418 GCA_045591985.1 Acutalibacteraceae bacterium
GCGGAAACCATTCAGCGGAAAATCTAATAACCTTATGTGCTTCTTGTCATTGTCATATTGAGACGGGAGATTTGGAACACGCTGCAAAAACGTGCTATAAAAACGCAAAAAGGTATTATAACCAAAGTGAAGATGAAAAAGCCGTAAATATTGACGATTTGAGAGCGAGGCTACTTTTTCTATTTGATAAATTAAGAGGTTCATCAGTTGGTGATGATACAGAATTGCTAGTGTATTTGGCTGAAATTCTTGATACATTAGACGTGTAAAGCAAAGTTTATTGGTTTTGGTTTGTTTTGCTATCTCTTGCGCGTACCATAAAGGATAGGTTTGTTGTGGGAATGGTGCTGATTTTATTTCCCCTACTATTTTACAAACGTTTACCCACTCCGATCCATCACAAACAAAAGCGCTGTATAGGAACCAAAGTTTCCTATACAGCGCTTCTTGTAATTTCACGCTTGACGCGCGAATGAATGGTGGAGCCGGGGGGAATCGAACCCCCGTCCGAAAACCACTTGTCACAGCTTTCTCCGAGTGCAGCCGATCGTTTGGGATTCCCCTCGCCGAACGCCGAACGGCAGGCTTTCGGTTACGGTAGGTGCTGAGGCGTGGCCGTCGCTGCACCAAGCGACGGCTCACGTTCACCGCTCATCGACGCTTCATTCCCGACCGCGGTACTTCGGGATGAAACGGCAGCCTAATTAGGCCGCGAGTGCAACAGTATTGTTGTCAGTTATTCTTTAAAGTTGCCGATTTTATAGCGGTTCGGCACCGCTACTCGCTTACTGTGACTCACGATCCCCGTCGAAACCTTTACGACCCCGTATCTATTGTCACACGCCTATTATAGGCGGTTTTTCGGTGCCTGTCAACAGGTACTTTTCGACAATTACATCCGTAGCAGTTCCGTTGGTATCAGTGCGGGATCAAACACGACTTTGGAGCGATTATCCCAAATCAGTTCCTTTTCGAGCAGTTCGCCCGTTGCACGGTCGGTTACGGTGCGAAACAGTTTGGAACGGCGGTAATACGTGTTCCCTTCCCGACAGAAGTGGTGGTCTTCTTCCAACAAAGCATAGTCACAGGGGATAGAATGCTCGGCACGCAGTTCGGCACACAGGTCTTCACCGTCACACCATACCCATATCTGAAAATCTTGGTTGGTCTCGTTTTTGAAACGGTAGTCAATGTAGTTGTACCCCACGGCCGTACCGGCGGCAAGCGGGATGCGCTCACCTTCGTCAGGCGCTAAGGCATCGGAATGTTTGTGAAATTCCGTAACGGTGAGAGGACTGTGCAGAATAAGACGGTTTAAGGTGTTGGCAAGGTTACAAAGGCCGCCGCCGATACCCATAACAAGGCGGTTGCGTATGATGACGCGCCCCTCTTTGTACCCTTTTCTTTTGGTAGTGTTACCCACCAAATGCCAAAAGGAAAAAACTTCTCCCGGATGTATTACCACCCCATTGATACACGCTGAGGCAAGCCGGATATTGGTTGCCTTATTCAACTGTGAAGTAAGATCCACGCCCGGTGCCCGACGGATCATGTGGGTGCGCATGGTGCTGATGACCGTGGGGAGACGATCGGCCGAGGGGCGCTTGGCGAAACGGTCGTTGCTGAACAGATCCCGTAGGCGGCGCTTGACGATTTCTTTGCAACGCGAGATCTCATAACAAACGGGGTGAATATCGCAAAAACATTTACGCTCCATGGCACGTCCTCTCCTTTTTCAGAATGTTCCCCAATCGTTGATAACGGCGGCTGTGACGATATAAGGCTAAGACCGCTTGTTCCGCGCGGCGGCGTAGCCCCAATCGTTCGTGCGTACCGCTTCGAATGAAGTGTACCAAAATACTGTCGATACCGCTTCGGTTGGCACCGAGAATGTCGGTAAAGATCTGGTCGCCGATGCACAGAACGTTCTGCCGTTCGATCCCGAGCAGGGTGAGCGCTTCACGATACCCCGCTGTATGGGGTTTGTCGGCATCGGCAATATAGGGGGAATCAATATTTTTTAAAAAGCGCTCGATGCGTGCGCTGTCATTGTTTGAGAGAATCAGCGTTTTAAAACCGATGGCATGCAGTGCGGCAAACAAGGCATCTACCCGTTCATTTGAATCCTTGCCGTGATGCACTAACGTATTATCCACGTCAAAAATAATGCCGCGATACCCTCGTTCGTACAGCACGTCAAAATCAATATCAAACACACTGTCGACATATGCGGCGGGAAAAAGCAGTTTCAGCATACGGTACGGCTCCTTTGATAGGGTGCTTATATTTTAGCATATCGCATGGGATAAAGCAACTGTTTTGCAGAATTGCTGGACTTTTTTGCCGAATTGCTGGACTTTTTTGCCGAAATATGCTACAATCAAACGCAAAGAAGGGGGTGGCGATGTGGGGCATCCTGAACTGATCGTGATGTTAACCAAGGATGATCGGACCGTGCAAGAGGCGTATGAGTTGTTTTGGGAGCATCGTGCATGTAAGGCGAAATACTTTGGTATTAAGGAACAAGGACTTTCGATCGATCGGATGCGTGCGCTGTTTGATGCGATACGTTTACAGGGAAAGATCGGGGTGCTGGAAGTGGTCGCCTACACCGAAGAAGCGTGCTTGGAAGGGGCGCATCTGGCCGCGGAGTGCGGTTGTGCTATTCTGATGGGCACATTGTTTTATGAGTCGGTGAATGATTATTGCCGCAAGCACGGGGTGCGTTATATGCCGTTTGTAGGGGACGTCAGCGGTCGTCCGTCACTCTTGTGCGGATCGGTGGAACGAATCGCCGCCGAGGCGCGGAAGTGCGTGGGAAAAGGCGCATATGGTGTGGATCTCTTGGGATATCGTTACGACGGGAACACCGCGGCACTTGTAAAGGCGGTAACAAAAAGCATGGATGCGCCGGTGTGCCTTGCCGGCAGTATCAACAGTTATGAGCGGTTGGATGAGGTGGTACGCTTGTCTCCGGCGTTCTTTACGGTTGGCGGGGCGTTTTTTGACCATGTGTTCGGCGAAGACTTTACGCAACAAGTGGATACGGTATATGAGTATGTGCGAAGGAAAGTTGAAAGAGACGGTGGATGACCGTCTGAGCGTGTCTAAAAATCTCTCCGATAATGAAAAAGAAACACCCAGTCCAGCCCTCTGTGGTGAACTTCTCGATCGTGTTACAGCAGGATGTTGGGAGAATGTGTGTCAACACATTCTCGGGGACACGGTGTAGAAGTCCCCGATCAGCAGGAATATAAACCGTGTCCGGTCGCCCTCGCTCACGCTCGGTTGTAGGAATATCGAAACGATCCTTATCGCACTTGCGTGCGATGTTCGCTTCCGTTTGCGGTGCCCGAAATTCACTTTTCTCGCTATCGCTCGGTGAATTTCGACCGCGGCACTCGCTTATGCCTCGCTG
>JAZNTV010000065.1:0-33622 GCA_045591985.1 Acutalibacteraceae bacterium
GGTGAGGTGACAACCACCGATACCGCGACCACTACTGCGGTCACAGTGACTACGGAAACTCCCGCCGAACCCACAGCCACGGCGGCCATCACAACCACTACTGCCCCCACCGCTGCGGCGAATACCGACAGCGAAAAAGCCCCCTTCCCCTGGTGGGTGCTATTAATCATCCTCCCCGTAACAGCGGGTGTCGTTGTCGCCATAATCGTGATGAAAAAGAAAGGTCAAACGACCGCATAACCCACCCACACCTCCCCTCCTCGGGGAGGTGTCTTTTTGTGATACCATCGCCCAAAATCGGAGGGGGAGCGCCGGCAAAACGCCGCTACTTTACATTTCTCCCACATCGTGGTATACTGTAGTTGTTCGTAGGGGCGTTCTGCGAACGCCCGCGGTGCGTCGTAAACGCCGCACCCTACAACCCCACCGTAGGGGCGGCAACCTGCCGCCCGCAATCCCTACCCAAAAGGAGGCTTTCATATGAAATTGAAATCCCTGTTATCACTCCTTCTCATAGTCACCCTCCTCCTCTGCCTCCCCCTGCCCGTTGCGGCAGAGGATGCCGCAACCGAGGAATACACCAGTGCCGACGGTCATTACCGCTACATCCTTGAAAATGGCGAAGCGACAATCACCCACATTGAAAAAAGCGCCCTGGAAGCGGAAAGCATTTATCCCTACAATGCCAAACTCCATATCCCCGCAACCATTGATGGTTATCTGGTCAAAAAAATCGGTAACGATGTCGCTGCCAATGGTTCTCTTTGTGATATCCCCAGTATGCATGCCCTTACGGGTATAAATCTCATCATCTCCGATGGCATTGAGCACATCGGAAACAATGCCTTTTACGATTCCCAAATTTTCGGTCTCTCTCTTCCCAATACGCTACTCACAGTTGGTGACAATGCTTTTTCAAACAACTTTTTTGGCGCACCGGATCTCCCCGAAAGCTTAACTACTGTTGGTGCAGATGCTTTTTCAAGTTTGATGGGATCTAACGAGTTTTCGACAGAAGAACATTTAAAAATTCCCAAGGCACTCACATCCATTGGCAAAGGTGGTTTTGGCGATTTTTGTGATCTTGTTTCCATCACAGTGGATCCTGAAAACCCGGCATACCACACCAAGGGCAATTGCTTGATTGAAACTGCTACCAAAACCTTAATGGTGGGGTGCGAAATAAATCTTGATATCCCACGCGACGGTAGTGTAACTACCATTGGGCGTTACGCTTTAAGCGCCCCTGGGTTCTACATAGAATACGGAGCCCATATAGCAGGAAGTTCCGCATTTTTCATTCCGGCCGCCATCACCAAAATTGAAGATTACGCCTTTGAGGAACGCGGTCATATGGACGCCATTATATACGAAGGTACAAAAGCCGGTTGGGACGCAATCGACATTGGACCAAACAATAACTTCCTTACACAGTGCAAAAACATTCGTTTCTTAGGTAGAGACACCACGCCCACTACCACCGAAGCACCCACAACGACTGCGGTGCCGACAACAACGACCACCACCAAGGCACCCACAACGACAACCACCACCAAGGCACCCACCACAACCAAATCCACCACATCGACTACGACAACTACCACAGCCACCGATTCCCCAACCACCACCGATGCAACCGTGGATGTGGATGTGACAACCACCATTGATACAGAAACCACCGCACTCCCTGATGAGACGACCACCGCCGATGTCGCGGCGGCAGTTACTACCCCCACAACTGCCACACCCCCACCCGCCCCCAAAGGGCAATTCCCCTGGTGGGTGCTGCTGTTTGTGATTCCCGCGACAGCAACCGCCGGTGTCGGTGTCACAATCGTTGTGTTGAAGAAGCGTCGCAGCGATGCCTAAACCGCCCGATAGGCACTCCCCGCCTTCCTCTGATGAGGAAGGCGGTTTTTTATTACCACGCGCCTTTCGGCAATTTATCGGCAATGCGCCGCGCCGCTTTCACACCACCTGCGCGCTTTTGGTTATACGCATAGGAAAACGCACTCTGCGCCGTCGTATCGCCCTCGGCCTGTGCCAGCAACATCGCCACACCATAGGGCATAATGTCGTTCACACAGCGGGATGAAAGCGAGATCTCCGCTTCCATCGAACCGATCGGCCGAAACTCCGCGTCGGGTGTTTCGGCAAAAAACATATCGGCATAGATCTGATTGACCAAGGCCGGTCCACGTTTATACATATCTGCATCCTGCAAGCGGTCGGGCACCCCCTCACCGTTCACATAACCACACAGTTGCATGGCACGTTCAAATACCTCTCTTGCTGTTTTCATAGTCTCCTCTCCTTTGTGCAAAAAGCGGGCAGGCGTCCTACGCCCGCCCGCTTTCCGGCTTTATTTCTTCTTGTTTTTCTCTTTCGGTTTTTCCTTAGGGATAAACCCCTGTTTACGCAAACGTTCCGCCTTAGCAGAAGTAGCGGCCTGTCGCAAACAGTTCCCCTCCTGATTTACGAACCACATCATGCGGTATAGGTCAAGGCACGAATGGTGTTCTTATAGGGATTGCGCACAAACACATCGTAATACAGACGGTAATCCATCTTCCAGGCGTCCACGTCGATATTCTTGGACGGATCGAAGATACGCACTTTTTCGGTCTTTTTCACAAGCGACGCCGCCTTCTTCGGCAGAATCAAGAAGCCGATATTCTTCGCACCTTCGGCAGGAGCGAAACCGCCGTTTTCCTGACCTTCCGACGTACCGTCGTAAAATTCATACGCCGTCTTCATGCGCGGAGACGACACGGGGATGATCGGCATGCCGTTGTAGGCCTGCACTTTGGTGGTCACCTCACCGCGGGTAAAATCCATCACCGACAACTGGCGAGAGATCTCGTTGGTGCTCTGCAGTGCCGCATAGATCGCGCTGTCCACAAAGCAAACCAGTTCTTCGTCGTAGTCGCTCGCATCCTGCGCCGCGATCATCGCCGCCGCCATCTTGGAAAAGACCGTGTCGGCGGGCAGTTCACTTTCCAATACCTCGACCTGACCCTCTTCGGCAGCCGCACCCACGATCTTCGAAAGAACGTAGGCATCCATTTCGGGAATCACCTGTGCACGCACAAATTCCGCCATCACCTCACCCGCCAGATTGCCGATACCGCTCTCATCTGCATCCTGCGCATCCAACTGGAAGGATCGACCGCGATCCTGCGACAACTGATAGGGCGTGCGCGAAATCGTCACCGCACCCTGTACGAAACCGGTATCGCGGTCGTAATCCCCCATTGCCGACATATCCAATTCGGGCACGATCACAATGCCGTTGCCCATAAACTTCGGCTTCAAGCCGTTGTCCGAAAGAATGCCCGTGACCGACTTCTGCGACAACGCACGTTCCAGATCTGCCGTCATCGTTTCCGCCAAAGTCACCGTGTTAATGTTCGAATTGCTGTTTGTTGCTGTGTAAGCCATGTTTTTTCCTCCTTAAAATTATAAAAATCGTTTTCGGAAGGCGGTTGAAAATGCGGCGGATTGGTCGTCGTGGCGATCGACCGCTTCCGCCTCTCCGCGCAGAGAACCTGTCGAAGCCGCAGCCGCCTTCTCTTCTGCGTTCCGTTGTGACGCCGCCCGACGGCTGTTGCGATAAAGATACCGCAAATACCCGTCGAACAGCGAGATTCCCTGCTCGCTCGCCTCGGCAATCACGGCAGGCGGCAGATCAGACAATTCCCGCACCTCCGGGAATTCCGTTTGCACCTGCTCAAGCTCTTCGGCCATACGCTGTGTCAGCGCATCCCGCACGGTGTTCGCCTGCTTTTCTTCCCATGCGGCAGTGGACACCGTTTCGGCCGCGCGCGCGCGCCGCGCCGCCTCCTGCAATCCGCGTGCGATCTCTTCGTTCCCGCCGCTTTTTTCCAAAAAGCCGCGGTATTCCGCCTCGTCACACACCGTGCAAAGTTTCTCCACCACCGCATCGAGATCGTCCTCCCGCGCGCCTGTAAGCGCGCGCAAACGATCCAATTGCGGCACCACCTTATGCTCATAGTCGTATTGCGATTTGAGCAATTTTTGGATCAATTCCGGCGCATCGGCGGACGAGATCGTCCGCGTTTCATGGTTAAAGCGATAGACAATGTCTCCGCCCCTTTCCGACGGCGTGTGCAACTCCTCAGACGGGGGTATGGTGTCCGTACCGTCCGACAGCTGCGTCGTTTCGTCTCCGACGGGTGCGCCACCCGCCGTTATCGACTCCGTCTGTTCCACCTGTGGTGCGGTATCGCAAACGGTCATGTCCATAGTTTCTTCCATTCGTTATGCCTCCTCTGTTCCTTGCACTTGTGCGTTTTCTTGCAAATCACGGATCAATCCTTCCACATTCGGCACCGTGCCGCGCGGCAAGCGCGACAAATATTGCCCCACGTTCAACACCTGTCGATCAAACAGGTTATCCAACGTAGCAATACTTTGCGCTTCGCTCCACAGGTTGGAGGACCCCACATCGATACGCGTGGTAACCAACAGATCACGATATCGTTCCCCGTCGAACGGCATATACCACGTACCGCTCTCTTCCACCACCTTCAGCGCGCGGCGACCGTAATTGGCGATCCAATAATCCGCCCAAATGCGCGCCACATCCTCCACAAAGGTATAAAAGCGATTTTTCTGCATGGTCAGCGGCATCGTTGCCGCCTCGCGCACAGCGATAATAGCCGATGCATTATCGGGGCGAATCTCGCCCAACGCGGCGTTGGTTGCCCCGCTTTGTGCCAACGTCTGCTCGATCATCTGTTCCACATTGCTCGAAAACGCGGGCGAAAACTGCGGCGGATTCAAGAACCCGGCCACTTGTCGCACGTCACCTTCCACACCGTTTACCGTAATGATCTGCCCCGGCTCGTTGGTCACAGGGCCGCCCACGGCGTCACCGTTCACAACCATAATGGGCATACCCATCACCATCACCGCCCATACCGATGCGGTGATCATACGATTGATGGCGATCTGGTTCGGGATAAGATAGGTCACCTCGCTGTCGCCGTATGCACAGTTGCGACGACGTTCCCACGAAAACACCGCAAAAGGATAACGGCGCAAACGCGTATCCCACGGCGGACGCACCGTCACCTTATCGGTCACTTTCACCGCCTTAACGGTATAGGCCGTGCCGCTGTCGTTCCATTCTTTATAAAATTTCGTCAGCACCGTCACCTTGTCCACACCGTTTTTATCTCCTTCGGCGCCGAGTTCGCCCGCCATGTATTCGGTACTGTCGTCCGCCGTGATGAGGGCGATCTCCTCGTCGGCGATCCCATTGGCTTTGGCCTCGCGACGCACACTATCGACCGTACGCCGATTGGCCACAATAATAAACGGCTGTGCCTGTACGTTGTCGTCGGTCGGGTCGCCGAAATACACGTTTTCAATATCCAGCACCTCACACGCAATATCCCCCGTGATCGGTGTACGACGATTTTCATCGGCATACAATCCCGTTTTGACCTGCGGATCCCAATAGGTGTACAACACACCCGTACCCGCGTTATAGGCGTTACGAAGCACCCGTTCTTTCATATCATCAAACTGCAGCCGTTCAGACTGTACGCGAAAATAATCCGACAGGGCCGACATCACCAGATTGACCTCCTCGGTAGTCGGTACACTGTCCGCCCCCGCAATGGCGGGAATATCCGAAAGCCCGCTCACCGGTGTTGCCGCTACCTGCTCGCGAATACGCCGTACCCGTTCTTGCAGATCCACGGTATTCGGCACCCCCTCAGCCGAAAAGTGTACCGCCACCGGCGCGGCGCCGATCACTGCCTGCTTATATTCGCCGATACGCTTAATAACGTTATACCGTACCAACGGGCGATCGGTCCCCACACTTGCACCGTGCCATTGATCACCCGCATAAAACCGCTCGTTGATGCGGTTTTGCTCATACATCCCGCGCGCACCGAAATTGCTCTTAAAATCCGTACCGCGCTTATACTCCTCCTGCACCGTTTTCGGTGCATACCATACCGTTTGTGTCATTATCAGTTCCCCTTTCTTTTACGATACAGCATCTCTGCGAGTTCATCCACGTCCCGCTGTTCCGTCCCGTCATACGCCCAAAAATTCTGCATCTGTGCCTGCTTGCGACAGTGAAACATCACCGTCGCCTCATCCCGTTCGGGTGCGGGCGGCTCTTTTTGTCGCCATCGCCACACCGCGACCCCGGCCGCCGCAAGCACCAACACCACTACCAATACTGTCATTTTACGTCCAACCTCCTTTAAAATCGCGGGCGGTCACACCGCCGTATTTGGCGGGACGACACGTCCTGTCTTTCTCCTTTTGCGGATGAAAATGCCGCACATCCGCCATGGCATATCGCAGTGCATCCATCAAATGGTTATCGCTGTCACACGGGCGGTTTTTTCCGTTTCCCGTCACACGATCCACCTCCCAGCGATAAGCCGAAAGTTCGCGCACCGTATGCACACACCGCGGATGCACCGTAATCGCATATTCCCGAATTTGTGCAATACCGTTCAACACACTGTCGGCCCCTTTTTCGGCCGGGATCACACGGGTGATGCCGTATTGTCGCAACTCCGCATTGGATTTCGGCTCGGCCGAATCCGCGCGAATACGCTCCTTTTGAAATCCGTGCCGCACGATCTCCCGTGCAATATCCGAATTGAGCATCCCTTTTTCGTAGAACTCATCAAAGATAAACAGCCGACGATCCACCTTGTTCACCGCCGCGGCGATAAACGCCGTCGGGTCGTTGGAATATCCGTAATCCAACCCGAACACATATCGCCATTTCCACGCCTCTTCCCCGCGTGTCAACTCCGCTGCGTCAAACGCTTCCACCCGCCAGTTATCAAACACCAGCCCCTCCGCCACACCCCACTCGCCGAGCCCCGCCACCGCATACCGACGCGGATCCCGCACCTTCATCTCCTCATACATGCCGCGGTCACACTCATCCAAGAACTCGTTGATGAGATAGTTGGTGGTGATAGCAAACACATCCTCATGCGGCGTATCAAAAAACCGTTTTTTCAACCAGTGTCCCTCATTCCACGGGTTAAAAGTAAGCGTCGTCTGTTTAAACAGCGGCGGCGGTACTGCTCCGCGCGGCGCCGAAAGATCGAACTTCACAAAATCCGATTCGCTCGGGATCTCAAACGCTTCTTCGATCCACACCCAACAAAGATAGCCCCGTTCCACCGTTACCGACGCCAGTTTCAGCGGGTCGTCAAACCCGCGAAACATAATGCGCTGTCCCGTGGGTTTAAAACGCAGTTCCAGCGGCGAGCGCACCGCCTCCCAAAACTCCTCCACACCCAAACGACGAATCGCCCAGCGTAATTGCGCAAAGGTGGAATCGGCATGGGTGTTATATACCTGGCGCACCACCAATAAATTGGATTCGGGATATTTCATCAGATGGTATATGTACCATAAGGCGGTGGTACTGGATTTCTTGGATGCCTTCCCCCCTTTCACCACACGATACCGCTTGCGGCATCGCCAAAACTCGCGATACCCGCCCCCCACTATGTCGGGCAAATACACCCTCATCGTGCAAGATAGGCCCGCATTTGCAGCAGCGCCTCCTCCGCCTCTTCGATCTCTTCGTCCAGCATCCGCAACCGTCTTCCCTCGTCCAACATCCGCCCGCACAACTGCTCACGCCGTTGATACAGCCGTTGCAATGCTTCACGATATTCCTTCATCAGTCTTTCCATTCCGTCAGATCTCCTGTTCTCCATCAAATATGATCGGCTCGCTTGCCCCTCCTTGTTCGTTACCGTATCCCGCATATTGCCGCAGATACATCATGTGCATGTTGGCACTGCTACCGCGGGTCAACGCATACTCCATCACACTGGCGGTCGCCTGTCCGGCGGCCGCCCGCACCGCTTCGACCACCGCCCGTGCGCGCCCCTGCGGGCGATACCCTTCCTCCAAATACCGTCGGAGTGTCGTTACCCCGATATCCAACTCCGCCGCCAACCGCTCCACGGTCAGCGGTACTTTATGCGCCGCGGCATACTCTTCCGCTCGTGCAATGGCCGCTTCCACATCGGTAAGCGACCGCTTTTCCAATGGTTTTTCCGTCTTGATACGCCTCCTTTTTTGCGCTACGCAAAATTTGTCAAAAAATTAAAGTGCCGTCTCGGCACCAGTTATGATCGCGACGCCCCCCGTCGTCGCGCAAACCTGCGCTACCTCAAAATAGCCGCACACCGCCGCCCGTCCTTCGGGATAGGGCGGCACCGCCACCCATTCTCCTTCCAGATCGACATATATGACCGCCTCATCTCCCCCATCCGCCGTTGCCAGCGCCGCACACAATTCCGCTACCGTCGTCTCTCTCACCTCGTTTGCACTGTGCAAAAATTATCGTAAAAGAAAAGAGAACATTTGTTCTCTTCACAATTTCATTATATCCGCATTTCGGCGGTTTGTCAAGAGGAAAACGGAAATTTTTGGAAATTTTGTTTATGCGAGGTGTCTGCCTGTCGATAAGCACCGTAACAACCGAAGCCGCGTACCGAAAACACACGATCGGCGGTACCATTTTCCGATAGGGTAAGCAGTCAAACCCGCACCCGCTGTAAAAGAACTTGAAAACCCTGCCGAAACGTGCTATAATACAGCCCAAGGAAGTGATAGTCATGGTATTTATGATCGCATCGGATATCCACGGCGACGCGGGGTATACCCGCCAACTGCTTGCCGCTTTTGAAAGCGAGGGTGCCGACCGTCTTTTGCTGCTCGGGGACATTTTGTATCACGGCCCGCGCAACGACCTGCCGCCGCAATATGCGCCAAAAGAGGTGATCGCACTGTTGAACCCCTTGCGTGAGCGCCTTTTGTGTGTGCGCGGCAACTGCGACACCGAAGTGGATCAAATGGTGTTGGCGTTCCCCGTCTTGGCGGATTACGCCGTGATTCCCGCAGGTAATCGTTTGATCTACGCCACCCACGGGCATGTGTTTAACACCCAAAACCCGCCGCCGCTCTGCCGCGGGGACATTCTGCTTCACGGCCACACCCACGTGCCGGTCATCGTGCCGTTTGGGAACGAAAACGTGTATCTGAACCCTGGCTCGGTTTCGATTCCGAAGGAGAATTCCCCCCATGGCTATATGACCTTCGACGGCACCGCCTTTCTCTGGAAAACACTGGATGGCGAGGTATATAAGGAGTATAGAATATAGAAAAGCGCCCCGTTGGGGCGCTTTTCTTATTCCACTTTGGGGAATTTATCAATCTTTTTCACGGCATACTGCAAAATGAGACGGGCATCGGTAGAGGAAATTCTGCCGCTGCCATTCACATCAGCCAAGCCTATGTTAAGTTCCTTTTCGCTGATCACATCCACAACATACTGTAACACCAGACGGGCATCGGTGGAATCCACGCGACCGTTACCATCCACGTCACCGGACAGCGCATCGTTAATCACAATTTGCTTGTATTCTTTCACTCTTAACGGATTATAGAGACCGAGCACCCCATCAAATTCTTCACATGCCACTATACGAAGGTTATTTGCCACAGTTAATGTACCACTAATAGCCGTACCGGAGAAAGCAGGTCGCTCCACCGCCTTTATGGTAACATTACCACTGTTCACCGTTGTTTTGTTGGCAACGATACAACAATCGTAGGCTGTTACATCAAGCGTGCCGCCATTAACGATAACCTCCTTAGCATTAATCCCCTGGTATCCTGCGTGGAGTTCTACCGCACCGCCATTGATGACCACCTTTCCACCGTAGGTATAAATGGCCTGATAACACAGTGCTGATGCCACCGTTAGCGTACCGCCGTTGATCGTTACACCACCCCTTGCCGAAATAACAAATTCTTCTATCATATCTCTCTGTACATTCAATGTACCGCTTTCCATAGTAAAGGAGCCTGTAATGTTTATAATCGAGCAGGCAGACACTGTGAGCGCTCCTGCTCCGGTTAGGGTGAAATCACCCGTCACCTGAATAGCCCACCCCCAGTACGGGAAAGACGAAGCATAGTAGTCGTTGAGAATAGAACTGTTCCCTTCTAATACCAGCTTCAAATCGCCGGTTCTTGTAATCACCGACCGTGTCTTTTCAAACACTCCGGCGTTGCCGTCGTAAGAATAATCGTGCAACGTAAGCACGCCGTTTTGATAATACGCATAGCCTCCGTTAGTCGGTTTTTGGGTTGTGGGAACTACGGTACCGTTAGCGAGATATTCGCCATGGTGTAATGTAACATTACCAATAGACACGACATCCTCCGCCGCCGTTGTGAAAAGGGCCGTATGCGCGAACACGCTCACCAGCATGGTAACCACCAGCAACATACTAAGAAACCGATTGTGTTTTGTCATTGTACTCTCCTCCTTTGGTGTGAAAATGGGTTCATCTGTTGTTATTATACCACTTTTGCAAGACCTAGTCAATATAAGCAAAAAGCGGCGGGAATCGGATGATCCCCACCGCTTTTTTCATCATTTCACCAGATCCGCCATGGTGTAGAGCCCTGCGGGCTTGCCCACCATGAAGAGCGCGGCATTCACCGCGCCGACGGCAAACACTTCCTTGGAACGTGCCGAGTGAGACAGCGTGATGATCTCATCGTGTCCCGCAAACAGCACCTCGTGTTCACCCACGATGTTACCGCCACGCACCGCGGCAATGCCAATTTCACGGCGATCGCGTTTTTGGCGCACCGCATGACGATCGTATACGTAAGTCGGCTCATAATCGAGGCCTTCCTCCACCGCACGTGCCAGCATCAGCGCCGTGCCGGAGGGCGCATCGATCTTTTGGTTGTGGTGCTTTTCGATGATCTCCACATCGAAATCCCCACCAAGTACCTGCGCCGCTTTCTTACACAACTCCGCAAGCAGGTTTACACCCATCGACATATTGGCCGTAAAGAAGACGGGAATCTCTTTCGCAGCTTCGTGTATAGCAGTAATCTGCTCTTCGCTGTACCCCGTCGTAGCGAGCACCGCAGGAATAGTATGCGCCTTCGCATAGTCCAGCGTTTTTTCCAGCGCCGAAGGATGTGAAAAATCGATCAACACTTCGGGGGTCGCCATACAATTCAAAGGATTGGCATACACGGGATATCCCGCGTGGCTTTCGGTATTGAGGTCGATTCCCGCCACGATCTCGCAATCACAACGACCCGCCACACACGCGGTGACAGCACGACCCATTTTTCCGTTACAGCCGCAAAGCAGCAGCTTTGTCATATCCGTTTTCTTCCTCTCAGATCAAATCGTACTTTTTAAGCACCGCCGCCATCTTTTCCTTCAGCGAATCCGCCATGGTGATGAGCGGCAAGCGGCATTCGCCGACATCCAGCCCCATCATATTCATTGCATCCTTCACGGGGATGGGATTCACATCCATAAACAGCGCGTTGGCAAGTTCCAGATGTTTCAAGAACAACGCACGGCTGCCTTCGATATCGCCGTCGAACCACTTTTGGCAGATGTCGTGGGTCTCTTGCGGGACCACGTTAGAGAGCACCGAAATAACGCCCTTACCGCCCAACGCCAAAAACGGCACGATCTGGTCGTCGTTGCCCGAATAGATATCAATATCACACAGCGAAGCGATCTCCGCTACCGCGCTGATGCTGCCGCTTGCTTCTTTGATCGCCACGATATGCGGATGCTTGGCGAGTTCCGCCACCGTTGCGGGCTGAATGTTCACGCCCGTGCGGGACGGCACATTATAGAGAATGATCGGCAGGTCAGCCGCATCCGCGATCGCAGTATAATGTGCGATCAGACCGCGCTGCGACGCCTTGTTATAGTACGGTGTAACCAGCAGCAAACCGTCCACACCAAGCGCCTTCGCCTCAAGCGACAGCTTAATACCATAGGCCGTATCGTTCGAGCCTGTGCCCGCAATAACCGGCACGCGCCCCGCCGTCTGCTCCACCGCCGTGCGGATGACCGCCACGTGCTCTTCATGATCCAGCGTGGAGGATTCGCCCGTGGTACCGCAGGTGATGATGGCATCGGTACCGTTTTCGATCTGCCAATCGATCAGCTCGCGGTACTTTTCAAAATTAACACTTCCGTCGGCATTCATCGGGGTGATGATCGCCACACCCGCGCCGGTGAAAATCGTGTGTTTGCTCATAATCATACTCTCCTCAGATAAGAGATTCGTTGTCGATCAGTCCATATATCCTTCCGCGCACAGCAGTTCGGCCAGCAATACCGCGCCGCCGGCCGCACCGCGCAACGTGTTGTGAGACAGACCGACAAACTTGTAGTCATACTGCGTGTCCTCGCGCAGACGGCCGATCGAAATCGCCATACCGCCTTCCAGATCGCGGTGCAGTTTGGTCTGCGGCATATTGTCCTCGGTAAAGTAGTGGAGGAACTGCTTCGGTGCCGAGGGCAGCTCCAATTCCTGCGCACGCCCCTTAAAGTTTGCCCACACATCGAGGATTTCTTCCTTCGACGGCTTATTTTCAAACTCCACAAACACCGCCGCGAAGTGACCGTCGCTCACAGGGACGCGCAGACACTGCGCCGTAAAGGCGGGGGACGTCGCGGAAACGATCGCGCCGTTCTCCACTTTACCCCAGATCTTCAGCGGCTCTTGTTCGCTCTTCTCTTCCTCGCCGCCGATATAGGGGATCACGTTATCCACCATTTCCGGCCAACGCTCAAACGTCTTACCGGCACCCGAAATCGCCTGATACGTACAAACCACCGCCCGCTTTACACCGAATTTATCGAGCGGGAACAGCGCGGGCACATAGCTTTGCAGCGAGCAGTTGGACTTCACCGCAATGAATCCGCGCTTCGAACCGAGACGCGCGCGCTGTGCGGGGATCACCTCCAAATGATCGGCATTCAGTTCCGGAATGACCATCGGCACATCCGGCGTAAAGCGATGCGCGCTGTTGTTGGAGACCACCGGGCATTCCGCCTTGGCATAGGCCTCTTCAAGCGCACGGATCTCCGCCTTCGGCATATCTACCGCACAAAACACAAAGTCCACCTTCGCGGCCACCGCTTCGACATCGGCGGCATCCTGCACCACAATAGACTTATATGCTTCGGGCAGCGGGGTCTTCATGACCCAACGATTGCCCACCGCCTCTTCATATGTCTTACCGGCCGAACGGGGACTGGCCGCAATGGCCGTCAACTCAAACCACGGGTGATTTTCGAGCAACGAAAGAAACCGCTGACCGACCATACCGGTACCGCCGATAACACCAACACGATACTTTTTCATAACCAAACCTATCCTTTCCAAACTGTTCGTCTGCACACATAAAAGAAAGCCGGTTGCAGAAACCGGCAGACATTCCCAAAGTGTAACACTCTTTGTGAATAGCACTCCACCGTTTCCGATGACAGCCGGACGGCTATTGACCGTACAGCCAGAACCCCCACGACCCGCGTGACCGATCCTTCGGCGTCAACGCCTTTCCCCTGTGATCCGCGACTCGGGTGTCTCCCACAAGATACTTTTCGCAAACGCGCCTCTACTCAAAATTATATGCTTGACTTTTTACTTTGTTCATTGTAGCATTATAGAAGTGTAATGTCAACACCCCATTTCATTTTTTTCAGGACGGCGAAAAGAATTTATGAATACGCACGATTTTTTTTACAACTTGCCCGAAAATTTGATTGCACAAGAACCGATCGAGCCGCGTGACCATTCCCGTTTGTTGGTAATGGGGCGCGAAAGCGGTGAACTTTCGGACAAGCATTTCTACGATCTGTTGGATTATTTGAAAGAAGGCGACTGCCTCATCCTAAACGACAGCCGTGTGTTGCCCGCCCGTATTTACGGTAAACGGGCCGATACCGGCTCACCGCTCGAAGTGTTGTTACTCACCCCGCACGGGAACGACGTGTGGGAGGTGCTGGCGGGTCCCGGCAAGAAGGCGAAACCCGGTTTTCATCTAACCTTCGGCGATGGTGCACTCACCGCCGAAGTTCTCGATGTGCTCGAAGGCGGCAATCGTCTGGTGAAATTCTTCTACGAAGGCAATTTCTACGAAGTGCTGGAATCCATCGGTCAAATGCCGCTGCCCCCGTACATCAAGAAAAAGCTCGAAAATCAAGAGCGATATCAAACCGTGTATTCCCGCGAGCGCGGCTCGGCGGCAGCTCCCACAGCAGGCTTGCATTTCACTTCCGAGCTTATGCAAAAAGTGCGTAACAAAGGAGTGGACATCGGGTTTGTCACTCTTCACGTGGGGCTTGGCACCTTCCGTCCCGTGAAGGTAGAAAATATCACCGAGCACAAAATGCACTCGGAGCATTATGCCCTTTCGCAGGAGACTGCCGACCTCATCAACCGCACCAAAGCGCGGGGCGGTCGCGTGATCGCGGTAGGCACCACCAGCTGCCGCACCCTTGAAAGCATCGGCATGACCGACGGGATCATTCACCCCGCCGAAGGATGGACAGATATCTTCATCTATCCCGGCTACCAATTTCAGGTGCTGGACGGATTGCTGACCAACTTCCACCTTCCCGAAAGCACACTCATTATGCTGGTGTCCGCGTTTGCAGGATATGACCACACCATGGCGGCCTACGACCATGCCGTAGCGGCGAAATACCGTTTCTTTAGTTTTGGCGATGCCATGCTGATCGTATAAGGGGGTTGGATTCTATGTGGAAACAAAAGCTCGGCATATCGCTTGCCAAACAGTACGACCATCCGATGGCCGACGTGCTGAAGTTGTTAAAGCAGATCGGCTTCGACGCCGTCTCGCCCATATGGAGCGAAGGATTGGAAACGACCGTCACCGCCGCACGCGAAGCGGGACTTGCCGTGCAATCGGTGCACGCACCCTTTTGCCGTTCAGCAGCCATGTGGGGCGAAGACGAGGAGGAGGCCACAGCTGCAAAAGCGGAGCTGCTCCGCACCCTCGACGATTGCCGCCGTCTGCAAATACCCGTGATGGTGGCACACGTGTGGATCGGATTCGACTACACCTTCGACGACACCGCCCGCGGGTTTGAACGTTGGGACGAGGTGGTGCGTTTTGCTGCCGAATGCGGGGTTCAAATCGCACTCGAAAACACCGAGGGCGAAGAATATCTCTTCGCTCTGATGGAGCATTTTGCCGACAACGATACCGTCGGCTTTTGTTGGGATTCCGGACACGAAATGTGCTACAATCACGCGCAGGACCTGCTCGCGCGGTTGGGTGACCGTTTGATAATGACGCATCTAAACGACAATTTAGGAATCTCCCGTTTTGACGGTAAGACCTTCTGGACGGACGATCTGCACCTGCTCCCCTACGACGGCATCGCCGATTGGGCGGACAATATTGCCCGCCTGCGAAGGTCGGCTACGCAGGAATATTTGAATTTTGAGTTGACCACCCAATCCAAGCCTGACCGTCATGAAAACGATGTGTACGGTGCGATGGAGCTTGCCGTATATTTTACCGAAGCCTACAAACGCGCCTGCCGCATCGCGGCGGGTTACAGCAAATAAGGAGTAACGATATGCCCAATTCCAAACTGACTATCGTAAAAACCGAAGGGGCGGCACGCCGCGGCGTGTTCGAGACCCCGCACGGCACGGTGCAGACACCGGCCTTTATGAACGTCGCCACTTGCGGCGCCATCAAAGGGGCAGTGTCGGCATATGACCTAAAAGAGCTGAAATGCCAGGTGATGCTGTGCAACACCTACCACCTGCATCTGCGCCCCGGCGACACACTGGTACACGAGCTGGGCGGTCTGCACAAATTCACGGGATGGGACGGTCCCATTCTCACCGACAGCGGCGGGTTTCAGGTATTCTCGCTCGCGGGTCTGCGCAAGATCCGCGAGGAAGGGGTGGATTTCGCCTCGCACATCGACGGCCGCAAACTCTTCATTGGACCCGAAGAGAGCATGCAAATACAGTCTCATCTCGGCTCCACCATTGCCATGGCGTTTGATGAGTGTGTGGAAAACCCGGCCACTCATGAATATTCCGAAAAATCCTGCGCCCGCACCACACGGTGGCTTGCGCGTTGCCAAGAGGAGATGGCACGTTTGAACGCTTCGGCGGATGCGGTGAATCCACGTCAGTTGCTGTTCGGCATCAATCAGGGGTGTACCTTCGACGACCTGCGCGTGAAACACATGAAAGAGATCGCCGCCATGGACTTGGACGGCTATGCCGTGGGCGGTCTGGCGGTAGGCGAACCCGCCGAGGATATGTACCGCATCCTTGAAGCGGTAGAGCCGTTTGCCCCGCGGGATAAGATTCGCTATCTCATGGGGGTCGGCACTCCCGTTAACATTTTGGAAGGGGTGTTCCGCGGTATCGACCTGTTCGACTGTGTGATGCCCGCCCGCAATGCACGACACGCCCACGTGTTCACGTGGAGCGGGCGGCGCAATCTCTTTAACGCCAAATACGAAAAGGATCTCGCACCTTTGGACGAACGGTGCGACTGCCCCACCTGCCGTCGCCATTCCCGTGCCTATATTCACCACCTGTTTAAGGCAAACGAAATGCTCGCGATGCGCCTGTGTGTGACACACAACCTCTATTTCTACAACACCTTGACGGAAAAGATCCGTGACGCATTGGATAACGGCTGTTACGATGCCTTCTATCACGAGCACCGCGAAGTGCTCGATCGCCGTATTTAAAGTTGTAAAAAATCGGTAAATTCAGCATTTGCCCCTTGCACAATACACAAAAGTGTAGTATACTGCTTTATGATTTATGTATTTAGGAGGACTTTTCAATGGAAAGCGCAACCACAACGATTCCCACCACTACTCCGACGACCGTGCCGCAGGAGCTCGGCGGTGTCATGGGCTTCCTCACGCAATACGGCGGCATTCTGATGCTGGTATTGATGTTCGTATTGATGTATTTCATCATGATCCGCCCGCAGAAGAAGAAGCAGAAAGAAGAGCAAAAGATGCGCGACGACGTGCGCGTGGGCGATCAGATCATCACCATCGGCGGCATTATGGGTCGTGTTGTCACGGTGCGTGAAGATTCCTTGGTGATCGAAACCGGTGCCGACCGCAACAAGATGACGGTCAAGAAGTGGGCACTGCAGGCCAATGAGACGGTACACGAAGATACCGGTCTCGATGATGATGACGACGATATCTGAGTTCACAGTCATACTCTCTCTGCCATCGGAATAGAATGAATCGAAGCCCGCTTTGGTGGCGGGCTTCGATTTTTAAAATGCGGAGGGATTTTCTATGCGATCGCGCAAAGAGGAGCCGATTTGGATGAAGCGGTGGGTACGCCCGCTGGGCGTCGGTGTGCTGAGCGGCGCTCTCGCCTGTTTCTTATCGTTGCTCGCCATGGCGGCCCTGCTTTTAACACAAGACGTACCGCAAACCGGCATCACCCCGCTCTCGTTGGTCGCCTTGGTGACCGGCGCCTTTATCGGCGGGTTGTTTGCTGCCCGCACGGCCGGGCAAAACGGTTGGCTCATAGGGCTTTGCGCCGGCGGTGCGCTCTTCTTGCTTTTAATGATCGCGGGCGGTTTCGCCCTGCTTTCCGACGTACAGGCGGCACACACATGGGTAAAACTCGCGGTGATGCTCGGCTCAGCAGCTGTCGGCGGTATTGTCGGCATCAATTTGAAGAAAAAACGGTAATATCGGCATATACCCCTTCCTCGTTTCATACACATAAAGCAGATCGTGTGAAACGGAGTGACGGACATGCATGCAAGCGGTGAATGGCGGCGAAATCTCGTCCGCTTTGTGGTGCAAAACGGGCGCCTGCTTTGGTTGCTCGGCTTGGTTTTGGCGGGAATACAGATCGGTTGTACCGTTTTTTGTACGGCGTGGCAACCGCTCGGCGGCGCCCTTTCCGCGTTGCTTGCCCCCGCCCCGCTCGACAGCGGTTTTGCGAACGCCGTATCGCATCTCCTCGTCACGGCGGCACCGTATTTTCTCTTGCTCTTACTGTTGTTTTTTCTGGGATTTTCCGCGTGCGGCGCGCCGCTTGCGTTGTTGGTCCCGCTGTTTTTCGGTGCCGGGACAGGGCTTACCATAGCCTATCATTATGCCACGGGATGGCAAGGGGTCCTCTACACGGCGTTGTTGATCCTGCCGCATACGCTGTGCGTAACGGTGGCATTACTGATAGCGTGTGCCGAATCGGTGCGACTTTCCGCCGGTCTCGCACGGCAAATGTTACCCCATGCCACACTCGGCGGCGGTCTGTGGCAAGATCTCAAATTGTATTTGGCGCGGTTTTCGCTGTGCGGCGGTCTGCTGTTTGCCGCCGCCGCATTAGACACCGTGCTGCGTATGGTATTTATCCATCATTTCGTGTAATTTTTTCTAAAGGTGAGGATGTTTAATGGCATTTCCCAAGTTTTTTAACCCTGCCAAAGAAGGGCCCGGTGTCTCCAAAAACGCACCGCAGAAAAAGCGCTTCTTCCTGTTTTGGGAGTTGTATTTTCGTAAGTTCTTCAAATTGATCCAGGCGAATCTGATCTATGTGCTCTTCTCCTTGCCGCTCGTAACGGTAGGATTGGCCGAAGTAGGACTTACGTACATCACCCGCAACTACGCCCGTGAAAAGCACGCCTTTATTTGGGGCGATTTTGTTGATGCGATCAAAAAGAACTGGAAACAGGCATTGCCCATTGGCTTTATCAATACGTTTGCCTTGTGCGTATTGGCGTTCGACGTGTACTTCTATTTGAACGTCGAAACCACCTCCAACGTCACACAGGTTCTGATGTGCGCCTTTGCCATGTTGCTTTTCTTGGTATGTGCCTTTATGCGGTACTACATCCCGCTGATGATCATCACCTTTAAACTCAGTTGGAAGCAACTCTACAAAAATGCCCTGATCTTTTCGTTTGCGGCCATTTTCCGCAATCTGCTGATCACCGCCGTACTCGCCGTCTTCTATATTTTGGCGATTGCTTCGTATTTGAGCCTCGCACAAAGCGCGTTCATCCCGGCCGTTATTATGGGGGCGGTATACCTCTTCTTCTTCCCCGCGTTCCGTTCCTTTCTCATTCAGTTCACCATCTTCCCGAAGGTGCAACAGTTGATGATCGATCCGTATTACCGCGATCATCCGAACGAGGATCACGCACAAAAACAAGCGCTGAACATCCCCGACGAAGAAGGGGCTCGTTTGGCGGAAGAAGAAGCGGTGTTTGTGGACCGCGGCCGCACCGACAGCTATCTGAACGAGGAGAAAAAAGAAAAACTCCCGCCGCTGCCCAAGCAATACAGCGAGCGAGAGATGCGCCGTTTCAACGAAGCGCGTCGACGCGCCGGCGGCGAAGAGGATGACGATACCATATAACAATCCGTCAGCCCCCTCTGTTGAGGGAGGCTGACTTTTTCTTTATTACCCATTATTTTTCTTGAAATACCGCCGCATATACAAAAGAAGCATCACACCCAATGTCGGGAACACCGCCGCCGCAAGCATACCGACCTTCATACCGAGTTGCTCTGCCGAAAGCGACAACGTCGGAGCCAGCGTCTTTGCCCACCCACTTGCCGCCGCGGCGTCCACAACGGCGCCGAGCATCTGCGGTGCGATCGAAGCACCGAGATCACCGCCCGCCGCCATCAAAGCATACGCCGCCACACCGGCACCGGGAAATTTTTCTTCCATCAAAATCAATGTGCCGGGCCAGAGCATCGACGTGCAGACCCCCGTAAGCACACATGCCAGCAACGACAACATCGGCAACGGTGAAAGTGCCGCCGTAAGATAGCACACCACCGCACCGGCCATACCCCAAAACAGCACTTTTTGAATATTGCGTCCGTATTTCGCATAGGCCGTGCGGGTCAATCCCAACAACACGCCGAACAACAACAGGCCGAGAATGTCCCCCAGCGTTTTAGAAATGCCGAGTGCGCTCTCCACGTAACTCGAGATCCAGTTGGTCATAGAATTTTCGGCACAACTGCCAAAGAAGATACACCCGACACACAGCGCCATACCGAACGCGCGTTTTTTTCCGCGTTCCCCTTTGGTCTCCTCCGCCGAAAGTTTCACCTCGGGGAAGGGCGACAAGCAAAACAATAGCGACGAAAAAAGCGGTAACGCCGCCCAAAACAGCGTAAGATACATCCAGTTATCACGCCCAAACAAGGCGAAGAACGCCGTGCTGAGCACCACCACCGTTACCACGCCGTAGGCATACAGCGAATGCAAAGCACTCATATCCCGTTCGGGATTTTCCGACGGCAACGACGCCACCAGCGGACTGAGCAACACTTCACTGAGACCCGCCGCAACCGAAAAAATGACCGTTCCCACCACTAACCCTATGTAAGCATACTGCGGAAAAACGTGCGGTACCAACGCATATACCAGCAATCCCACCGACGTAAGCAACGGCATAATACGCACCGTCGTTTGGATACGAAACCATTTGGCAAAGAAAGTAAACACCAGATCGATGGTCATCTGGGTACAGAAATTGATCAATACCAGGGTGCCGAGCAAGGTATACGAAATATCGTACATCTCCCGAAAGGTCAAAAACAACATCGGCGGAAGACTGAAGACAGACGCCATAGACAAATAGGCAAAAAAACACGCAAATCGTGTGCGTTTAAAATTCGATTGCATAACACACCTCATCATTACATCATATCGTCAGGATCCCCAGATGCTCAAGCAATATCTTCAACCCGATAAGCACCAGGATCACACCGCCCGCCAACTGCGCCTTCTTCTCGAACCGCGCACCGAACACACTGCCCACTTTGACGCCGCATGCCGACAACAAACAAGTGACCGCACCGATCAAAGCAACCGCCAGCCAAATATCGACGTTACCCGCCATGGCAAGCGACACACCGACAGCCAAGGCATCGATACTGGTGGCAACCGCCATCACAAACATGGTCTTGATCGACAGATCGGCGCAACCGCATTCTTCACATTCCTCCGTTGTCAAGGCCTCTTTCAGCATATTCGCGCCGATCAAAGCAAGCAAACCAAACGCCACCCAATGATCAAAGGCTTCGATCGCTGTGGCAAACATGGTCCCCAAAAAGAAACCGATCAACGGCATCAGCGCTTGAAAGCCGCCGAACCATACCCCGCAGGTAAGCGCGCCTTTTACATCGGCCCGTTTCATCGCCAAGCCTTTGCAAACGGAAACCGCAAAGGCATCCATACTGAGTCCGACCGCAAGCAACAGCAACTCCCACAAACTCATGCGTTACACCAAACCTTTCGCTTTCTGTCACTTTCAATATATCGTTCACATTCTGTGGGTATTCCGCACAGTCCCTTTAATACGGAAAGTACTATACCGTATTTCGCACGGTTTGTAAAGAGCGGTTTCCGCCTCTTTGGGCGCCAGAATGTATAATCGCATGAATAACTGAATATTTATGCAAAATATACTGCATAAAGATTGGGAATTATACACAAAACCGTTCGAAAATAATGAATCATTTTAACAAGGCACACACATTTTTATTTTTTTACGCCTTTACATAAAAACCGTATTGACAAAGCAAAGGCAGAAATGTATAATAGTGCACATAGCCAAAAGGCGAAATACATAATTATTCATGCGGAGGCGAAAGTTCGTGAACAAAGAAAACATCAAGAAGGTCGTCCTTGCCTATTCGGGGGGTTTGGATACCTCCATCATCATTCCGTGGCTGAAAGAAAACTACAACAACTGCGAAGTGATTGCCGTCAGCGGTAACGTCGGTCAGGCAGATGAGTTAGAAGGTTTGGAAGAGAAAGCGCTCAAGACGGGTGCTTCCAAACTTTATGTACTCGACCAAACGGAAGAATACGTAAACGATTTCATCATCCCCACGATGAAGGCGGGCGCGGTATACGAAGAGTATCTGCTCGGCACCAGCCATGCGCGTCCTTGCATTGCCAAAGGCCTCGTGGAGATCGCCTTGAAAGAAAAAGCCGATGCCATTGTACACGGCTGTACCGGCAAGGGCAACGATCAAGTGCGTTTCGAGTTGGCTATCAAGCATTTTGCTCCGAATATGCCCATCATCGCCCCGTGGCGTGAGTGGGACATCAAGTCCCGCGAAGAGGAGATCGAGTATGCGGAAGCCCACAACATCCCCTTGAAGATCAACCGCGAGACCAACTATTCGAAGGATAAGAACCTGTGGCACCTCTCGCACGAAGGTTTGGATCTGGAAGATACCGGTAACGAGCCGCAATACGAAAAGCCCGGCTTCCTCGAAATGGGCGTCTCCCCCATTCAGGCACCCGATGTGCCCACCTATGTTACCCTCGACTTCGAGCAGGGTGTGCCGGTAGCGCTCAACGATGAAAAAATGAGTGCGAAGAACATCATCCTGAAACTCAACGAGATCGGCGGTGCCAACGGCATCGGTCTTTTGGATATCGTGGAAAACCGTCTGGTCGGCATGAAATGTCGCGGTGTGTATGAAACGCCCGGCGGTGCGATCCTCTACAAGGCACACAGCGTACTCGAAAGTATCTGTCTCGACAAGATGACCATGCACGAAAAACAAAAGCTGTCCATCACCTTTGCGGAACTGGTGTACAACGGTCAATGGTTCACCCCCCTGCGTGAAGCGCTTTCCGCTTTTGTGGACAAAACGCAGGAAAAGGTCACCGGCAAGGTGCGCTTGAAACTCTATAAAGGCAACATGATCAACGCCGGCGTGTGGAGCCCCTATTCGCTGTACAGCGAGGAGATCGCCACCTTCGGCGAGAGCGATTACGACCAGCGCGATTCCGCCGGCTTCATCAACCTGTTCGGCCTGCCGATCAAGGTGCAGGCTCTGGTGGATGGCAAGAAGTGAGGTAGACCATGGCAAAAATGTGGGCCGGCCGCACCGACGGTACGACCGAAAAAATAGCGGATGATTTCAACTCCTCCATCCGTTTCGACAGCCGTATGTATCGCGAAGACATCACCGGCAGCATGGCACACGCCGCAATGCTCGGTGCCAAAGGGATCCTCTCCTCTGCCGATGCCGATACACTGATCGCAGGACTCGAAGGGATCCTGTCCGACCTCGAGAGCGGGGCACTTGCCATCGACGAGGACTGTGAAGACATCCACATGTTTGTGGAACAGGTGTTGACCGCACGGCTGGGCGATGTGGGCAAAAAACTCCATACCGCCCGCAGCCGCAACGATCAGGTGGCACTCGATATACGCATGTATCTGCGTGGGGAGTGTGACGGCATCGCCGAACGTGTCACGCGTCTGGTCGCCGCCGTAACCGACAAAGCGGAAGAATACAAAGACGCGATCCTGCCGGGCTATACCCATCTGCAACGTGCACAACCCATTCTGTTCGGTCATCATCTGATGGCCTATGCCATGATGTTGTTGCGCGACCTCGACCGTCTGGCCGACTGCCGTCGGCGGATAAACGTCTCTCCCATCGGGTGCTGTGCCCTGGCAGGCACGACCTACGACACCGACCGCCGCTTCGAGGCGGAGCAACTCGGGTTCGACGATATCTGCCGCAACAGTCTGGACGGCGTGTCCGACCGCGACTTTTGCGTGGAACTGATGAGCGCCCTCTCCATTTTGATGATGCACCTCTCCCGTTTTTCGGAGGAGATCATACTTTGGTCCAGTTGGGAATTCAAGTTTGTGGAACTTTCGGATGCCTACACCACGGGTTCCTCCATCATGCCGCAAAAGAAAAACCCCGATATGGCGGAGTTGGTGCGCGGCAAAACGGGACGTGTGTACGGCGATCTGATGGCACTGCTCACCACGCTGAAAGGCCTGCCTTTGGCATACAACAAAGATATGCAGGAGGATAAGGAAAGCGTGTTCGACGCGTGCGACACCGTGAAGATGTGTCTCGACGTGTTTGTTGGTATGGTCAAGACCATGCATGCCAACACCGAAAACATGAAAACGGCGGCACAGCGCGGTTTCATCAACGCGACCGACCTTGCGGACTATCTCGTCAAAAAAGGGATGCCGTTCCGCAGCGCCTATAAGATCGCGGGGCAACTGGTAGCACGATGCCTTACCGAAAACACGGTACTGGAAGCGTTACCGCTCACCGTCTACCGCGAATTCAGCGACCTGTTCGAAGAAGATCTCTATGAAGAGATCGACCTTGTCACCTGCGTGGAAAAGCGCATCAGCGAGGGTGGCACCTCCCGTGCTTCGGTCGAAGCACAGATTCAATACGTTCGCGAAAAGATCGGCTGACCGATCTTTCACGATATATACATTAAGAGAAAGAGGTAATGACAATGAAAAAGATCTTAGCATTGGTTTTGGCAACCGTTCTGTTACTCACCTGCCTCACCGCTTGCGGCAAGAAGGGCATCACGATGGCTGACCTTGAAAAAGCGGGCGAACTCGTCGTGGCCACCAGCCCCGACTTCCCGCCCTTCGAGAACCTGGAAGGTGAAGAGGTCGTCGGTATCGAAATCGACATCCTGAACCTCGTTTGCGAAGAACTCGGCGTAAAGCTGAAGCTGGAAACGATGGACTTCGACTCGGTGCTCGCGGGCGTGCAGGCCGGCAAGTACGACATGGGTGCCTCGGGCATCTCGGTCACTCCCGAGCGTGAGAAAAACATGCTGTTCACCGATCCCTACTGCCTCGCGGCGCAGGCTATTGTGGTGAAAGAAGGCAGTGCTGTCACCAAGAAGGCAGACCTCACCGGCAAAACCGTTTCGGTGCAGACCGGTACCACTGCCGAAAGCTTCTGTCTGGGCAACGGCTACACCGTGAAGTCCTTCGCGGCGAACAACGACGCACAGGCGGCACTGACCACCGGCAAGGTGGACGCGTGGGTCATCGACGACCTGACCGCTGCGGAAATGGTGGCGGCCTACAATGAGGAAAACGATGAAAAACTGGTCGTTCTCGACGAAGCGATGACCACCGAGCCCTATGCCTTCTCCTTTGCGAAGGGCAGCGATGAAGTGGTCAAAAAGGTCAGTGAGATCCTGAACAAGCTCGTGAAGGACGGCAAGATCGAAGAGATCTTCAAGAAGCACAATGCTCCCTACACCGCACCCGAAGTGTAAGTTATAAAACAGTAAAAGGGCTGTTGTGTTAAAGCAAGTTTGCACAAAGTAAGAAAATCAAAACCTGCCTCCCCTGTGCAAGGGGAGGTGGCTTTTGCCTTTGGCAAAAGACGGAGGGGTTGCGGAAGAACTCTCTGCACCGCAAATCCCCTCAGTCGGCTTCGCCGACAGCTCCCCTTACGCCTTTAAGGGGAGCCTCGTCTCTCACCCATTTGTGCAAAACGACTTTAGCACGACGCCCCTTTTATGTTGAAAGGAGAACTCCCCGGTGGAACAATGGTTGAATAAACTCTACGAAACCTTTATTGAAACGGGTTACTACAAAACGATGTTGGACGGTCTCAAAAACACCGTCATCATCACCCTCGGCGCCCTATTGATCGGTGTCGCGATCGGCACCGTCATCGCCGTGACCAAATATTTTGCGGAAGACGTGCCTGTTTTGCGCCCCTTCGCGTGGCTGTGCGACCTGTACGTCACCATCATTCGCGGCATTCCCGTTGTGGTGTTGCTTTTGATCTTCTTCTTCGTCATTCTCACCGCGGCCGACGGCGTGACGGTCGCGATCCTCACCTTCGGTATCAACTCAGGCGCGTATATGGCGGAGTTGATCCGTAGCGGCATCAACGCGGTGGATAACGGTCAGATGGAAGCGGGCCGCAGTCTCGGTATGTCCAAGATGCAAGCCATGCGTAAGATCGTGTTGCCGCAGGCGATCCGCTACATTCTGCCCGCCATCGGCAACGAGCTCATCGCCCTGCTGAAAGAAACCTCGGTTGCGGGTTACGTGGCGGTGGTCGACCTCACCCGTGCGGGCAACCTGGTGCGTAACAACACCTACGATGCCATCAACCCGTTGATGGTGGTCGCGTTGGTGTATCTCGCACTCGTGGTATTGCTCACCTGGCTGATGCGTTTGCTCGAAAGGAGGTTGGCACGCAATGATAAGCGTTAAGAATCTGAAAAAGAACTTTGAAGGCCTCGAGGTGCTTCGCGGCATCGACGTTACGATCAACAAGGGTGACGTGATGTGTGTCATCGGCCCTTCGGGTTCGGGCAAATCCACCTTCCTGCGTTGTCTGAACCTGCTTGAAAAGCCGACGGGCGGCGAAATTGTGTTCGAAGGCGAAAACCTTACCGATAAGAAGACCGACTTGAACCGTCACCGTCAAAAGATGGGCATGGTGTTCCAGCAGTTCAATCTGTTCCCGCATATGAGTGTTATGGAAAACCTCACTTGCGGCCCGATGATGCTGAAGAAGATCTCCCGTGCGTACGCCGAGAAAAAAGCGATGGAACTACTCGCCCGCGTCGGTCTGGCCGATCGTGCAAACTCCTATCCCAACCAACTGTCGGGCGGTCAGAAACAGCGTGTGGCCATCGTGCGCGCTCTGTGTATGGAACCCGACGTGATGTTGTTTGACGAACCCACTTCCGCACTCGACCCCGAAATGGTCGGCGAAGTGCTGGACGTTATGAAAGATCTGGCGGCAAACGGTATGACGATGGTGGTGGTCACCCACGAGATGGGCTTTGCCCGTGAAGTGTCCAACCGCGTGCTGTTCCTTGACGACGGCGTGATCGCCGAAGAAGGAACGCCCGATGCCATCTTTAACCATCCGCAATGCGAACGTCTGCAATCGTTCCTCGCCAAAGTACTGTAAGGAGGCGCTACCGTGATGAATTTGAAAGGGAAAAGTTTTTTGAAACTTCTCGACTTTACCCCCGACGAGATCGCCGAGTTGATTGCCCTTGCGGCGAAACTCAAGGCGGAAAAGAAGGCGGGTATCCCCCACCGTCTGTGCGAAGGCAAGTCCATCGCGCTGGTGTTTGAAAAGACCAGCACCCGTACCCGCTGTGCATTTGAAGTCGCGGCGGCAGATCTCGGTATGCATCCCACCTATCTCGACCCCGCGGGTTCACAGATCGGCAAAAAGGAGAGCATCGCCGACACCGCACGCGTGCTCGGTCGTATGTTCGACGGCATCGAATACCGCGGCTTCGGTCAAGAGATCGTAGAAGAACTCGCCCATTACGCGGGCGTGCCGGTGTGGAACGGTCTGACCAACGAGTTTCACCCCACCCAGATCTTGGCGGATTTTCTCACCATTCAGGAGTATTTCGGTGAGTTAAAGGGCAAAAAACTCGTCTATATGGGCGACGCCCGTTACAACATGGGCAACTCGCTGATGGTCGGTTGCGCCAAGATGGGGATGCATTTCGTGGCGTGCGCACCGCGGGCATTCTTCCCCGATCAAGCGCTGATCGACGAGTGCCAGGCCATCGCTGCCGAAACGGGAGCCACGCTGGAATTCAGCGAAGATACCGACGCCGTGAAGGGCGCGCATGTCATCTACACCGACGTGTGGGTCTCGATGGGTGAACCCGATTCGGTGTGGGAAGAGCGTATCAAGTTGCTCTCCCCCTACCAAGTGAATGCGGAATTGATGAAAAAAGCCGGCCCGCAGTGCCGTTTCATGCATTGTCTGCCTGCCTTCCACGATCTGAAGACCACCATCGGCAAACAGATCCACGAAAAGTTCGGCATCACCTGCATGGAAGTGACCGACGAGGTGTTCGAAAGCGACGCTTCCATCGTATTCGACGAAGCCGAAAACCGTATGCACACCATCAAAGCCGTGATGGCGGCCACGATGTGAGTTTAGAAAGAACAACAGGGCGTGTATCCTATGCGATACACGCCCTGTTGTTTTTACAAAATCGTAGCAAGCCAAAGGCTCCCCTTGAAGATGCAAGGGGAGCTGTCAGCCGCAGGCTGACTGAGGGGATTTGAAATTATGTTTTGCTGCTTACCAAATTTGTACCAAGCCCATAGCACTTTGTCAGATTTTCACACATTTCAATTTCCTCACACAATAACAACTTTACTTTTTATTTGCAAAGACAATCCCTCCGTCACGGCTACGCCGTGCCACCTCCCTTTACACAAGGGAGGCTTGACGACACACATTTACCATATCACCCTCGATCAGGACGCCTTCGCCGTCATTCAAGCGCAAGACATCAACACAATGTTCCTTTTCGTACCCTCTGCACTTCTCTTCGAAATTCTCAAAGCGGTCTATAAATCGGCTATAGTGCGGCAGAACTTCTACCTCCGCCAACCGTAGTCCAGTCAAATCTATAAGCCCAAGAAAATTCATATCGGATGAATACTCATTTACCAACTCCAACGTTGGACCAAACACAAACACAGCAGCACTCCAACCTATTAAAATCTTCGTAGCCGTAAGCGTTCTCAGTACTTCCTCTGCCTTGTGCTTTCGTATGGAATGCAACAAATAAAAAGGATTTCCACCGATAAACTCCACCACATCATAATCAAGCAGTTTTTCTGCAGGGGATGCATCCAAGTCAAAAATATCGACCGATAACTTTAACGACTCCAACTCTGTTATATTCCGACTCACATGACGATTATTTCCCTTATATTCATTGTCTGCCGTCACGACCAATGCCGCAGTTTTGCATGATTTTGTTTTCTCGCCCACCGCTTGTAACAATTCCTCACTTGACAATCCGTTTGAACACAAAACCAGCACGCGTATCACCTCTCTGTTACTCTGCTCACTCAAACCACACCCACGGGGCAGTGTCGGGGGGCGGCAGGGTGATATCCACAGGTTTACAGGTCACGGGATGGGCAAACGCCAGGTGATGCGACCACAGCGCGATATGCTTCACGGGAATGCGACTGCCGTATTTCTCGTCCCCGAGCAGCGGCATCCCGCGGGAGGCGCACTGCACACGAATTTGATGGGTACGCCCCGTGTGCAGACGAAGTTTCAAAAGTGACACGGTATTCTCCCCATGGGTGACCGTCTGCAACACTTCGTAATCCAATACCGCTTCTTTCGCCCCTTGCCGCATCTTTTTAATGACAAACGACTTGTTTTTCTGCTTATCGCGGAACAAAATATCCCGCCATTCACCCTGCGGTGTTTCGGGGCATCCCGCCACCACGGCAAGATACTCTTTTGTCATTTCGTGCTGGGCAATGGCGCGCGACAATCCTGCCGACGCTTTGGCCTTTTTGGAAAACACCATCACCCCGCCCACCGCCTTGTCAAGACGGTGTACCACATCCACGCGAAAAGTACGGGTCTGTTGTTCAAGCAACGTAGGCATACACCGTTCGCGCGGGTTCATCCCCCGTTCCGACAACACGCCGATCGGCTTTTCACAGACGATGATGAATGAATCTTCAAACAAAATGGGTATCATATCGGTCACCTCCTCTCTATTTAATCATATTTTCCGATCGTTGTCTATAAAAAAGCGAAAATCCCTTGACTAAGATTTTAGAATGGTCTATAATTAGTAAGTTGAGTATTGACAGTTAGGTGGGATGGCTATGAAAAGAATCGGCTTTGATAACGACAAATATCTGAAACTGCAATCCGAACAGATCAAAGAGCGTATTGCCCAGTTCGGCGGTAAACTCTATCTGGAGTTCGGCGGCAAGTTGTTCGATGATTTCCACGCCTCCCGCGTTCTGCCCGGTTTTAAACCCGACAGTAAGATCAAAATGCTCACCCAGTTGAAAGACCAAGCCGAGATCGTCATCGTCATCAACGTGCAGGATATCGAAAAGAACAAGGTGCGCGGTGACCTCGGTATCACCTACGATCAAGACGTGTTACGTTTGATCGACGCCTTCCGTGGTTTTGGGTTATACGTCGGCAGTGTGGTGCTCGCGCGGTACAGCGAACAGCCCGCCGCCGAAGCGTTCAAAACACGTTTGGAAGGTCTCGGCCTCAAGGTCTATCGCCACTATTCCATTCCCGGCTATCCTTCGGACGTGGCGCGTATTGTAAGCGACGAAGGCCTCGGCCGCAACGAGTATATCAAAACCTCCCGTTCGCTCGTTATCGTAACCGCCCCCGGCCCCGGCAGCGGTAAGATGGCAACCTGTCTAAGCCAGTTGTATCATGACCATCGGCGCGGGATTTCGGCGGGCTACGCGAAATTTGAGACTTTCCCCGTGTGGAATCTGCCGCTCAAACATCCTGTAAACATGGCATACGAAGCGGCCACCGCCGATCTGAACGATGTCAATATGATCGACCCGTTCCATTTGGAAGCGTACAATACCCTTGCGGTAAACTATAACCGCGACGTAGAGATCTTTCCTGTGCTCGCGGCCACCTTTGAAAAGATCCACGGGCACTGCCCGTATCAGTCCCCCACCGATATGGGGGTAAACGTCGCAGGCAACTGCATTTTCGACGACGACGCCGTGTGTGCCGCCGCCAAAGCCGAGATCCTGCGCCGTTACTATTCCGCCTTGTGTAACCAACGCAAAGGCAACCAAAACGAAGACGAGATCGCCAAGATCGAACTGTTGATGAAGATGGCAGACATCACGGCGGATAACCGTCCCGCCATCGGCGCCGCACTGGAACGTGCGGAAGAAACGGGCGCCCCTGCCGCCGCGATCGAACTTTCGGACGGCCGTATCATCACAGGGCGCACGTCGGGTCTACTCGGCGCCTCTTCCGCCATGTTGCTCAACGCACTCAAAGCGCTCGGCAACATCGGGGACGATGTACTGCTCATTTCTCCCAACGTCATTGAACCCGTGCAGGACTTGAAGGTAAATCACCTGGGCGGTCACAACCCGCGCTTACACACCGACGAAGTGTTGGTAGCGCTTTCCATCTGTGCCGCGACCGACCCGACGGCGGAACTCGCCATGCAGCAACTCGACAAACTGGCGGGATGTGAAATGCACTCTTCGGTCATTCTCTCGCAGGTGGACGAAAACACCCTGCGCAAACTCGGCATCAACCTTACGTGTGAGCCGCGTTACCAAACCAAGCGTCTGTTCCACGGATAAGAAACGCCAAACGGCACTGCTTTGAGCAGTGCCGTTTTTGAATTACGATACAAGTGATAACATAAATTCCTCGAACGCATACGGTGCCTTTTCAAAAGTATCTTCGATCACGCGAATTTCCCTGCCGTTTATGTAAAAGGCGTAATGCCGTGTGATCGACACCTCTTCCTTGCGCAACCGTCTCCGATCCAACGCACCCAAGCCGTGCGTTTCGGCGGTATAGCCAACCTCCCCGTACTTTCTCAATTTTTTCGGCGGGTCTTTCACAGATACCACGATACTGCACAGATGCTTTTCGCTGTCGTAATGGGCGACATATTTGCCGTCAAGGGTATCAAATCCCAGTTGGTTCAAGGTTTTTCCATCGTCCCACGCAACGGTTGCCACCGCTTCAAGCACCGCCTCCGACGGCGTAATTTTACGTATTTCGGTCGTCGTATTGACGACCCACAACACCGAAAGCAAAAGCGCCGCCACCGAAAACACCACGCACCACGCAGAAAACGGTTTTCGGAAGATCAACGCTAAACCAATCAAAAGCAGTATTGCTATCACCGTCATTGCCATCACTCCCCGTTCAAGTATACGCTCTCTTCGCCGCAATGTCAAACACAAAAAGCGGAAGTTCCGAACAGAACTTCCGCTTTTATAATACGGGATATGCAGACGGGAATTACACCACGCCCTGCGCGAGCATAGCATCCGCGACCTTCAGGAAGCCCGCGATGTTCGCACCGGCAATGAGGTCGCCTTCCATACCGTACGCCTTCGCGGCATCGACCGAAGACTTGTAGATATTCTTCATAATATCCTTCAGTTTCGCATCGACTTCTTCCGCCGACCAGCTGTAACGCATGGAGTTCTGGGACATTTCGAGACCGGACACGGCCACGCCGCCCGCGTTCACCGCCTTGGACGGAGCGATGACCACGCCGTTTTCCTTCATATACGCTACCGCGTCTGCCGTGGTGGGCATGTTGGACACTTCCACGTAGTACTTCACGCCGTTCGCCACGATCTTCTTCGCATCGTCATGGTTGACCTCGTTCTGGGTCGCGCAAGGCAGGATCACGTCCACCTTCTCGCCCCACGGTTTCTGACCCTTGAAGAACGGCACACCGAACTTGTCGGCATAGTCTTCCACGCGGTTGCGGCAGGAAGCACGCATCTCAAGCATAAAGTTGATCTTTTCTTCGGTGCACACGCCGTCTTTATCGTAGATATAGCCGTCGGGACCGGAGATGGTCACCACTTTACCGCCGAGTTCGGTGATCTTCTGCACCGCGCCCCACGCCACGTTGCCGAAACCGGAGACCGCAAAGGTCTTACCCTTCACTTCTTCGCCGTAGGTGTTCAGCATTTCCACTGTGTAGTACACAGCGCCGTAACCCGTCGCTTCGGGACGGATGAGCGAACCGCCGTACGGGCGGCCCTTACCGGTCAGAACACCGGTGAACTCGTCACGCAGACGCTTGTACTGACCAAACAGATAACCGACTTCGCGCGCACCCACGCCGATGTCGCCCGCGGGCACGTCGGTATCGGGGCCGATGTACTTTGAAAGTTCGGTCATAAAGCTCTGGCAGAAGCGCATCACTTCCATATCCGACTTGCCGGCCGGGTCAAAGTCACTGCCGCCCTTACCGCCGCCCATCGGCAGCGTGGTCAGCGAGTTCTTAAAGGTCTGCTCAAAGCCAAGGAACTTGATGATGCTCTCGTTCACCGAGGGATGGAAACGCAGACCGCCCTTGTAGGGGCCGATCGCGCTGTTGAAC
The DNA here is from genome assembly GCA_045591985.1 of Acutalibacteraceae bacterium. Lineage (GTDB taxonomy): Bacteria > Bacillota > Clostridia > Oscillospirales > Acutalibacteraceae > SIG588. The sequence goes on from JAZNTV010000065.1 coordinate 32,613, forward strand.
TGCACACGGAAACCGCGGTTGACCTGCACATTACCGTTATCGTCCACCCACGGCACACGGAACTTGATGATGCGCTCAGGTTCCACCATGCGTTCGATCACGCCCGCCTTCACGTAGTCGGGACGTGCTTCGATCACGGGTTCCAGCGACTCAAGCACTTCGCGCACCGCCTGGTGGAATTCAGGCTCACCGGCATTGCGCTTTTCCACGCGTTCCATAAGATCGATCAAATAGGCATTCTTCAAACTCATAACTCTTCCTCCTCTGGGAAATTAGATAGGAATAATTGTAGCACACTCGCCCTCTCAATGCAATAGGAAATTACAAAAAAATGAGATTTTTTTGCAATTTCCCCCACGAAAACTTGCAAGTTTTCGTGGTTTGTACGCTTTTGTTGCCGATAAAGTAAAGTTTAAGCAAGAGACCGTCTTCTCCACCCGCAATTTCCCTCCTCTCATACAATAAAAATTTGATTTTTATGGAAATACGGATTTACATTTGCACCAAACTGTGGTATACTACCATTTGTATGAGTATATACCTCCTAACATTTCTGCAGGGAGTGACATAGATTTGAAAAAATATCGTATCCGCGGCGGGATTCCGCTGGGCGGAGAAGTGAATATCAGCGGTGCCAAAAACGCCGCTGTAGCCATTCTGCCCGCCGTTGCGTTGGCGGACGGTATTTGTCGTATTGAAAATCTGCCGGATATCGAGGACGTTTCCACCGTATTGGAGATCTTGAGTGCGCTCGGTGCGGAAGTGCGTCGTGTCAGCCCCTCAACGGTAGAGATCAATCCGTGCACCATCGATACCGAAACCGTGCCCTACGATCTGGCGCGTCATATGCGCGGGTCATATTATTTCCTCGGTTCGCTGCTCGGCCGTTTTCGCCGCGCGCGTGTGCCGTTGCCGGGCGGATGCGATTTCGGTGAACGTCCGATCGATCAGCACTTAAAAGGCTTCACCGCCCTCGGTGCGGTGCAGGCTCCGCTCGAAAATGCGACCAT
>JAZNTV010000066.1:0-11050 GCA_045591985.1 Acutalibacteraceae bacterium
CGGTTGATGACGGCGTACGGCGCCGAACTGGTGCTGACCGACGGTGCGCGCGGCATGGCAGGTGCGATCGCCAAAGCGGAAGAACTCGCCGCCGAAATTCCCCACGCGTTTGTGGCGGGGCAATTCCAAAACCCCGCCAACCCCGCGGCACACCGTATCACAACAGGCCCCGAAATTTGGGAGGACACCGCCGGCACCGTGGATATTTTCGTCGCGGGCGTCGGTACGGGCGGCACCATCACCGGGGTGGGCGAATATCTGAAATCCCACAACCCCGCGGTGCAGGTCATCGGGGTAGAACCCGCCTCCTCTGCCGTGCTTTCGGGCAAAGCAGCCGGCACTCACGGATTACAGGGTATCGGCGCCGGCTTCATCCCCGCGGTGCTGAACACCGCGGTGATCGACGAGATCCTTCCCGTTACCGAAGCCGACGCATACGAGACCGGACGCTTACTCGGTCGCCGCGAAGGGGTGCTGGCAGGTATTTCGGCCGGTGCGGCACTTTCGGCGGCGATCACCGTGGCGAAGCGCCCCGAAAATGCGAAAAAAACGATCGTGGTCTTACTGCCCGATACCGGCGAACGGTATCTCTCCACCCCGTTGTTTGCGGAATAAACCATCAAAAAAAGGGTACACACTTGTGTACCCTTTTTGATTTACAAATACAACCGCAGATCATCCATCAATTTCTGTTCTTCGGTAATAAGCGAAGCCGCAAGGTCGGCCGCGCGACGGTCGGCATGCGGCAGACGATTGATGTCCTCACTAAGGGTCTGGATCCCCATGTTACATCCGTTAATGGTGAGTTTGGCTACCTGGTGATCGCGATTATCGCTGTCCATCAACATGCGCATCTCGGTGGTAAGCCACACACTTGCCCGCGCCATCAGGTTTGGATCGGCCGCCTCGGTGCCGTGATTACGCAAAGCTTCCCCCACGTTTTTCCCAAGCGCACGATGGCGTTCCAACGTTTCTTCCAACCGTGTGCGCAATTTGTCGCTTTGTGCATGATCCAACACCTGCTCAAACGAATTGATGGCGGTGATGGTACCGCGATGACAACTTTGCAACAATTCGACGGTTTCCTTCTCGTGCATATCTACACATCCCCTTTCGGGAATAGTATATCCGTTTTATTTTTCCACATACACCTGCGCCGCCAAAACGGTGATATCGTCTTCGTGACCGCCTTTGGCCTGTTGCAGACGGCGGGCGGCCGACGCCACTTTTTCCGCCAGATTCTGCATACTGCCGTTTTCGGAATCGTAATCCCGCAAGATCTCTTCCGCAGCCGCCACACTCTCGCTTATCGCACCGTCGCTGAAAAGCAAAAGCACATCACCGCTCACCAGCTGATCCTCGCTGCGGGCAAAAGTGACCTCCCGCAAGATGCCGAGCGGCAAGGAGGACGGTTCCACCCGACTGACCCGCCCGCCGCTCAAAAGCAGCGATACCGCCGCCCCGGCCTTCAAAAAAGCGGTCTTTCCCGTGAACGGGTCGATAACCGCCACATCCAGCGTGGCCAAACTTTCGCTGCCGCCCTTCACCATCAGCGCCGCATTCACCATACGCAACACGCTGTCGGCTCCGAATCCCGCCTGCAATAAGCGCGCGGTCAGCCCCGCCGCCATCGCTCCGTCTACCGCGGCACGCCCGCCGCACCCCATGCCGTCGGACAGCACCATCACGGTACGCCCTTCCGCATCGGTAAACACTTCGGCGGCATCGCCGCACAGTCGCTCACCCGAACAGGTAAGTTGCGCTTGACCCACCGTCACTTTATACCGCGGGCGTTCCCGTAACACAATGCGCGCCGACGTACCCATACGGGTAATTTGCGGGGGTTGGAATACACGCCCGCATACCTCGTTCAACTGTTCGCGCCACAACGCCTCGTCGATGGAAAACGCCGTATCCGACAGCATCATATCCACCGTCATACGCCGCCCCGCACCGACGGTACACAGCACTTCGGTAAGCGGCAACGAAAAGTGTTCACACACTTCCCGCACCCGTGCACTCGCCACCTCATCCACCGTCACGGCATCTGCAAACACCGACGACAACTCACCGAGCATCGATGCCATAGCATAAAACTGATCGCCCGCCACCGCACGAATTTCGGAAAGACGGCGAAAAGCCGTTTCCCGCATGACAAACCGCCCATACCCTTCGTTGATGCGATCGGTAATACCACTCGCCTGCGGACACTCTTTCAGCGTCCCTTTCAGTTGCTCGCGCGTGATCTTCCCCTCTTCGCGCAACACCGCGGTAAGGGCGTTAAACGAAGCCATCGTATCGTCGAAGCCCTGTTGCCAACAGGCTGTGTTGCGCGCACAGCGGCGGCAGATGTCCTCCGACACCTCACGGCAAAGCGTGCCGATATCGGGCGCACTGATATCCGCCATGCGGCGCGAAACGGTATCCACCGTACCGGCCACCTCATTCATTGCGCGGGCGGCATAATCCAGACGCCAGCGCACCGAGCGGCGCAATCCTTCTACGGCAGGCATTTCCCTTCCCCGCAAAAAGAAGCCGTTGATCCGACGATCCAGCGAGGTGGGAAGCAATAAAAACAGTACACTTCCCACCGCCGTTTCATACACCGTGCGGGCAACGACCGTGCCATCTCCGCTCGCCATCACCACCAAGGCGGAAGCGATCAGAAAGACGCCCGCCGCCGCAAAACGGTTGACCCGCGCCATCACCCCCGCTGCAAGGCCGCCGAAAGCCAGCGCCACCGCCGCCGCTCCGTCGTCGGGCGATGTAAGCCACAGCGCCGTTCCGAGCGCAACGCCCGCAATGCCGCCGCCCTGTTCTTTCCCACTGCGCGCAAACAGCAACACCGCCACCACCGACAGTGCACGTCCTAGCGAAATGCCACCGGGCGCCACCGCCGTAAGCGACATCACCGCCCCCGCCGCCACCGCCGAAACAGCCACCTGTTCCGAGGGGATCAGCCCGTTTTCCGCCGTTTCGCGGCTGTGAAGCAGACGATCCACCACCGCACACAAATGTGCAAATCCGCCGGCGATCGCCCCCTCGCATACCAACGCCGAAGCGGTATAGATGCTGATACCGTTCACCGTTTGCACCGCCAATCCCGCTGTCAGTGCCGCAACGAATCCCGCGATCGGCGGCATCAGACGCGCCGCCACGGGACCTTTCAGACCGCCGAACGACCAACGTATTCCCGCCGCGACCGTAACCGCCGCCAGATAGCGAAACAAAAACATCACATCGCCGCCAAGCACGTAGCCGACCGATACGGCGGCATAGGTAAGCAGTGCACCTGCGCCCCCTGCCGACGCCGCAAGACCCACGCCAAACGGCGACAACCCGCCGTATACACTCACACGCGGGGTAAGGATCCCCATCATCGCCCAAAACAGCGCCACCGCAATCGAGCGCACTGCCGCCCCGTTCCCAGCAGGGGTCATTGCCTTTTCCTTCAACTTCGCCACATCCTTGGATTTTTTCTTTCATTATAGAAAGATTCCTGCGCCGTTTTTGTCGCAACGGGAAGACACAATAAATTTTGTTCCCTCGTTGTTTCCGATTTTGAGCCGCCTTTATCGGCGGGCTGTTCTGTATCGTTCGATCCGCACATAGAATGGAGGGAAGGAAAACTGCGAAAGGGATGGATAAAACTATGACACACTATCATCCGGAAGGTCATTTGATCGCCACAGCCAAAAATCGCGCCGCCTTGGCATCGGCAGCGGCGCTCCGCGATGCTATGCTCACGGGCACCGTGCTGGAAGCGCGTGCACTGCGCTGTGATGCCGATCATAATCTGTTTGTGGAACTGCCTTGCGGCGAAGGGGTCATCCCGTATACCGAAGGCGCAGTGGGGATCGTCGAAGGTACCACCCGCGATATCGCACTCATCTCCCGTGTGAGCAAACCGGTTTGTTTTACGGTGCAGGCGGTGGAAGAGACGGGCGGCACCGTGCGGGCGATCCTCTCTCGCCGCGCGGCGCAAGAGCGTTGTCGGCAAGACTATCTCTCGCGCCTGGCGGTGGGGGATATCATTCCCGCCCGCATCACCCGCCTGGAATCCTTCGGCGCGTTTTGCGACGTGGGATGCGGCCTGCCCGCCCTGATGCCGATCGCAGGCATTTCGGTCAGTCGTATTCCCCATCCCGCCGATCGGTTTACCGTGGGTGACAACATCTTCGGTGTGGTCACCTCGCTCGAAGACGGGCGTGTGTGCCTTTCGCAGCGCGAACTGCTCGGCACATGGGAAGAAAATGCCGCCCTGTTTCGTGCGGGCGAAACGGTCGCGGGCGTGGTGCGCTCGGTGGAACCGTACGGCATTTTCGTGGAACTCACCCCCAACCTTGCCGGACTGGCGGAATGGCGGGAAGGGGTGCGTTCGGGTCAGCGGACGGGGGTATACATAAAAAGCATTTTGCCCGCCCGCATGAAACTGAAACTCGTCATCATCGATACACAGGACACCATGCCGGCCCCTCCGCCGAAACTGCACTATTTTCTCACCGAAGGTCACATGAACTATTGGCGCTACTCGCCCGCCGATTGTGAAAAGCGCGTAGAGACGATCTTTGGATAAGTATTGACAAAAGCCCATTCGGTGATACAATGAAGAAAAAGGACGTATGAGGGGGATATTCAATGAAAACCGTTATGACCACCGCCGTTTTCGGATACGATCAGCCGTACGATCAATGTATTCGCCGTCTTGCCGCCGCCGGGTTCGACGGGATCGACCTGTGCATCGGCAACCAAAGCCCGTTCTACGGCGCGGAATGGGAAGGGTACGCGAAACTGTTGCGCAATACCGCCGCCGAAGTCGGTGTGGCGTGCACACATTCACATCTGCCCGACATCCACACCCTCTCGCCCGAAACGTTCGCCCACGTATTTCGTGCGCTTGCGGCTACGGGCGTCGGCTGCACCGTTATCCATCCTGTATGGATGCAAAACGACAAGGTCATTCACGACGAAGAAGAATTTTTCGACATCAACCTGCCGCTTTACAAAGCCCTGCTTCCCGCGGCGGAGAAATACGGTATCAAGATCTTGTGTGAAAACCTGCTGTGGGGCCCCTCGCTTGACCCCGCCGTGATGTCAAAACTGCAGGACGAGCTGAACTCGCCCTGTTTCGGTTGGTGTTTCGACGTGGGGCATGCCAACGTGTTCGACATTCAAGCCGCCGACCTTTTGGGCTTGAACGCACCGCATTCTTTGCATATTCACGACAATAACGGCGGCAAAGAGGGCGATATCGAACGCCGTCATGCCAGTATGTACACCGACCTGCACCTTCTTCCGTATGACGGTAACATCAACTGGATGGCGTTTGCCCGTGCGCTACACGACATCGGTTACACAGGCGATTTCGTACTGGAAGCCACCAACTCCGACAAAATCGAAGACGTGGATGCCCGTATGAAGGAACTGTACGATCGTGCCCTGCGCATCCGCGCGATGATTCCCGTGGAATAACGAAGTCCCCCGACAAGGGGCGCCGGTATGTTGCTGCTCTTTTAAACAACAAAGCCGACCTATGCTCATAGGTCGGCTTTGTTATTTTTCTCATTCGATCGGTTCCACCGTCAGTGATGCGATGTCCGCTTCGCCGTCGCACCAGTGCAGTTCCACCGTGTTGGTGCACCCTTCTTTCAGCGGCAGGGTGAAGCGCGCTTCTTCGTCGGGCAGCAGATTGATGAACGACCAATCCTCGGAGTTTACCACCAGCCGCACGCGGGTGTGCGCCCGCTCGCCGTGGGCGATATGCAACTGTGCGCGACCGCCGAAACCTTCCACTTTGGTGTACCGCACGCCGTAATCTTCGGTGATAGGCGTCGTATAGATCTTGGTGCGCGCATCCCGCGCGGGCGGGGTATCCACCGCCGCGCAGGGCGTTGCCGTCTGCTCGACCAAGCGGATATCGCCGTTTTCTTCAAAGAACAACTCGTCCACACACACCGAGCGCAGGTTGCCGCGCCCTGAGATGGAACAGTTGTGATAAAACGCGTACCAATGCCCTTTGTATTCCACCACCGAGCCGTGAGAGGTGTCGCACCCCGTGGGGGCGAGGTAGATGCCCTTGTAGTCCCACGGGCCGAGCGGGGAGTCGGACGTCGCGTAACACAAGCGGTTGTTCCCTTCCAAATTATCGGAATAGGTCATATAATAGATGCCGTTCCGTTTGAATACCCACGCCGCCTCGTGGAAATCGTGCAGACCTTCCATTTCATACACGTCGCCGTCCACCGTCAGCATATCCTCCTGCAAACGACAACCGCGGGGCATCGCGCCGCCGCCGAAATAGAAATAGGTCACGCCGTCGTCGTCGGTAAACACACACGGGTCGATCATGCACCAGCCGCCGACCTTGGCACCGTCCGCCGTTTTGACGTAGCCGATGTCGCGAAAATCTTTATGCGGCCGGTCGCTCACCGCCACGCCAAACACCCAACTGTCGTTCCAACAGCTGTCGGTCGGGTGGGGGTAATAGAAATAGTATTTTCCGTTCTTAAACCCGCAATCGGGCGCCCACATGAAGCCGCCTTCGGGGCGCCCCCATGTCACATCATCTGAGCGGAGAATTTCACCCTCGTCACAGAAATGCACCATATCTTCAGTCGAAAAGACGTGATACCGATCCATGCGATCGCATCCCGCCGGCGGGTCCATATCGTGTGAAGCATAAATATACAGCTTGCCATCCTGCCCCACCACTGCCGACGGATCCGCAGTGTAAATGGTGGTGATAATCGGCTTCGCTATCGTAGTGGGTTTCGTCAAATCCATGGTCGTCACTCCTTTTCTCCACTATACCACAACAACCCGGCAAAATGCAACAAGAAAAACCGCGTGTCCAAACGGACACGCGGTTTCGTATAGGTACGATACAGGATCAGCGCTTGCTGAACTGGGGAGCGCGACGAGCGCCCTTCAAACCGTACTTCTTGCGCTCCTTCATACGCGGATCGCGCGTGAGGAAGCCCGCCTTCTTCAGAGCGGGGCGCAGGTTTTCACTGTCGTACTGCAACAGAGCACGAGCCACACCGTGGCGGATAGCACCGGCCTGCCCGGTCACGCCGCCGCCGGCGACGCGGCACTCGATGCCAAACTTCTCTTCGTTGCCGGTAAGAGCCAGAGGCTGACGGACGATGAGCTTCAGGGTCTCGAGACCGAAGTAATCGTTGATATCACGATCATTCACGGTAACTTTACCGGTACCGGCGTACAGACGCACGCGAGCAACCGACTTCTTTCTTCTACCGGTGCCGTAGAAATACGGACGAGCATTGTAATCCATTATGACAGCCTCCTTCCTTAGAATTCATACGCTTCGGGCTTCTGCGCGGCATGATTGTGCTCATTGCCGGCGTAGACGCGCAAACGCGTACGGGCCTCACGGCCGATGGTGGTGTTCGGGATCATGCCGTTCACGGCAAGTTCCATCGCCTTTTCGGGGCGCTGTGCCATCAGGGTGGAGTACTTGGTGGCCTTCAGACCGCCGATCCAACCCGTGTGACGATACCAGACTTTCTTGTCGGCTTTGTTGCCGGTCAAAACAGCCTTCGCGCAGTTGATGATGATCACGTGATCACCGCAATCCACATGGGGCGTGAAGGTGGGCTTGTGCTTACCGCGCAGCAACACGGCCGCTTCCACCGCCACACGACCCAGCGGCTTGCCGGCGGCATCGATAACGTACCATTTACGCTCGACCTGGCCGGCCTTTTCCATGTAAGTGGACATGGGGAATTCCTCCTTGTTTTTCGATATTCGGCGGGCGTGCCCGCCCACAATGCTGTATGATAATACCACAACTTCGGTAACTTGTCAACCTCATTTACGTTTATTTTTCTTGATTTATTCCGATTTTGCGTTATTTACTCCGATTTGTTTAATTTATCAACTGTAAACTTTGCATATCTTTTGTTTTCTTATTATTTCTTACTTTTCCAAACTCGCCGTTTCATTTTGGCGGTTTGTTACGAAAATATGTACAAAAGGTTACAGTTCTGTTGTTGTTTTCGGCGGTTTTTAGGGGTATAATGGGGGTGAGAAACCGACAAGGGGGCGTTACTATGGCGAAAAAACAACAAAGCAGTCGTGGAGGAACGGCCTTTTTGCTCACGTTTTTGGTAGCTCTTCTGCTGTTCGGCGGACTGACCGCGTGGGTGCTGAGCGACCTGTGGAAACCGACAAACACCCCTTCGCCCACAACCCCCACCGCCGCGACAACGACCGCCGTTGCCAAACAACATGACCTGCGCATGCTGCTCATCACCGAAGACGACGGCGAAGCACAAGGTTTTGTCGCCGTATCCATTGAACCGCAGATGGGGCGTGTGCGCGTTGTCCCGATCCCCAGAGAAACAACGGTCACGGTGGGTACCGAACAATGGCGCCTGTTTGAATGGTATAAAAACGCCGATCTCGGTGCCGTCACAACCGGCGTGGGCGATCTGATCGGTTGGGAATTGCCCCATTATGCGGTCATCTCCTATCACGCACTCTCTCAACTGGTCACCCATTTGAACGAAGGCGTAGTCTATACACTGACCGAAAACATCTCCTATCAGACCGCCGCGGGCACCACCGTCAACATGGCGGCCGGCGCGCGCACCTTAAGCGCCACACAGGTGACCGACGTATTGCGGTACAGCGCCTGGCACGGCGGACGACGGGCGCGTGCCAACGCGCAAGGCGATATCGTTGCGGCGCTGTTCAACCAGTATTTTACCGCTGCACGGTTGGACGGCAATGACAGCGATTTCAAAAAATTCATCTCACTCACCCGCTCGAACATTATGACATCCGACTACGTCACCGCCGCGGATTCTCTGCTTTCGGTGGCCCGTCGCAACAGTTTCGATATCAGCGCGGTCATCCCGCCGAAAGGCGAGTTTATCGGCGTAGGTGAGGCAATGCGGTTCGAAATAGCCGAAAAGCCGCTCGGGTAAGGAGTGAAATTTGGCACTCGTTCCCATAGAAAATTGTCACAATATATGGTATGATAGATACATCTCATTATTCGAAGGGGGAACGGCCATGGTTCGGCGTACGATAGCGGCACTGCTGATTGCCGCCTTGCTTTGCACATTGAGCGGCTGTTTCTTTGTTCAATCCTTTTATTCCGAAGAACCCACACCGCCCGCCACGCAAGGCGCCCCCGACCACACCGCCTATATCGACGAATTCCGCGATCGGCGCTGTTATCGCGTGCTCTCTCCGTTGCTGCAATCAGCCTACGGTGCGTTGTACACCGCCGTAAAGGAAAGTCATACCGATACCGTCTTCCCCATCCGCGGCGAGGACGGACTCGACCGTGAATACACCGGCGTAAAAGTAACTCTCCCCGCCCCGCTCACCGATGATGCGGATACGCGCGCCTTGTTTTACGCCTTTACAACCGACAACCCGCAATTTTTCTTCGTAGGAAACACCTACAGTTACGAAGGGTACCGTCTTGACGGCACGGATTATTACGACACTTTCTGCCTGACCTTTTTCATGAACGCCGCCGACCGCAAGGCGGCGACGCAAAAGTTGGAAGAGACGGTGGGCACTCTGCTTGCAGAAATCCCCACCGGTGCGGATGAATATACGATCGAACGGTGTTTGCACGACGCACTTGCCACACGCGTCAGCTACGATCATGAGGCCGCCGAGAACGATACGGCTGCCGCCCAACGGCCGCATGCCTTTTCGGCCTACGGCGCGTTGGTGGACGGTAAAGCGGTGTGCGAAGGGTACGCCCGTGCGATGCAACTGCTTCTGCAGCGCGCCTCACTGCCCTGTACCTTAGTCAGCGGCACGGCGGATGGCATGGCGCACATGTGGAACATGGTGGAGATCGACGGACGCAGTTATCACCTGGACCCCACATGGAACGATGCAGACGACCGACTGCAACACACCTTCTTTAACCTTACCACCGAAGAGATCCTGCGCACCCACGCCATCGGCGAAGACAATCTCGGGGTGGACACCTGCACGGCTACCGAGGCGAATTTTTATCGCGTGGAAGACTGTCTGCTGGACTCTTTCGACCGCTCGGTCATTGCCGAAACCGTGGCGAAACAAGTCGCAAGCGGAGCCGACGCGGTAGAACTGCGTTTTACCGCCGACACCTTCGCGACCGCGCAACTGTTCATCGCCAACAGCCGTCGTCTGCGGCAATATACCGATCCGTTTTTGCAAGGAGAAACCCTGTGGGATTACGTCTATCAAGTGAACGAAGACTATCACACGATCACGTTATATAAAGAAATTTAATTTCTTTTATTTTTCCACTTGACAAACGGGTGTGGAGTGTGCTATTATTAGGAGCGCTGTGAAGCACTCGATCACACGCGGGTGTAGTTCAATGGTAGAACCCCAGCCTTCCAAGCTGGTCGCGTGGGTTCGATTCCCATCACCCGCTCCACACACAAGTGATATGCGCCTGTAGCTCAGCTGGATAGAGCATCTGCCTTCTAAGCAGAGGGCCAGGGGTTCGAGTCCCTTCAGGCGCGCCAAATATATGGTGGGTATAGCGTAGTTGGTTAACGCGCCAGTTTGTGGCACTGGAGACCATCGGTTCGAGTCCGATTATCCACCCCATTTGAATGAGGATGCCGCTTTGGTATCCTCATTCCACAAATACTCCTTTTTTAAAGTTTATATATACTGGGGTGTAGTCTAGCGGTAGGACACGTGACTTTGACTCACGCCGTGATGGTTCGACTCCATCCATCCCAGCCAGCAAAGAAGCATCGCCTTTCGGCGGTGCTTCTTTGCTATGTGGGTCGGGTGGTTGAGAACCTCACTGCCGCTTCTCCGTTTTCGTGTTGTCACCGCTTGTCTGTTACGACCGCTTCAACAAGCACAAACCCCTTGGCCTCTCCGTTCTTCAAACACGAAACGGCGGTTGTTTAAACCGCCGAGGAGAACGGCGTGGACGTCGCCTTCGGCGACCGTCCGATGGTTACGACTCCATCCATCCCAGCCAGCAAAGAAGCATCGCCTTTCGGCGGTGCTTCTTTGCTATGTGGGTCGGGTGGTTGAGAACCTCACTGCC
>JAZNTV010000067.1:0-37704 GCA_045591985.1 Acutalibacteraceae bacterium
ATGTTCACGCAACCCTTGAACGCGTTGATCGCGATCTCGGTCACGGGATAGCCTTCGATAACCGAGGGGATGACCACATCGCCGCGGATCGCGGTGTCCACCTTCGTGATGGTCACCTTGCCGTCTGCGATGGTATAGGTATACGCATTGGCGTTGCTGTCTTCGCCGCAAATGTCGCAGATAGTGTCGTCACCGAAGACGTGACCCGCCTTGATGACTTCGCCGGCGGTGATGACTTCGCCGCACACAGCACACACGACAGCACCGTCATAACCGTCGATCGTACAAGTCGGCTCACACGACACCAAATGCAAATATCGGTTGTTCTCCTCCATCCATGCATGGATCGCGGCACAACGAGCAGGGTCGGCATTTGCTTTCGCACAGTAGGACGCTACCGTATAAACCTCCACGCGGGTGATCTTCGGCGCTTCGGTATACCACAGGCGGAAAGAACCGATTCCGTTTAACCCGTTGGTAAAACACGCGGCGGGCAAAAACAGATCGCCCACACCGTCGACCATCGTAATGTGATACGACGGTTGACCCACGTTACCGTTAAAGTCGGTCTTTTGGCCGTCGCTGGCTTCATAGGCATTTAATCCGACGGTGGCGTTTTCATAGCCTTCCGCCGCATAAAACCGCAGATACATCGGCACGTTTGCCGTTCTGTCGGTACAAAGTGCATCACCGAACACGTTGAAATACCGATAAAGATTCACTCCTGCGCTATTGGGTTCCCGATCCCACCAGGTCATATCCCGCATTACTTCACGGGTTATGGCCGGGTAATAGGCACATATAGGTTTCTTTTCAAAATCCACATAGGCATAGCCGGTATCTTGCGACGAACAGAGATAGGCGGTATCCACTATCATAACCGAACGGATATATACGCTTTCCGCACTGGCCGGGCAGCCAAGCACCGAAAAGCACAGATCACTGCTGTCGATCGCGGCGCGCTCCTCTGCCGTAAACGTATGGGTCACAAGACCGAATTCGTTATTTTTCAGCCCGTGTTTGTCAGTGAACATATCCACCTGTGCGGCCCCGTCGTAAGGAATATAACGAAACATTTGTCCCGTAGCGTTCCCGTCGATGTAATATTCGATCACCGCCGTCACACTGCGTTCGGCAGGCACATCGGCCAACATCTCACCGCTCAAGCAAAAACCCGACCAGTCCGTCGCCAAAACCAGCCCGTTTTCCGCGGTATTGCCGATGACCGCAGGAGTCAATGCGCCTTTGTTTCCCCGCACGGTAAGAGTCCCATTGGAATATACCTCTCCGTATTTCACCTGCATCCACGCATACGGTTCGGGCAGTCCCTCGATACCCAGTGCCGGAATCGTTTCGGTCGCTCGCTCGCCGCACACAGTACACACACCCGTACGCACACCCGCTGTCGAATAGGTCGGCGGGACGGTGATCGTACCGTTTTCGCACGTATGTCCCTCGGCACACAAGCCGTACTGCCAGCGCGCCTCTGTCAGCGCGTCGTTTCCCGCATCGATCGTCATTGTGGCGCGGTCATCCGCCGTGCCGCCGTAATATACGTCGGCCAGGGCATCACAACGGAAAAATGCATCGGCACCCACGCGTATCAAGCTTCGCGGGAGCGTAATGTTTTCGAGGGAACTGCCCGCAAACGCAAACGCCCCCACCCGCGTCACCCCGCTCGGCAACGTGATCGTTTGAAGCGCCGTATTGGAAAAGGCAAAATCCCCGATCGCGGTAACCCCGCTCGGCAACGTCACAGCCACGAGCGCCGTACAATCCGCAAACAGCGACTCACCGATGGCCGTAAGTCCCCCCGGCAAGCGCACCGTCTCAAGTGACGCACACGCCGCAAAGGCACCGTCCCCAACCGTTGTTACGCTGTCGGGCAGGGTAACAGACACAAGCGCGGTGCATTCCGAAAACACATCGTTCCCCACCCACGTAATACCGTGCGACAGCGTAAGCGATGTTATATGGTCACATCCGTAAAACGCCCACTCGTCGATTCCCGCAACGGGATAACCGCCGAGCGTCGCGGGCACCGTCACCGCGCCGCTCAATGCGGCGTCGGCCGACACGATTATCGCCTTGCCGTCGGTGACAGTGTATTCATACATATCCTCTCCCGCCACGCTCGTGAACGGGACCATCGCCAACAGCAAAATCAGACTGCACACCAAACCGATCGTATGCCTCATTGCCATCCCTCACTTTAGAAGAAACTCATTTGTGCCGAAGCAGGCAGATCACCGAACGCCCCCATTTGATTGAGGGTTTCCATCAACGTTTTCGAAACACCCGCACGCATCTGTACGTCGTCCTGCGAGAAGAACTCGCCCTCTTCCCGCGCTTTCACCAATGCTTCCGCCACCGAGCCGCCGAGGCCCTTGACAGCGCTGAACGGCATACGGATACGCCCGTCTTCCATCGTAAATTTGTGCGCATGGGATTTGTAAATATCGGGCGGCAGGAATTCCACACCGCGCAGCATGGCTTCGTATACGATATGTAAACTTTCCGCTTGGTCTTGTTCTTTTTGGGTGGCTTCTTTACCCCGTGCGCGAATGTTATCCATCAAGGACTTCACCGCATGGATGCCGCCCATCACGGGCTCGGCATCGAAATCTTCCCCGCGTCCCGTGAAGAACGCCGCATAATAGGCCGCGGGATGATACACCTTGTACCACGCCACGCGCAACGCCGCAATCACATACGCCGCCGCGTGTGCCTTCGGGAACATGTATTTGATCTTCATACAGGAATCCACATACCACTGCGGTACGTCGTGTTCTTTCATTGCTTCGAAATGCTCTTCCGTGAGCAATTTCGTTGCGTTACCTTTACGCACGATCTCCATGATCTTAAACGCCATTTTCGGTTCAAGCCCGCGGTGCATAAGATATGTCATAATGCCGTCACGCGTACCGATCACGTTCGAGATGGTACACGTACCCGCTTTGATCAGTTCCTGTGCGTTGCCGAGCCACACGTCGGTACCGTGGGACAGACCCGAGATCTGTAACAAATCGGCAAAGTTTTTCGGTTGTGTTTCAAGCAACATCTGCCGCACAAAGTTAGTGCCCATTTCGGGAATGGACAAGGTACCGTTTTCCACCCCCAACTGTTCCGCCGTAATGCCCAGCGCCTCGGTAGAGGTAAACAGCGAATACACCGCCGGATCGGACATCGGCACGTCCATCACCGCAATACCCGTATTTTCTTCAAGGTATTTATAGGTGGTGGGAATAACGTGACCGAGGTTGTCCAGTTTCAAAATGGTATCGTGGATGGAATGGAAATCGAAGTGGGTCGTGAGAATTTCGGATTTCGGATCGTCTGCCGGATGCTGGATCGGGCAGAAATCCTCCACGTCGAACTCGTCCGGCACGACCACCATACCGCCCGGATGTTGACCCGTCGTGCGTTTGATACCCGTGCATCCCGCCGCCAAACGTTCGATCTCGGCCGGGGTATAGGCAAGCCCGCGCTCCTCCGCGTATTTCTTCACGTAACCGTAGGCCGTCTTTTCCGCCACGGTGGAGATCGTACCCGCCTTGAACACGTGATCCAAACCAAACAGTTTTTCGGTATAGCGGTGTGCATAGAACTGATATTCGCTGGCGAAATTCAAGTCGATATCGGGCGCTTTGTCGCCATCGAACCCAAGGAAGGTTTCAAACGGGATCTCGTGACCGTCGCGACCAAGCGGTTCGCCGCACTGCGGACACACCTTATCGGGCAGATCGAAGCCCGAACCCACTTCACCGTGGGTGAAGAATTCGGAATACTTACATTTTTTACATACATAGTGCGGGGCAAGCGGATTCACTTCCGAGATCCCCGCCATGCTCGCGACGAAGGAGGAACCGACCGAACCACGCGAACCGACCAGATACCCGTGATCCACCGAATCTTTCACGAGTTTCTGTGCGATCATATACAATACCGAGAACCCGTGTTTGATGATCGAACTAAGCTCACGCTCCAGACGCGCAGAAACGATCTCGGGCAACGGATCGCCGTAGATCTCTTTCGCACGGTTCCAACAGATCTCCTGCAGTTCGTCGTCGGCGCCGTCCATATGCGGCGAAAAAGTCCCCTTGGGAATGGGACGCACCGCTTCGATGCTGTCGGCAATGCGGCGGGGATTTTCCACCACCACTTCATACGCTTTTTCTTCACCCAGATAGGCAAATTCCGCGAGCATCTCTTCGGTGTTGCGGAAATACAGCGGCGCCTGTTCGTCTGCGTCGCCGTATCCCTGTCCCGCCTGCAAAATGCGACGGTAGACCTCGTCTTCGGCATCCATGAAATGCACGTCGCAAGTGGCACACACAGGAATGTTCAATTTTTCACCGAGCCGCACGATGGTGCGGTTGAAGTCCCGCAACTGTTCTTCGGTCTGCACCGTGCCGTTACGCAGCATAAAGGCGTTGTTTCCGATCGGCTGAATTTCCAGAAAATCGTGGAATTTGGCGATCTCACACAGTTCGCCCCACGGCTTTCCCGCCAAAATAGCATGGAACAACTCACCCGCTTCACACGCGCTGCCGAGAATCAGCCCCTCGCGGTGCTCCATCAGCTTGGTTTTGGTGATGCGGGGTTTGCGATAAAAATTCTTGGTATGCGACCAAGAGATCAGTTTATACAGGTTCTTAAGACCCACCTGATTCTTCACAAGCAGGATCAAGTGATACGGAGCCGCTTTTTTGTCTTCCAGCGATTCGTTGATCTCTTCCCACGTGCGCACGCCGCGCAGATCACGCAGATCGGTACACATGCAAAGGAAGATCTCCGCCAACACCGCCGCGTCATCACACGCGCGATGATGGTTGAAATCACCGAGATGCAGGTGTTCCGCCACCGTATTCAATTTATGATTCTTCAACTGAGGATAAAGCGCACGGGCAAGCGGCACCGTATCGATCGCACCGAAAGGATACCCCATATCCTGCCGCACGGCCGCTTGACGGATAAACGCCGTATCGAAACCGGCATTGTGTGCCACCAAAACGGTGGTGTCGCCGCAAAAATCGTAAAACGCTTCCAGCGCTTCCCGCTCGCTCAAGGCATTCGCCACCATCGCATCGGTAATCCCGGTAAGTTCGGTGATCTTCGGCGGAATCGGACGTTCCGGGTTCACAAAGGTGTTAAAGGTATCGCACACCGCGCCGTCGTGTAATCGCACCGCACCGATTTCGGTAATACGGTCGGACAAGGCACTGAGACCGGTAGTCTCCAAGTCAAACACGATCACATCGCCGCCGATCTCGCCGGTAACTCCCGGTTCCACAGCGCCCGCGCGATCATTCACGTAATACGCCTCGCTGCCGTAAAGGATCTTGATATCCACTCCTTTTTTGGCAAGCTTTTCGGCCGTATTCATCGCATCGGGGAACGCCTGCGCCACACCGTGATCGGTAATGGCCACAGCGGGGTGTCCCCAGGCCGCTGCCCGCTCGACCAAGGCAGACGCCTCACTCACCGCGTCCATTTGGGACATTTTCGTATGCATATGTAACTCCACCCGTTTAACGGGTGCGTTATCCTTTTTCTCATACTTCGCAAGCATTGCCAGCGAGCGGATGCGGATCTGGTTATCTTTGGCAAACTCATTGTAATCGTATCCGCCCGAAATGAGCACACACATACCGGGTTTAAGCGCTTCCATCAACGCTTTTTTATCTTTATCCCGCCGATGATCAGCACGCAAAACCGCCGTGATCGAATTGGTCTTATCCGACAAACACAGGTTGAACCGCGTGCTGTTGCCGTCGCGGCTTTCCCGTGCGTCAATCTTAAAGATCTCGCCCCACACCGTCACAAAACTACCGTCCGCTTCAAGCGTCGACATGGCCTGCGGCCTCTCGTTGGAGGGGGTACCGAACATGTAATTGGCCGTCTCAAGCCACACGGGCAACCCGTCGCGCGGCGGCGTGTTCGGATCGGCGGGATCGAGCGGAATGGGGTTTGCCACATCCTGCTGTGCCGCCTTCTTCATCGCCTTTTGCCGCTGCTCTTCGCGTTGGGCCGCGGCGGCAGCCGCCGCCTCACGATCGGCTTCTTCCCGCAAAGCACGGTAATAATCATCGTCGGTGTCTAATGCATCTGCCCCTTCGAGCACTACCGATACGCGACGGTCGAACACTTCCTCGATCACTTCCGCAAGCAAGCGATCCACACCCATTGCACACAGCATTTCGCGCCCGCCGCGCGGCAAAACCACCGTAAATTCATTTTCTTCCAAGCGGAAAGTTGCCCCGTCGAAACTGCCGCCCACCATTGTGTGGCGAGTTCGAAGCAGATCGATAAGCAACGGGAACAGGGATTCATCCCCCAATTGCCCGCCGGAATAATGCGGCATCAACGTCACCGCCGCATGCAAAACGCCCGACAACCACTCCGCCGTATCGTGCAGATCCATATAGGCCACCGCCCCTTCCGGTGCCACGGTGACCGTCACTTGATGTCGCTCGTTATGTACACGCACACCGAGCACCATCGCATCACGCAGCGGCGCTTTGATCGGTATGTCTTTCAAATATTGTCCAAACAGTTCGCCAAACAAGGGCGCTCCCATAATACAAACTCCTTACAACTTTGCAATTTCCTTCATCAACTCTTCCACAGCGACCTCTTCGGGCACTGTGCGCAATACCTCGCCTTTTCTAAATATCGCCACTTTGCCGTTGCCGCCCGCAAGACCGATATCCGCCTCGCGCGCTTCCCCGGGACCGTTCACCACACAACCCATCACAGCCACGGTGATCGGTTTTTTAACCGCATCCAAGCGGGCTTCCACTTCGCCGGCAATACCGATCAGATCGATCGCGGTACGCCCGCAGGTGGGGCAGGATACCAAACGCGGACGATCCTGTCGCACCCCCAAGGCGTATAAAATATCGCGGCCGGCCGCCACCTCTTTCACCGGGTCGGCCGTGAGCGATACCCGAATGGTATCACCGATACCGTGGAGCAACAAACTGCCGATACCGGCCGCCGATTTCAAAAGTCCCATCCGCTCGGTTCCCGCTTCGGTCACACCGACATGCAAAGGATAATCGCAACACGCAGCCGTCAACTCATACGCTTTCACCATGGTCGGTACATCGGAGGATTTCATCGACAGCACAATATGGTCAAAATCGTATTTCTCGAGCAACCGGGCGTGGTACAACGCACTGTCGCGCAAAGCTTCGGCACACGGATGCCCATACTTTTGCAAGATCTCTTTTTCGAGCGAACCGCCGTTGACCCCGATGCGAATGGGGATCCCCCTTTCGCGGCACACGGTCGCCACCGCGCGAACGTTCTCTTCCCCGCCGATGTTACCGGGGTTGATACGGATCTTGTCGATTCCCGCTGCCGCCGCTTCCAAGGCCAGTTTGTAATCGAAATGAATATCCGCCACCAACGGCACCGATACAGCCTCTTTCAACGCGGGAATCAGCGCGATCGCCTCTTTATTCGGAATGGCGGCGCGAATCAGTTCACAGCCCGCCGCCTCCAGCGCCTTTGCTTGCGCCACACTGCCCGCTATATCGTGTGCGGGCACATTCAGCATCGACTGCACCGTCACGGGATGTCCCCCGCCGATCAACACACCGCCTGCATTCACCGTTCGCTTTGCCATATGCTCAACCTCCCGTAACTAACTTTGTAATGTCGCTGTAGGTCACTGCCAACATCAGTAACAACAGCAAGATCAGCCCGACAAAATTCACGATCCCTTCATATTTGGCCGGCACTTTGCGGCGGAAGACGAGTTCAAACAGCAAAAACACCAACCGACCGCCGTCCAATGCAGGCAGAGGCAACAAATTGAACACACCCACGTTCACCGTGATAAGCGTTATCAGTGTGAACAGTGAGCTGAGCCCCGCCAAACGATTGGTGTGGGTCACGGCATTTTCCACCGCATCACCGATCACATCCACCGTACCGACAGGCCCCGACAGATCGTTTAATCCGTATTTGCCGGTAAACAGGTCGCCGAGGGTGCGCCACACCATTACGCCGAGCGAATACTCGCTTTTCAGCGCATATGAGAAGACATTCCCGAAGGTGCGCTTTTCACCTACAACGATAAAGTCATATTGCAAATAGCGGTTCCCTGCCTCGTCGGTCGTCAAGCGAAACGTCACGTCGTCGAGCGCCACTTTTTCCGATTTTCCGTGGGCGGTTTCACGGCGGACCACCATATCAAACACACCGTCTTCATCCGATTGCAACGCAGAAACCATATCGTACTCCGCGGTAAGCACCCGTCGCCCGTTGATGCTGAGAATCGTATCCTTCGGGCGAAGACCGGTTTGATAGGCGGGCGTATCTTCTTCCAGCGAGTGGATCTGCGTGGTGGAAAACAACACGTCGCCCTTATCATTCGGCGTTTGGCAAAACGCGTAATTCACCACCAACAACACGTAACCGAGCACCAGATTCATCACGGCACCCGCCACCACGATCAAAATGCGTTGCCATACCTTTTTTTGATAAAACGCGCGTCCGTCGTTCGACGGTGTTTCCGTTCCCTTTTGAAACCCGCTGCCGCCGAGTGATTCGGGCATCTCGGTTTCGGGGTCTTCCCCTTCCATGGCACAGAAGCCGCCGATGGGAAGCAAACGCAATGTGTATTTCGTTTCGCCCTTACCGAACTGCAACAGTTTCGGGCCCATACCGATGGCAAACTCATTTACCTTCACACGGCAGAGTTTCGCCACAATGAAGTGGCCGAACTCGTGCAACATAATAATGAGTCCGAAAATAAGCAACGCCGCCAGGATCTTGCCGGCAGTTACCAAAACAGTCATGACATTACCCTTTCTGTACTTGAGAGATCACCAATCGGCGTGCCATACGGTCGGCTTCCAACACATCATCCAAACAGTGAAGCGCCGGCCACGTATACTCGAGCATGCGCGCCGCCTGCGTCGTAATATCCAAAAATCCGATCTCGCCCTTCAGGAAGAGCGCCACCGCCGCTTCGTTGGCCGCGTTCACCGCCGCGGGAGCCGTTCCGCCCACCGTCAGCGCGCGACGACACAGATCCATTGCGGGGAAGGTGTCGTTATCCGGCTCGAAGAAGGTGAGCGTGCCGATCTGCGCCAGCGACAACGTTTCGGCGGGAGAGGCCACCCGCGCGGGATACGTCAGCGCATATTGGATCGGAATGCGCATATCGGGCAAACCGAGTTGCGCCAATACCGCATTGTCATCGTACTCGATCAGCGAGTGGATAATACTCTCGCGGTGTACCACGATATCAATTTTTTCGGGCGGCACATCAAACAGCCAACGCGCTTCGATCAACTCGAGGCCTTTGTTCATCATCGTGGCGGAATCGATGGTGATCTTGGCTCCCATATCCCAGTTCGGGTGACGCAACGCATCCGCCGCCGTCACTGTCGCCAATTCTTCGCGCGTTCTGCCGAAAAAGGGGCCGCCCGACGCGGTGAGGATCACTCGCTTAAGCGCCCGCTCGGCAGGCGCCCCTTGCAAACACTGGAAAACAGCAGAGTGCTCACTGTCCACCGGAAGCAGACGTGCACCGTGCGCTCGGGCGGTTTCGGTTACCAGTGCGCCGCCCGCCACCAACGTTTCTTTGTTGGCAAGAGCCACATCGTGTCCCGTTTCGAGTGCCGCCATGGTGGGCTTCAACCCCGCCACACCGACAATGGCGTTCAACACCACGTCCGCCTCGGGCAACGCGGCCAGTTCACACAACCCCGCTTCGCCCGAAAGTACCGTCACCGGCAGATCAGCCACCCGTACTTTCAAGTCGGCCGCTGCTTTTTCATCGCTCATCGCCGCATACGTCGGGCGATATCGGCGAATCTGCGCCTCGATCACATCCACTTGACGGTGGGCCGTCAGCGCCAACACAGGATACGCCAGTTTTTCCGCCACGTCCAACGCCTGTGTACCGATCGACCCCGTACTGCCAAGCAACACCAATCGTTTATTTTCACTCATACTACCGACTCCTTTACACGATAGGCAAGAACTGAATCCACATAAGCAGCCAAATTGCCACCGGCAGTACGCTGTCGAAGCGATCCATCACACCGCCGTGACCGGGCATAATGTTGCCGTAATCTTTCACGCCAAAGCGGCGTTTCACCACCGAAGCGAACAGATCGCCGCACACCGAAAGCGGTGCGGCAATCACCGCCGCCAAAAGCAGCGACAACCAGTTGACAGCCACATCGTGCCCACACAACAGTGTATAGAGATATCCGGTCAGAGCCGAAGCCGCTACCGAAACGATCACACCGCCGACAAAGCCCTCCACCGTCTTTTTCGGGCTGATAACGGGACAAAGTTTGAGTTTACCCCAACACATTCCCGTGAAATAGCCACCCGTATCGCTGAGCCACGGAATGACCAACACTAAAAAGAGATAGAACAGGCCGTCTTCCCCGTTGGCGCGCAACGCGGCTACTGCGGCGAAACCGCTCACCGACACGGCAGGCAACAGCACCTTGAGCGCCAGCCGCTCGGGCGGCAGTGCTTCGTGGCGCATCACGCCCTCTACTAAGACATACAGCAGATACATGCCTGCCAACAGAAACGCCCATTCCTGCCCCAACAGCAAACACGGCGGCAGTGCCAACGCTATCGTCATCGCGGGAATACGATCACGCGAACCGAATCCCGCCGCACGAAGCAGTTCAAACGTAGCGAG
Organism: Acutalibacteraceae bacterium; assembly: GCA_045591985.1. Taxonomy (GTDB): domain Bacteria; phylum Bacillota; class Clostridia; order Oscillospirales; family Acutalibacteraceae; genus SIG588. The sequence goes on from JAZNTV010000067.1 coordinate 10,685, forward strand.
GCCCGCCAAAGCGGCGGCCGCCAACGTCACGCCCCACACCCCGCCGAACAGGATGATCGCCAACGCCACCACAACACCGATGACACCGCTGATAATTCTTGTTACCATATTAGTGTTTCCCTCTTTTCGCTGAATCAAACACCGCCGAATCGACGGTTACGCCGCGCATATTCCGCGAGCGCCGTATCCATGTCCGCTGTGGTAAAATCAGGCCACAGGATATCGTCCATAAACACATATTCCGCATAGGCCGCCTGCCAGATAAGATAGTTCGACAAGCGGTGTTCGCCGCTCGGTCGGACGATCAGATCGGGGTCGGGTTGACCCGCTGTGTACAAATGCGCCGAAATGACCTCTTCGGTAATGTCGGCAGGCGAAAGGGCACCCGTTTGCACCTTTTCGGCTATCGCGCGCATCGCAGCAACCAGTTCGTTACGCCCTCCGTAATTCAGCGCGATATTCAGGCACATGCCGTCTTTATCCGCCGTGCTTTTCTCTGCCTCTTCGATCAACTCACGGATATCTTCCGCCAACGGCGCCCGGTCACCCAAGAAGCGCACGCGAATGTTCTCCTTCTTAAAATCACGCAACGACTCTTTCAGATAGTCGCGCAAAAGATTCATGATCGCCTGCACCTCTTCGGGAGGCCGCTTCCAGTTTTCGGTGGAAAAAGCATATACCGTAACGTAACCGACACCGCGCGCTTCGCAATGTTTTACGATGGTACGAAATACCTTGGCCCCCGTCACATGACCCGCCGTTCGCGGCAGACCGCGTTTCTTGGCCCAACGACCGTTGCCGTCCATAATAATCGCCACGTGGGCGGGCAACACGTCGAATCGCGGCTCTTCCGCCCGCTTTTTAAACAACGCCATAACGATACCTCCCCGGGGTGAGTGAAAATCCGCCGTTCAAAAACGGTGGTCGTGTTTTACTTCTCCAATGAAACCCTATGAAAGAGGACTCCGCGAAGTTGTCGGAGTCCTGCTTTTGATTAGAGTTCCATGATCTCCTTTTCCTTTGCCGCGGCAAGGTCGTCGATCTCTTTGCAATATTTGTCGGTCAGCGTCTGCATCTTCTTCTCGCCGTTCGCCTGATCGTCTTCGGTGATCTCGTTGTTCTTCTTCATCGCCTTCAGTTTTTCCAGCGAATCGCGGCGAATCCCGCGTACCGACACTTTAAACTCTTCCCCCATTTTCTGCACGCTCTTGCCGAGTTCGCGGCGGCGTTCTTCGGTCAGCGGGGGGAACACCAAGCGAATGGCTGTACCGTCATTTTGCGGGTTGATGCCGATATCCGATACTTGAATCGCCTTTTCGATGGCTTTCAGCGTGGTCTTGTCCCAGGGTTGGATCATCAGCGTGCGGGCATCCGGCACCGACACCGCCGCCATCTGGTTGACAGGCGTTTCAACGCCATAGTAATCCACGCGCACTTTATCCAGCACAGCCGGATTCGCACGACCCGCACGAATGGCGGCGTACTCGTTCATAAGACCCTGCACGGACTTTTGCATTTTTTCTTCGGTTACACGAAACAGTTCTTTCATAACAGAAACCTCCTATTTTATCGCACGATGGTACCGATCGACTCGCCGCCGATGGCACGCACAATGTTCTGGGGATCGTCCAGATTGCACACCAAAATGGGCAATCCGTTTTCGCGGCAAAGCGACGCCGCCGCCGCATCCATGACTTTCAGTTCTTTGTTTAACACCTCGGTAAAGGTCAACTCGTCATACTTCACCGCGTTGGGATTGAGTTTCGGATCGCTGTCGTATACACCGTCCACCATACTGGCCTTCAGAATGATATCCGCCTCGATCTCCGCCGCGCGTAGCGCCGCCGCCGTATCGGTGGAGAAGAAGGGGTTGCCCGTGCCGCAACCGAACACCACAACCCGACCGCGTTCCAGATGACGCACCGCACGATTGCGGATATAGGGTTCGGCGATCTCATTCATAGCAATGGCTGTTTGCACACGCACTTCGCAGCCGAGCTGTTCGAGTCCGTCTGCCAATGCCAACGCGTTGATAGTGGTTGCCAGCATACCCATGTGGTCTGCACGGGTGCGATCCATCTTGCCGCTGGAACGACCGCGCCAGAAGTTACCGCCGCCGACCACGATCGCGATCTCCGCGCCCGCGTCCTGACATTCTTTAACTGCCGAGCAAACGGTCAAAACGGTGTCGAAATCGAGCCCCGTTTTCTTTTCGCCCGCCATAGCCTCACCGCTGAGTTTCAACAATACGCGCTTATACTTCGGTGTCATACTATTCCACTCCCAAACTTTTAATATGTAGAAAATCCGGCCGTTATGTTCATACCGTTTCTATTGTACTATATTTTGTTCACCGTGTAAAGGCAAACCTTGCAATTTCTGTAAATTTTCTGTGTCGTTTTTGAGAAAGTAAAAAAACAGACACAAACGATACCGTTTGTGTCTGTTAATTTGCTCTATCAGCCGATCATGCCGGCCACTTCTGCCGCGAAGTCATCTTCGCGCTTCTGCAGGCCTTCGCCCTTCTCAAAGCGGGTGTATTCCACCAGTTTGAGCGAGCCGCCGGCCGCCTTGGCGCAGTTTTCGATATACTGGCCGACCGAAACGTCGCCGTCCTTGACAAACGCCTGCTGCAGCAAGCAGTTCTCTTCGAAGAACTTACGCAGCTTGCCCTCGACCATCTTCTCGACGATCTGCTCGGGCTTGTTTGCATTCTTCGGATCCGCCTTGATCAGCGAGATCTGCACTTCGCGCTCCTTCTCCACGTCAGCCGCAGGGACGGAATCCTTGCCGAGGTACAGCGGGTTGAGAGCCGCGATCTGCATCGCCACATCCTTGCCGCATTCGGTCAACGCCTCTGCCGACACGCCGTCCGCTTCGAAACGAACCAACACGCCGATACGCCCGCCGCCATGGACATACGCCACGCAGTCGCCTTCATAGCGAACAAAACGACGCACGGTCATGTTCTCGCCGATAACAAGGATCTTCTCCTGCAGGGCCGCCGCCACCGATTCCATACCCGCGCAGGGTTTGGTCATCAGTTCATCCATGTTCACGGGGTTGGTTTCGGCAACCGTATCCGCGATCGCCGCCACAAACTCCTGGAACTGCGGGTTCTTCGCCACAAAGTCGGTCTCCGAGTTCACTTCGACCACAACGCCGACCTTCTTATCGGCATAGGTGGTGGCAAACGCCACGCCTTCCGCCGCAATGCGGCCGGCCTTCTTCGCCGCCTTCGCAAGACCTTTCTCGCGAAGAACGTCGATTGCCTTTTCCATATCGCCGTCCGTTTCGGCCAGCGCCTTTTTGCAATCCATCATGCCAACACCCGTGCGCTCACGCAGGGTCTGGACGTCTTTTGCCGTAAATGCCATGATATCCAATCCTTTCAATTCAATAATTTAAAGTCGGATAATTTTCAATTATTCCGCCGCTTCCTCAGTGGTTTCCACCGCTTCGGGAGCGTTCTGCTCGCCCTGGTTGGCTTCGATGATCGCATTCGCCATCACGCCCGCGATCAGCTTCACAGCACGGATCGCATCGTCGTTACCGGGGATAACGTAATCCACTTCATCGGGATCACAGTTGGTATCCACGATCGCAACGACCGGGATGCCGAGCTTCTTCGCTTCCGCCACCGCGATCTTCTCCTTGCGGGGATCGACGATGAACAGCGCGCCGGGAAGCTTCTTCATATCTTTGATACCGCCGAGGAACTTCTCGAGCTTCTCGATCTCGTGAGTCAGCTTGATAACTTCCTTCTTGGGCAGCAGATCAAAGGTGCCGTCCTCCTGCATGGTGTGCAGCTGGTTCAAACGAGCCACACGGCCGCGGATGGTACGGAAGTTGGTGAGCATACCGCCCAACCAACGAGCGTTGACAAAGTACGCGCCTGCACGGACCGCTTCCTCACGGATGGAATCCTGTGCCTGCTTCTTGGTGCCGACGAACAGAACCGACTGGCCGTTTGCCGCGATTTCACGCACGAACGCGTACGCTTCCTCCAACTTGCGGACCGTCTTCTGCAGGTCGATGATGTAGATACCGTTGCGCTCCGTGAAAATGTAGGGCGCCATTTTGGGGTTCCAGCGGCGGGTCTGGTGACCGAAGTGGACACCGGCTTCCAGCAGCTGCTTCATGGATACGACTGCCATTGCTATTTCCTCCTTGGTTTTTCCTCCGCAGAAGGTGGCGACCACCGTGCTCTTGCCCGGCACCGACCGCTCCCTTTGCCACCTGCGTGTGAGATTAAAATATTTTTGGCTGTACGATTATAACACACTTGTTTCTCGTTTGCAAGTGTTTTTTTGAATTTTTTCGAATTTTCTTTCGGCCGAGTTCACCGAGCGTCCCGTCCGTTACACACCGTTTTCTACCCGCTCGCTTTGTCAAGCAACGCATTCAACGTTGCCATCTGTGCGGCGGTCGGCTCGGGCAGGTGCCCGAACGGAAACGGGAGGCCCATATTGTCGTATTTGGTTTGACATATTTTGCGAAACGGCAACAACTCCACCCCGTCCACACAAGGGTATGTCTCCGCAACCGCCCGCAGTTTACGCACACTCTCTTGCGTATCGTTTACGGTCGGGATGATCACCTGCCGCAGGGTCGTGGGAATTTGCCGTTCATTCAAATACGATATGAATGTCTCCACCGCCGCGAGAGAACACCCCACATGTGCACGATAGGCCGCCTCGTCGGTGTATTTCCAATCGAGCAACACACGGTCGGTCTCCGCCAGCGCCGCTTTTACCTCGTCGGTCAGCAGAGCGCCCGCTGTGTCAAGGCAGGTATTAAGCCCCGCGCGATGGCACAGCGAGAACACCTCGTGCACAAACGCCGCCTGCAACAGCGGTTCACCGCCCGACAGCGTGACGCCGCCCGCTTCGCCGAAATACTCACGATATCGCACAGCTTTTTCCACCAGCGCTTCCGCGGTATATGCCGTACCGCCCTCGCGCGCCCATGTATCGGGATTGTGACAGCACTTACACCGTAAATGACACCCTTGCAAAAATGCTACAAAACGCACACCGGGCCCGTCGACCGTCCCCAAACTTTGGATGGAATGTACGAATCCGCTCATATCGCCGAATGGAAGGTGCGGCTGATGACCTCCCGCTGTTGTTCGCGGGAGAGTTTATTGAAGTTCACCGCATAGCCCGATACACGAATGGTAAGATTCGGATACTTTTCGGGATTCTCATAGGCATCGATCAAGGTCTCGCGATTCAGCACATTCACATTGATGTGATGCGCCTTCTTTGCGAAATAGCCGTCCAAGATCGACACGAGATTGCCCACACGCGCCTCCTCCGTCTTGCCGAGCGCCTCGGGTGTGATGGAGAAGGTGTTGGAAATGCCGTCGCGGCAATCTTCATAACGGATCTTTGCCACCGAGTTCAGCGACGCCAATGCACCGTTCTCTTCGCGGTTGTGCATAGGATTGGCTCCCGGTGCCAACGGGGCACCCGACGGACGACCGTCGGGCGTCGCCCCCGTATTTTTGCCGTACATCACGTTGGAGGTGATGGTCAGCACCGACAGGGTATGGATCGCATCACGATACGTGGGTGTCTTGCGCAATTCGGTGATCACCTGATGGGTAAGATCCCGCGCAAGCAAGTCCACACGGTCGTCGTCGTTACCGTATTTCGGGAAATCCCCTTCGGTCGTAAAACCGACGATATAGCCGAGTTCATCTTTTTGCGGATGTACCTTCGCAAATTTGATCGCGCTGAGCGAATCCGCCACCACCGAAAGGCCGGCCACACCAAACGCCATCAACCGTTCCACGTCGGTATCGTGCAGCGCCATTTGTGTCTTTTCATAGGCGTATTTATCGTGCATATAATGAATTACGTTCATCGTGTTCACGTAGAGTTTGCACAGCCATTCGATATAGATACCATAGCGCTCGGCAACCGCCTCATACTCCAACGTCTCACCCGCCATCACCGGCATCTGCGGACCGATATGGATACCGCTCGTGGCATCGTAACCGCCGTTGATGGCGATAAGCAACAGTTTGGCAAGATTGCAACGCGCACCGAAAAACTGCATCTGCTTACCCACTTCCATCGCAGACACACAACAGGCAATGGCGTAATCGTCGCCGTGCAACGGGCGCATCAGGTCATCGTTTTCATACTGTACCGAATCGGTATCGGCCGAAACCTTTGCACAAAACCGCTTGAAGTTTTCGGGCAGTGACGTGGACCATAACACCGTCAGATTCGGTTCGGGCGACGAACCGAGGGTATACAGCGTATTCAGCATGCGGTAACTGTTTTTGGTAACCAGCGTGCGGCCGTCTTTACCCATACCACCCACCGCTTCGGTGATCCACATCGGATCGCCGCCGAACAGTTCGTTGTATTCGGGCGTGCGCAAATGACGGGCAATGCGCAGTTTCATCACAAAATCATCCATCAATTCCTGAGCGCCCTCTTCGGTCAACAGGCCGCGCGCCATATCCCTCTCGATATAGATATCAAGGAAGGTGCTCACACGGCCGAGCGACATTGCCGCCCCGTTTTGCTCCTTGATGGCACCGAGATAGGCAAAATACGTCCACTGTACCGCTTCACGCGCGTCTTTGGCGGGAGCACTGATATCGTAACCGTACATAGCCGCCATCTCTTTGAGATACCCCAAAAAGGTGATCTGTTGGAACAGCTCTTCCAACAGACGGACCGTGTCCTGTGTAAACGCCTGTTCCGCCAGCGCCGCCTTATCCTTCTGTTTCTCTTCGATCAGACGATCCACACCATACAGCGCCACGCGGCGATAGTCGCCGATGATACGGCCGCGGCCGTAAGCATCGGGCAAGCCGGTGATGACGTGACACTTACGCGCCAAACGCATCTCATCGGTATAGGCGCGGAACACGCCGCTGTTGTGCGTCGTACGGAAACGGAACTCGTCCTCTACCTTATCGCTCAAACGGTAACCGTAGGCGGCGCACGCCTGGCGTGCCATGCGAATGCCGCCGAAGGGATTCACCCCGCGTTTGAGCGGCGCATCGGTCTGCATACCCACGATAAGTTCATTATCTTTATCGATATAACCGGGCGCATAGTTCACCAGCGAGGAAACGGTGTTCACGTCCACATCCAACACACCGCCCTTTTCGCGTTCCTCGCGGAACAGTTCCTGCACCTTGCCCATCAAAGCGGTGGTGCGTGCGGTCGCTCCGGCAAGAAAATCGGCATTTCCCACATACTCGTGATAGTTCGTTTGAATAAAGTCGCGCACATTGATCTCTTGTTGCCATACACCGGCGATAAATCCGTTCCAATTCTCATGCATCATAGCAAACTCCCCTTTCGAGCGAGAAAATAAAAGGGCGAAATCCGTTCGTTGTGAACAGACTTCGCCCAGACGGTCGGCATACTGTGTTTTACACTTCCCCGCAGTGCTCTGCGAAATCCGTCAGTCATGTAAAACTGTGTTTACAGTATAGCAAATTCTCCGTCGTTTGTCAATAGGATTATCGCCCTCGTCCGAACAATCCTCGACACAACCCGCCACAGGGTTTGCCGTTCCCGATCTCTTGCGGACGGTTAACCAAAATGGTCTCTTCGCCGATCACTTCGATCTCCTTCCACGGTATGACCGTATCCTCTTCACACCCCATAATGCCGAGCATTTTCGGCCGTCCGTGCAATACGATCGCGGTCAGTTGTGCCGTATGGGTATCCACCTCCACGTCGTCCACACACCCAAGGCGGGTGCCGTCGCAGATGTTGATAACCTCTTTGTTGTGCAGTTCCGTAATTCGACAATACACGCCTGTCCACCTCCCTTACACAGTATGCAAAGGGCGGAACAAATATTCACAGTTGATCCTTGATTCGTTGCAACGCACTTTTTTCCAAACGACTGACCTGCGCCTGGCTGATACCGATCTCCGTCGATACCTCCACCTGCGTCATTCCCTTGAAGAATCGCAACCGCAAGATCTTTTTCTCCCGTTCACCGAGCGAACGAATCGCCTCTTTCAGCGCCAATTCCTCCAACCAATCGCTTTCACCGTTCGTATCCCCCACTTGATCCATCACATAGATGGTGTCCCCGCCGTCCGCATAGACCGGCTCATACAAGCTGACGGGTTCCACCACCGATTCGAGCGCCAACACCACGTCTTCCCGCGCCACATCCAACGCTCGAGCAATCTCTTCCACCGTCGGCTCGGTCTGTCGTTCGGCGGTCAGCTGTTCCTTTACCTGCATCGCACGATAGGCCAGATCCCGCACCGAACGGCTGATACGCACACTGTTGTTGTCCCGCAGATAGCGCCGAATCTCGCCGATGATCATCGGCACACCATAGGTGGAAAACCGCACGTTTTGTGTGATGTCAAAATTATCGATCGCCTTCATAAGTCCGATACATCCGACCTGAAATAAGTCGTCGGGATTTTCGCCGCGTCCCGCAAAGCGCTGGATTACGCTGAGCACCAATCGCAGATTGCCGTTCACCATTTCCTCCCGCGCTTTGGGGTTGGTTCCCTCGCGCATCTCCCGTAAAAGCCGCATTTTTTCCGCCTCGCTCAGCACCTTCAGCGTGGCGGTATTTACCCCGCAGATCTCCACCTTACCCAACATCTGTTCAACCACCTTTTCGTATTCTAAGAACAGTATGGGCATTCTTTTTTGCTGCCATTCAAAAGGGAATATATACCGGTATCACCGGCCTGCATAATATTATATACCTATACCTTGGAAGCCTTGTCGTATCCTCCCGAGACTTGACGATTTTGCAATTGTATGGTATCTTAAAGACAGCAATTGAAACAGGAGGGTTCCTTATGAAAAAGACCTCTATCACACTTTTCACATACATATTGTGTCTTCTTTTGATGATATCGACCCTTGCAGCCTGCCGTGCGACGCCGGCGCCTGAGCAGCCGAAAACCGACCCGGCCGGCGACCCGCCGGCGCAAACGAGCAACGTCCTCACGGTAGGGTACGACCAATTTTCGGGGCGATTCAGTCCTTTTTTTGCCCGCACGCAAAACGACCGTGACGTGGCGGCACTGGTGTCGCTCCCCTTGTTGGATACCGACCGCGAAGGCAACGTCATATTCAACGGGATCACGGGCGAACAGGCCACCTATAACGGCACCGACTACCGCTACGAAGGTCTCGCAGACTGCACCGTCACGCAAAACGAGGACGGTACCGTCACCTACGATTTCACCTTGCGGGACAACGTCACCTTCAGCGACGGCGAACCGCTTACCGCCGACGACGTAATCTTCTCGATGTACGTATTGGCCGATCCGTCCTACAACGGCAGTTCCGACTTTTCCTTTTTGCCGATCCAAGGACTTGCGGACTACCGTGCGGGAGTGAATGCCGCAACGCAGGAAAAATACGCCGCGCTGGCCGATAAGATCTGGGCGGCCGGCCCCGACGCTACCGAATACAGCGGTTTCACCGAAGAACAATATACCGCCTATTGGAACGAGGCACTGGCCGCGGCCGGTGAGATGTTCGTAAATGAGATCATCGACTATTGCCTCGCCAACTACGGCGACTATCTCCCGCAATGTGCCGATAACGACGTGGTACTCGGCATGTACGCATGGGGTTACGGCACATTGAACGAGGACGGCACCTTTACCGATGCGGCCGGCACGGTGTACGATTTGCACACCGCCTTCCCCACCAAAGCCGATTACTGGCAACTGATCGTCACTTCACACAACCGCGATTTTTCGGCGGACGGCATCGACCGCGACGCCCCCGCCACCTCCGTTGCCGATTTTTTAAAGAAGGCGTTCATCGCCATAGAAGGGCCCAAGGATGAAAACGGCGACGGGCTCGTTCGATCGATTTCGGGTATTGAAAAAACAGGCGACTATGCCCTGCGTGTTACCATGACCGCCTTCGATGTCACAGCGGCCTACCGGCTCGGCATTCCCGTCGCCCCTCTGCATTACTACGGCACGGACGAAGCCTACGACTACGAAAACGGCCGTTTCGGTTTTACCAAAGGGGATCTGTCGGGTGTAAAGAGCAAAACGGCCGCCCCGCTCGGTGCCGGCCCTTACGTCTTCGGAGAATACCAAGACGGTATCGTTTCGTTTACGGCCAACAAGACCTATTATAAAGGCGCGCCGCAGATCGAAACCCTGCGGTTTAAAGAGGTCAGCGGCGACATGCTTGCCGCGCTCACCGACGGTACGGTAGATATTGCTTCCCCCGCATTTACAGCCACAACGGCCGAGACCGTTAAAAACGCCAACGGCGGCACATTGAGCGGCGACGTGCTCACCACCGTAACGGTAGACCACGCAGGCTATGGCTATCTCGGCATCAACGCTGCACGCGTTAAAGTCGGGGAGGACGCCGCAAGTAACGCGTCGCGTGCGTTGCGCCGCGCCTTCGCCACCCTGTTTGCCGTCTATCGCGACGCCGCTGTTTCGGCGTATTACGGCGACGGTGCAAACGTCATTCAATATCCCGTATCCAACACCTCATGGGCGGCACCGCACCCCGACGATGACGGCTATACCGTCGCCTATGCGATCGGTGCCGACGGCACAGCGCTTTACACGGCCGCTATGACCGACGACGAGCGATACGCGGCGGCGCGCGCCGCGGCCGTCGCCTTCCTGAAAGACGCCGGTTACATTTGGGACGACGAGACGGCGACATTCATTGCCGCGCCTGTCGGTGCCAAATTGTCGTACGAAGTCATCATTGCCGCCCAAGGCAACGGCGACCATCCGAATTACGCCGTATTGACGGCAGCGCGTGACGCCCTCGCGACCATCGGCATCACCCTTGAAATTCTCGATGTGACCGATAACGACCAACTGTATGCTGCATTGGAAGCCGGCTCGGCCGACATGTGGTCGGCTGCATGGTCTGCCGCCGTCGACCCGGATATGTACCCGATCTATCACAGTTCCAACATGGTGGGCAAGGGCGGTACCAATCTAAACTACTATGCGATCGCCGATGCCGCACTGGACAGCCTCCTTTCGGATACCCGCACCGCCACCGACCGAACTGCACGTAAAACCGCCTATAAGGTCGCCATGGAGACGGTGCTGGACTGGGGTGTGGAAATCCCCACCTATCAGCGACAAAACGCCGTCATTTTCAGCACCGCCCGTATCCGTATCGACACCCTCACCACCGACATCACCCCCTATTGGAACTGGATGCGAGAGATCGAGACCCTGGGTAAGCAGTGAGACCCGAACCCGCCGTAAAGCGGGATCTTTCGGCGTTTTTTGCTTGCTCGTGCTCATAAGGCGGGTGGATTGACGAGTATTTTAACAATGGGTGAGCGAGAATCCGCCTTTCAAAAACGCCATTCGAATTTGACTGCTCACCCAAGTTATGCACTCATAAAAAACACGCCGAAAGCACTTGGCTTTCGGCGTGTTTTTTCGTCTGTTAATATTCCACAACATCCAAACGCGGGCGGGTCTTCCACGCGCCCTTTGTAAAGTCGGGCATCTCCTGCGGAGCGCCGCCCTCGGCGATCGACTTTTCCGACAACGCACCGACCGCTTGCCAGGTCGCACTGTCATATACATCGATGGGCATCGGCGTACCGTTTTGCACAGCATCCACAAACGCCTTATACGCAAACCAGTCCATACCGCCGTGACCTGCCGCAAGCGCCTCGGGGGTAATGTTCTTCCACATATCGGGCAGGAACTCTTCCTCGTATTTCGTGGCATTATCCAGGGCACCGCCCTTGTAGAAATGCACCGACTCGCCTTCGGGGTCACCGTTCAGGTGCACCAAATTGGTCTCCTGCATATACATACCCTTGGTGCCGCGCACGGTGAAATCGCGGGAATAGTGACGCGGCAGGGTAGTATCCAGTCGCAGAAGCACCGTTTCGCCGTTTTCACATGTCAGCATCGTATGTACGATATCCCCCTGACGGAAAGTTTCCGCCTTCATCTCGTCGGTCGCGTCTTCGCGCGTAGCAATATACTCTTTCAAGCCCACCGCTTTTGTTGCAAAAGCGGATACCGATACGATACGGTTACCGCGGTTGATATCCAGCACCTTTGCAATGGGCCCCAGATCGTGGGTGGGATAGTTGTCACCGCAGTGATCGCGATATATGTCGTAACGATAGTGACGATTCACATGACCGTACGCTACTTCCTCCCGCAGATCGTGGGAATAGGCCCCCGCGCAGTGGACGATCGTGCCGAACTTGCCGTGACGCGCCATCGCCGTGGCAAGCATTTCCTCTTTACCGTAACAGCAGTTTTCCATAAACATATACGGCGTTCCCGTTTCCTCATAGGTGTTTACGAGGGCCCAACAATTTTCAAGGGAAAGTTCACTTCCCACTTCACTCGCCACGGGAATGCCCTGTCGCATCGCATAACAGGAGATCTCGGCATGGGTATCCCACCCCGTAAACACAAACGCCGCTTCTACCCCTTCGACCGCCAGTGCCTCTTTGTAATCCGTAAAGCCGACAGCCTTTTGGCCGTTCTTTTCCAACTCTTCCTGCGCGCGGACGATGCGATCCTCGTACACGTCGCACACGGCAATGATCTGCAGATCGTTATTCTTGGTCAGCACATCGCGGATCAATTGATGTCCGCGGCATCCCAAACCTACCACACACGCTTTTACCATACGAACACAACCTCCTTTTTCTCTCGACATCATCATACAGGAAACTCTTTGGAATTACAAGGTCTTTTTTGAACAAAAACCTGTGTTTTTTTATCCTTTACATAAACCGAACTTCGTGTTATACTCAGTTTCGGGTGATAGTATATGGAAAAATTTTTTGATATTCCCGAATTTCACAAATTCTTTCAAGTGCCCGATCCGCTCGGTGTCTCCATCATCGGATACAACGACTTTCACACCGTACGCGGCATACGGGCGTTCCGCAAACTAAACACCTGTGCCTTGCATTTCGTGCTGGGCGGGTGCGGCACACTGGAGGTCGGCAACAACGTCTACCATATCCGAAGCGGCGAGATGTTTTTCGCCCCCGCAGACACCGAAATACGCTATTTCCCCGATCCCGATGACCCGTGGGATTACGTATGGTTCTCGTTGGAAGACACGACCGAGACCCCGGCATTGCTCGGCTTTTCCCCCACGGAAGCGGTGCACCCCATTCCCCATTTTCACAAAGTCTCTGTTATTTTAAGCCGTCTGCTCACCGCCCTTGCCTCCGAGGAGATCGGCTACTTCGGCGTACTCGCGGCGTTTTACGAAATACTTGACACCTGCACCGCCCACACCCCTCAAAGCGGTATCCACGCGGTAAAAGCGCTGGTGGACGAGAGTTTCACTCTTCCCTCCTTTCGTGTGGAGCAACTCTGCCGCGACGTCGGGATCAGTCACGCACATCTGTTGCGTCAATTCAAAGCGCAATACGGCCTCACGGTACAGCGTTATATCGTTCTGCGCCGCATCGAATTCGCCCGCGAACTACTCCGCACCACCGAACTGTCGGTGGCGTCGGTAGCACTCTCCTGCGGATTCCGAGACGAGAACCATTTTATGAAGACTTTTAAAAAGGAAGTGGGCCTGTCTGCCTTGCAATATCGAAAAAAACATTAAAAGTCATCTCTTTTTTCGCTTTACTTCTTGTATTTCGTCGGTTTTTGTGGTAAACTGAGCACAGCATTATGAACAAGGAGTTTTTATCATGAATATCGCCGTTGCCCAATCGGGCGGCCCGACCTGCGCCATCAACGCGTCGTTACTCGGTGTTTTTCGCCACGCAACAAAATATGAAGATATTGAAACGGTATACGGTGCCGTCAACGGTGTGGAAGGGCTGATCTATAACAATTTCGTCAGTTTAAACGCGATCATCCAAAGCGATGACGACGTAGAGTTGATCCGTCAGACCCCCTCTACCGTGCTCGGTTCCTGCCGCTATAAGCTCCCCGCTCCCGACAGCGGCGACTCCGTCTATGAAACCATCACCGCCACCCTTCGTGCGCGAAACATCGGTGCGTTTTTTTACATCGGCGGAAACGATTCGATGGACACGGTGGTGAAACTCGATCGCTATTTCCGAGCGCATAATATCGACATCAAGGTGATCGGCATTCCGAAGACCATCGACAACGATCTCCCCATAACCGACCACACCCCCGGTTTCGGCTCGGCAGCCAAATACATTGCTACCACGATGCAGGAGATCACACGAGACAGCAGCGTCTATTCGGTCGAATCGGTCACCCTTGTGGAAATTATGGGACGCGACACCGGCTGGCTCACCGCCGCCTCGGCTGTATTACGCACGAACGACGAAGTCGCACCGCATCTTATCTATCTGCCCGAGCGCCCCTTCTCGGTCAAACAATTCCTCGACGATTGCCGCCGTGTACAAAAAACGTATCCCGCCGTCATTGTCGCGGTATCGGAAGGGATAAAACTGTCTGCCGAGGAAATGGGAGAGGAGTTCCAATCGGACAAAAACGATGCCTTCGGCCACAAATATCTGGCCGGTGTCGGCAAGGCGCTCGAAAAGGTCGTCTCCCGCGAGATAGGTTGTAAGGTCCGTTCGATCGAATTGAATGTCATGCAGCGTTGTTCTTCACATCTCAGTTCCAAACGCGACATCACCGAAGCCGAGCGCATCGGCGGCGCGGCAGTAAAAGCGGCGCTCAACGGCCGGTCGGGTGAAATGATGGTCTTTTGCCGTGTGTCGGAACATCCGTATAATGTCCGCATTGAGTCGGTGGATGCCGAAAGAGTGGCAAACCACGTCAAATATTTTCCCGTCGAATGGATCAATGCCGAAGGCAATGACGTTACGGACGAAGCCATCCGCTACACCCTGCCGCTCATTCAAGGCGAGCAAAACTTCCGTATGAAAAACGGCATTCCGCAACACTATATACTCCCCGAAGCGTTGCCCCGCCCCAAAAAATAAAAGAGAAAAAGCACCTGCGGGTGCTTTTTTTATTGTCAAACCGTAACGAATATGGTATACTGCCCTTCGAGGTGGTATAACATGAAAGATTTTTTGCGGTATTTCTTCGGGCAAGGTGAGACGGTAGAATTTCAGAATTTCACCTTGGCACACATTCTGCCCATTCTGTGCGGTGTCGGCGTGATCTTCCTGATCGCGCGCTTTCGTGAACCGCTCGCCCACTCGAAATATGAGCGCAAACTCCGTTGGGGTCTTGCTTTTGCGCTGATACTGTCGGAATTTTCCTATTTCTGGCGTTTGGTTGCGTTGCCGTCGCTCGGCGCCAATGCGGTGGACCATTTGCCCATTACGGTGTGCGGTTGGGGGGTTATTTTCTGCAGTTATATGTTGGTAGGCAAATCCCAAACGCTGTTTGACATTGCCTATTTTTGGCTCTTTTCGGGCACACTGTTTGCCCTCATCACCCCCACCGTCATCACCTACACCGGCCCCACCCGTTTTCGGTATTACCAGTTCTGGGCGGAGCATCTGCTGGGGTACGTCGCGATCTTTTATATGATCTTCGTACATAAAATGCGCCCGACGTGGCGCTCGCTGTTCCGCTCCTACGGCGCACTCACCGTGTTGGCGGTCATCGCCTTTGCCGCCAACCGTATTTTGGGACCCGGTGCGAACTACCTCTTTATGGCGAAACCCGAAGATACACCGTCGGTGTTGGATATTCTCCCGCCGAACTTCTTATTGCGTATCGCGGTGATGTTCGCCGTGATCACCCTTTTGTTCGTCCTTGCCTATCTTCCGTGGCATCTCAAAGATCGCCGCGTCAAAAAGGAGAAATGACCTATGGAACATCGCATTTTACCCCGTTACCCCTTGGGCAACCCGCGCCGTGTGTGGCGGCAGGACAATTTTATCCTCTCTACCTTCCGCGCCCACACCACCGCACTGCGGGAAGGGCTTCAAAATTGCGCCGACTGCGGCTTTAACCTGCTCGAAATGGGGTGGGCGTCTCACGAGCGCGCCGAAGAAGCACTGCGTATCTGCGAGGAGTTGCAGGTGGACATTCTGTTTCAGGATTTTTCCCGCTTCGGCGGCATGCAGGAATGGCATCTGGACCGCGGCCCGTGGAACAATGCGAAAGCCATCGCCGACCATGTGCGTAACTACCGCCGTTGTTACGGCTACTACATCTGGGACGAGCCGTATAAAGACGACCAATTGGCGGAATCCCGTCGCGTGGTGGATCTGTTCCAGAAGGAGGATCCCTTCCGCCTGCCATTCACGGTGGCGATCCCCAGTTACAACGATATCTACACCTGGCAAAACGGCGAGTTTGCCGCCTATCTGGAACGCTATGTCACGGTGATCGATCCGCCCGTGTTCTCGCTCGACTACTATCCCATCGGTCTGCCGGGATACACCGATGAGCACCAACTCGACGACTCACTCGTATGGTGCGATCTCGGTCTGATGCGCCTGCTCGGCCGAAAATATCAGATTCCGCTGTGGTTTTACTATCTCGGTATGAATCTTTACAAATACCCGCATTTTGAATTCCCGATGGTGCGTGAGCAAATGTATGCCGCCGCTATGTATGGGTGCAAAGCGCTCCAGCACTTCACGGTGGTGGACAGCGTCATCACCGACGACGGCGGCCGCGGCCCCTTCTTTGAAGAGCAAAAGGCCATTCACCGTGAATTTCAAATGCTCGGCGGCACGTTGATGGCTCTCGAAAACCGCTGTGTTTTCCATTCGCCCGACCTGTTGCCCGACGCCCCCTTCTTCAAAGGGCTGGCAGACGACATTGCCGAAAGCGATATCTTCGCCGCACCGCTTCCGACCCGTATCTCGGCGGGCGAACTCGGCGACGCCTACGGCAACGACTACGTGATGGTATTAAACCGCGATTTCACGGTGGAACAGACGATTTCTCTGCCGCTGAAGGAACGATTCCGCCTTTATGAAGTCAGCCGCGAAACGGGTCGTCAGTCGGTGATGTGCGACGGCACCGACCGTTTGGATCTCACCCTCGCGCCGGGCGATGCGATCCTGCTTCGTGTACAAAAAGCAGACGAAGACCCCTTTACCGTGGAATACCGCCTGGAAAAAGATTACAAGGAGTGACGGTTATGACCCCTTGCCGTTTCGGTATTATCGGCGCCGGGCTCATTGCCGCCCGTTTTTGTGATGCCGTAAACCATGTGAAAGGCGCCGTTGTGGCGGCAGTCGCTTCAACTTCGGCCGACCGCGCGGCAGAATTTGCCGCACGATGCCGCCTTCCCGCGTGGTACGCTTCATACGAAGCCATGCTCCAAAACGCGGATATCGACGCCGTCTATATCGCCACCACCCACAATTTTCACAAAGAGAACATCCTGTCGGCACTTTCCTACGGCAAACACGTACTGTGTGAAAAACCGATGGTGCTCACCCGTGCCGACGCCGAAGACGTCTTCCGCGAAGCCGCAAAACGCGGACTCTTTCTGATGGAGGCGATGTGGTCCTGTTTCTTGCCGGCCTATCAAAAAGCCAAGGAATGGGTGGAAAGCGGCCGCATCGGCACACCCCATTCCGCGATAGGCGCACTCGGCTTTCACAGCGATCAAGACCCTGAAAATCGCATTTTAAACCCCGCTCTCGCCGGCGGCGGTATGTACGATATCGGTGTCTATGCCATCGAGCCGCTGCGGTATCTGATTGGCGAGCCGATCCTCGACGCGGGCGGTATGTGGCGGCCGCACACCGTCACAGGGGTGGACGAGCGCGCCGCATTTCTGTATCGCACCACCTCGTGCGACGTGGCGTTACAATGCAGCATTTCGGCCAATGTCCGTGAATTTTCGATTCTGAACGGCACCGAAGGATACATTGAGTTTCCTTGTATCATCAGTTTGAAAGAGGTCCGTTTATACGACAAAAACCGTTGTTTGGCGGAGGAATTCAAGGCACCGTGGCAAAACGGTTTTGAGTTTCAAATTGAGCATATGCTGCGTTGTCTCGCGGAAGGGAAACTCACAAGCGACGTGGTAACTCCCGCAATCACCATCGAATCGGCTGCCGTATACGATGCCGTCTTGCGCGGCATACCGATGAGGTGAGCGTATGAGCCATTGGATCGGATATCCCGCCTCGGTCGGCGGACCCTTTTCCGCAACGGGCAACTTCGCCCACTATGCGGTAACGGAATTCGGCCGTACCTACCGTTTCGACACGGCGGTAACACACGTTACCGTACAAGCCTGCGGCGACACGGTGTTTCAACTGTTTTTGAACGGCGACTGTGTCATGACCGGCCCGCCGAGTGTGGGCGGCGATTTCATCGGTAACGACACTCCGCGGGACAATTTCTATACGTTTTCCACCGCGGCGGCACCCCACACGAAAGAACTGTGCTTCTTCGCGCGGGTGCAAACGACGCCCGTGCAACTGTGCGACTTTTCCAAAGGGCAGGGCGGTTTTATGTTGACAGCTACCGCCACCACCGCCGACGGCAACACACACACCCTGACGACGGGTGAGGATTGGCAGATGCGAAAAAATGCGGCGTACACAGCCCCCTGCCGTTTCGACGGCACGCAAATGTCGGCTCCCTTTTCGCCCGCCGTCGCGATCGAAGACATTTGGCACGCCGCCCCCGCTCCCATTCCCGTGCGGGAGGAATACGCCTATCCGCTAAAAAGCGCGACCGTCACGGTGGCGGCAGGCGCGCGTATCACCCGCACATGGGAACTCGACCGCATCTTCGGCGGTTTTCTCGCCGTTGAAACCACCGGCAACGGTGTTGTGCAAAGCACCTTCGCCTTCAGCGAAACGGGCGAAGAGGGCAGTCGCGAAGAGTTGACACTGTGCGGCGATCTTCACTATCGCGGCTTCACCCTTCACAGCGCAGGGCAGATCACCGCCGCCTTTCAAAACGATACCGACGCCCCGCTCACCCTCACCGTCTCGTTTATCGTCACCCACTATCCCGTAACGGACGAGGCACGCACCGTTTGCAGCGACGAAGAATGGAACGCGGTGTTGGATACCTGTCGCCACACCTTGAAAATTTGTCGGCAGACCCATCATCTCGACAGCACCCGCCACTGCGAACCGCTCGCCTGCACGGGCGATTATTACATTGAAAGTCAAATGACCCCGTTCGCTTTCGGCGATATGCGGCTGGCGCAATTCGATATCTTACGCACCGCCGCTCTGCTCGAACGAGAAAACGGGCGCATGTATCACACCACCTATTCCCTCATTTGGGTGCGTTGGCTGTGGGATACGTATATGCTGACGGGGGATGTCACGCTGCCGAGCCGCTGTAAACGCGCACTTGATTTGCTGTTACAACGGTTTCAAACATATCTTAACACAGAGCATCTGCTGGATACACCGCCCGACTTTATGTTCGTGGATTGGCGGTTCATCGACGGCTACTCCCTGCACCATCCGCCGAAAGCACTCGGGCAATCGGTATTGAATATGTTCTATTTCGGCGCGTTGGATGCCGCCGCCCGCATCTATGAAACGCTCGGCGACACCGTCGCACATACGCGGTGCGTGACCGCGCGGGAGAGCCTGCGCCGTGCGATCAACACCCTGCTGTTTGACCCCGCACGCGGGCTGTATCACGAGGGATTGAACACCCCGACCCCTGCCGCGCTTTTACGGGAAGAGATGCCGCCCAATACCGACAAACGGTATTTTCTCCCCTATGCAAATATTCTCGCCGCGCTGTTTGGCGTGTGCGACGACGATACCGCGCGGGGAGTGATCCACCGTCTGTTCCGCGAAGATCTCACGGAATGCCAGCCTTACTTCCTGCATTTTCTGTTGGAAGCGGTGTTCCGTTTAGGTCTGCGCGAACAATACACACGCCCTTTACTCGAACGATGGAAAGCACCTGTTGCCGCCTGCCGCAAGGGATTAGTGGAAGGCTTCCTCTCTCCCGAAGAACACTATGTCTTCGACCATAGCCACGCATGGGGCGGCACCCCGCTTTACGCGTTGCCCAAAGCACTCTTGGGTCTGCACGTGGAGGAGGCCGGTATGCAAACGCTCTCCCTTTCCCCCTCTCTTCTCGGTCTTTCAAGTGCTACGGTGGAAATGTTTACCCCCTACGGAAAACTCATTTGTGAAATGCACGAAGGTCAACCGCCCCGCCTTTCCTGTCCGCCGGAGATCACTATTCGATAAGGAGATACCGTATGGAACGATATATCATTGCACGCTACGACACCCACGCACGCGAACCGATTCTGCGGCGGCTTGCCGATGGGCGGTTGATCTGCTTCTCTCTCACGGGCGGCGCAGGTGAACCGGACAACCAAAATGTTATAGCCGTTGCGGAAAGTTGTGACAACGGCCGCACCTGGTCGGCGCCGCAAACGCTGTTTTCCCACAGCAGTCGCGGTTGTTGGTGTACCGAACTGTTCACGGAAGGCGATACCGCCCTTGCGATGGTGCACACCTATAACGCCGATTGTTGGTATCGCGAACTGTCCACCTTCGTTTCCCGTTTCGACGGCAGCCGATGGAGTGAGCCGCAAAGCGTGCGCGGACACGTAAACGGCTGTTCTCTGCGTCAAGGCATTCGCCTTTCCAACGGCGATCTGTTGTTCCCCTTGTACTGGCAGGAGGTGGCCGACGGTTTTGACTTTCAAACCCCCGCCACTGCCCCGCCGAGCGAGCGTTTCAACAGCTGTCGTTATCCCTTCGTCAGCGGGGTCGGTATCTCCGCCGACAATGGTGAAACCTTTACACGACACGGCTATATTGCCGCGGCCGATTCCCCCTTATGGGAACCCAATGCGGTGGAAATCGAAGACGGTCATCTGTTGCTGTACTGCCGCTCTAACTACGGCTATCTCACCTTCAGTGAAAGTTTTGACTACGGGCGCACCTGGTCGGCGCCGCAACCGTCGGCAATTCCCAATCCCAACACGAAATTTTCACTCCTGAAGGTGAACGGCACCGTATTGCTGGCCAACAACTTCACCACCGCCGACCGTACCCATCTGGCGCTTCACAAAAGCGCCGACGGTAAGGCGTTTCAATACATTTGCGATATTGAAGCTCCCTCTGCCAACTTCTTCTATCCGCACATATACGCTGACGAGAAGGAAGCCGCGGTATACGTTGCCTATGAAAACATGAAAGAACACCGCCTTGGTAAGTTTTCGTACACCGAACTCGGAATACCGTGCGAACGGGGGATTTGACAAAGGGATTGTCGGTTTTGTTGTCCCCCTCGGCCCCTTCTTTTAAGGAGAGGTAACAAAAAAAACCGTTCGACGACCGGAAGGTCCGTTAGGGTCCTCCCTCGCCTCATCTATTCCCCGAGGATTTCCTGTTGCATTTCGAAAAAAAATACAGTATACTAAAAGCAAATCGATAAAGGAGGATATTTATGAACGCGAAAGTACATGAATTGCTCAACCAACAAATCAACAAAGAATTCTATTCCGCTTATCTGTATCTCGATTTTTCGAATTACTTTGAGGCGGTCGGGCTGGACGGTTTTGCCAACTGGTATAAGATCCAAGCACAGGAAGAACGCGACCACGCGATGCTGTTTTACACCTACCTGCAAAACGAAAGTCAGACGGTCACGTTGGAGGCGATCGCCAAACCCGACAAGACCTTCACCTGCCACATGGACGTGTTGAAAGCCGGTCTGGAACACGAGGAATACGTCACCTCGCTGATCAACGACATCTATGCCGCCGCCTACGATGTGCGCGATTTTCGCACCATGCAGTTCCTCGACTGGTTTGTGAAGGAACAGGGCGAAGAGGAGACCAACGCCCACGACCTCATCACCAAAATGGAACTTTTCGGCAGCGACCCCAAGAGTTTGTATATGCTTAACCAGGAACTGGCGGCACGTGTATACTCCGCCCCGTCGTTAGTGCTGTAAGGTGTAAGGACTTGCCCGTCGGCAAGTCCTTACTTTTTTTAAAATATTTCACATTTGGGGTATTGATTACCGCGAAAAAGTCAAGTATACTACTATACGAGGTGATATACAATGAAGATCACAAACGACATTCACTATATCGGTGTCAACGATCATAAAGTGGATCTGTTCGAGGGACAATACGTCGTCCCGAACGGCATGTCCTACAATTCCTATGTCATTTTAGACGACAAGGTAGCCGTGATGGATACGGTAGACGCCGCCTTCACCCACGAATGGCTGGACAACCTGCAAAACGCACTCGGCGGGCGCACCCCCGACTATCTCATCGTACAACACATGGAACCCGACCATTCCGCCAACATTGCCAATTTCGCGAAAGCATATCCCACGGCAAAGATCGTGGCCTCCTCCAAAGCCTTCGTGATGATGGGGCAATTCTTCGGCAACGATTTTGCCGACCGTCAGGTGGTGGTCGGTGAAGGCGACACCCTCTCGCTCGGTCGGCACACGCTTACTTTTGTCACCGCGCCGATGGTACACTGGCCGGAAGTCATCGTCACCTACGACAGCACCGACAAGGTGTTGTTCTCGGCGGACGGCTTCGGCAAATTCGGTGCGTTGGACGTGGAGGAAGACTGGGCGTGCGAAGCGCGCCGTTACTATATCGGTATTGTCGGGAAATACGGCGTACAGGTACAGGCATTGCTTAAGAAAGCCGCCGGCCTGGATATTCAGACCATCTGCCCCCTGCACGGCCCCGTACTCACCGAAAATCTCGCCTATTATCTCAATTTGTACGATATCTGGTCGAGTTATCAACCCGAAGAAGAAGGCATCGTGATCGCTTACACCTCGGTATACGGCAACACCAAAAAAGCCGTGATGCAACTGGCAGAGGCACTGCGGCAAAACGGCTGTCCCAAAGTGGTGGTAAACGATCTTGCCCGTTGCGATATGGCCGAAGCGGTGGAGGACGCCTTCCGTTACAGCAAACTGGTGCTTGCCACCACCACCTATAACGCAGACATCTTCCCCTTTATGCGTGAATTCATCGACCACTTGACCGAACGGAATTTCCAAAACCGTACGGTGGCGTTTATGGAAAACGGCACCTGGGCACCGCAGGCGGCAAAGGTGATGCACCGCGCACTGGAAAACTGCAAAAATCTTACCTTTGCGGAAAACAGCGTGAAGATCCGCTCGGCCTTAAACGAGGAAAGCCGCGCACAACTCACCGCTTTGGCGGAAGAACTCTGCCGCGAATATTTGGCACAACAAGACAGCACCGCCAATAAAAACGACCTGACAGCCCTCTTTAATATCGGCTACGGTCTCTATGTTGTAACGACAAACGACGGCAAAAAAGATAACGGTCTGATCGTCAATACCGTCACACAGGTGACCAACACCCCGAATCGCCTTGCGGTCACCATCAACAAAGAAAACTACTCCCACCACATCATCAAACAGACCGGACGAATGAATGTCAACTGTTTGTCGGTGGATGCGCCGTTTGCGGTGTTTGAAAAATTCGGTTTTCAAAGCGGCCGACACACCGATAAGTTTGCCGATTGCGAACCGTTGCGTTCGGACAACGGGTTGATCTTCCTGCCCCGCAACATCAA
The DNA here is from genome assembly GCA_045591985.1 of Acutalibacteraceae bacterium. Classification (GTDB taxonomy): domain Bacteria; phylum Bacillota; class Clostridia; order Oscillospirales; family Acutalibacteraceae; genus SIG588. Next base: position 34,124 of record JAZNTV010000067.1, read on the forward strand.
TTCTTTCCTCTCGTTGAAGGTAGAACAATACGTGGATCTCGATACCCACGGTATGTTTATCTGTTCCGTGACCGAGGCACGCGTGCTGTCCGATCGCGAAACGATGACCTACACATACTACCAAGAGCATGTGAAACCGAAGCCGCAGACCGACGGTAAGAAAGGGTTTGTCTGTAAAGTATGCGGCTATGTATATGAAGGAGACGAACTTCCCGAAGATTTTATCTGCCCCCTATGCAAACACGGTGCCGCGGATTTCGAACCGATACGATAACCAACAGGGGTGTGATTTCCACCGGAAATCACACCCCTGTCTTTTTTATTCTTTCTTCTTTTTAAATATCCTCTCGCGGAACAAGATCACGTTCATCACCGCAAAGAAGACGACGAAAATACCAAAACAGAGATACGGTTTCACCGGCGCCAGCGTTGCAAGCAACATCATCGGGAACCCGAACACGATAGCGGGGAAATTCTGATACACCAAATTATCCGCCGCCGATGTCTGAAAGTCACCGTCGATCTCACGCAACAGAATGATACCCGTGCTGGCGGTGCCCGTCAGCATACCGTACATCATAAGGAATTGTTCCTCCGTATACTCTTTAAACAGCATCTTCGCCACAATGCGGTTATACCCATAGGTGACGGTCAGTCCGACCGCACCCATGATAAGGATGATTCCCCAATAATTCTCCAAAATATCAAGACGGATCGCCGCAATACCCGATACCACCATAAGGTCAAAGAAGAAATTACTGGTACGGGTCATCAAAAAGTCGTTGGTATAATCGCGATGGATCCATTGACGGCGGTTCATCCATTTGAGTGCCGTTTTGACCACCGTAGCGGTCAAAACGCCGAGCAGGAAGTTAAATCCGTAGATCACCGCGCGCATCCCCGACAACAGGTTGCCGAGCAGAAACATCAGTGCATAGGCCAAAATATAGGCCACGGCAATAAGCGCGATCTGCACCGTCAGTTTATCCATACTCTCCTGCATCGGAATCTCGTTTTCGTGTTGGATCTCCTCGGAGTGGATCGCTTTTTCGGTCGTCTTTTTAAGGATCACACCGCGTTTCTTCAGAATATTCAGGTGAATCACACCGCCGATACTGGCACTGATAAACCCGAGGGCCGCGATGGTAAGGCCGAAACTTTTGCCACCCGTAAACCCAAACTGCGTCTCATATATGTTGCCGTAGTTCATCGCCTGGCCCGTTCCTTGGCCATAGCCAAACGGCAACAACACACCCGCCGCTCCGAAGAAATCCTTCACAAAAAGCGCCGCAAGCAACGAAATACCCATGCCGAATATCGCCTGCAACAAATAGGTGGATACCGTGGTCACACCCGTGTTAAAGATCTCGACCGTGCGCTGTTTTGTCAGTTTACCCTTCCCGCTTTTAAACGTGGAAGCAATAAAGCCGAGCGCCAAGGTGTGATACGTGAGCATTTCGAGGTTCGTCGTTCCGCGGCCGCCGAAGAAGGCCGTATCGAACATCACATGGCCCGTAAACCCTTTGTAAACACCCGCCACAAGGATCAACAGACCACCGCCGAGCACCGATGTCGGAATCAACGATTCCCGCAAAAACAGGATAGAGCGTTTGAGCATATTGGCAACCAGCAAACTGATAAGCAGCACCGCCACCAAATTCCAACTGCCCCAAACGTTAAAGTCCCAAAAATTCTCCACACATATCCCCCTTGCTCAGGTTCTTATAATGATAAAACATATTCACATATTTCAGCGCATTAAACCGCTTATTTCCCTTTATCTGATACACCTGACCGTCGTGATAGATATTCAATTTGTTACGACCGAGCACCGTTACGGCGCTGAGTTCGGAAAACGGGAACACTTGCGGTGCATCCGCTATGTAAAGCACCATACGGTCACCGTACAACGCAACCACCGTATCTCCGGCGATCTTCTCTTTGCGCTTATACACGATCACCCTCGAAAAGCGCACCCGCTCACGATACATCGGTGTATCGATATACTTTGTCAGGTCCAGCCGATTGACAAACGCCTGTTGATAGGCATACCAATCGGTTACAAACGCAAAGGGGAACTCACACCCCACGCCTGTGAGGCGTTTATCTTCACCGTATTGTGCGGTAAGCCCGCACTGCTGACACGCGATCTCGTTGCCGTGACTTTCGAAGGTTGTGAGTCCGCACGTCGGGCACACATACATCGCGCGCTCTAAATATTCCGCTCGTTTGGTGTGGCGGAATATACCGTCGGCCACCCCTTCGTTTACGTATAACCCCTCTTCGATACGCGCCTGCAACTGTTCGTTGGTCATCGTCGCATACGTTTCCGGTTCGATCACTTCCGAAACATACCCGCGCATGCTGCCGCGGCGGTTCACATCGCTCCAGCGCGGTTGTACACCATAGCCGCCTTCCAAGCGATAAAGTGCAATGGGCAGGCCCAACTTTTTCACCAGAGGAACGATCGCAGGATTCATGTATTCGGTCTTACCGCTGTAAGTACGGTTCCCTTCGGGGGCAATGGCAATAGTCCCCCCCTCTTTCGCCACGGCAAGACACTTCTTCACCGCCGCGATATCCGTCGCCTGCTTTTTGATCGGAATAGGTGCCACCAAAAAACGGATCAGCGACGAGACCCAGCCGTTTGAAAACAGATCTTCCGACGCAAGATAGTAAACCGATCCGCGAAAGGCCATACCCACGAAAAACTGATCAAACGCCGTCTGGTGGTTAAACAAAATAACGTATTGGCGATTCCCCTGTTCACGGAATTTTTCCACACGGATACCGTAAGCCAGGCGAGAATACGGCCCGAGAATCGCATATAAAATGTTCCGCACCACCCGATGCCGCACCCGTATCCACGGTTTTTTCTTCCTGTTGGCCATAGCACCTCACCTCGCAGTATCTTGTATTACATACTAGTGATTATACCGCATTTTGTGGTTCCTGTCAATGTTTTTCAAAAACTCCCCGCCGTCCTGCAATAACAAAAAAGTACGGCGACCGCCGTGAATACAAAACGACGGTGTGCCCCAATGGGACACGCCGTCGTTTTTCAGTTCACCTCCACGGTGATTTTTTCTTCGCAGATGCGTTCAACGGTGACACCCTCGGCTGTCACCGTGCCGCAGTTGGTCAAGCGAAGGGTCATCGCCCGACCTGCCGTGTTGCGGTTGCCCGTGAACACGATGCCGTCCGTCTGCCCGCATTCCATCGGCAATTCACTTACAAATTCATTGTTTACGATGGTCAGGTTGCGGTGATAATACGGGGCGGCTTCGGTCGGCAACACCTCACCGCACGCAAGGATCTTCGCGCGTTCCGAAGTGAAGCGGCAATTCTCCACCGTCAAATCGAAACCGCAACTCGACAAACCAATCGTACGCACATACATCACCTCGGGTACAGTATAGCATACGGCGAATGAAATGCAAGCAGGAAGTCGGTAAATTCCAAAATAAACTCGCTAAAGTACAACCCCTTCTGAAGATTATTTCGAATCCCCCTCTGAAGCCAAAAACAAAGAGTGCACACCCCGTTGGGGTGTGCTTTTCGCTCTCCTCACACGACCGCTT
>JAZNTV010000068.1:0-1571 GCA_045591985.1 Acutalibacteraceae bacterium
CCCTGCACATTCACGATAACAACGGTGGCAAGGAGGGCGACCGTGAGCGCCGCCACGCCAGTATGTATACCGACCTGCATCTGCTCCCCTACGAGGGCAAGATCAACTGGATGGCGTTCGCTAAAGCTCTGCACGACATCGGCTATCAGGGCGATTTCGTGCTGGAGGCCACCAATTCCGACAAGATCGACGACGTAGACGCCCGCATGAAGGCGTTGTACGACACGGCGTTGCGGATCCGCGCAATGATCCCGACGGAGTAACACAAAACCAACCCCAAACCGCTATTTGCAGTTTGGGGTTGGTTTTTTATGGTTTTCTTATTCGATCGGCTCCACCGTCAGTGCGGTGATATCCGCTTCGCCGTCGCACCAACGCAGTTCCACCGTGTTGGTGCATCCCGCTTTCAACGGCACAGTGAAGCGCGCCGTTTCGTCGGGCAGCAAGTTGATGTACGACCAATCCGCGGCGTTCACCACCAACCGCACGCGGGTGTGCGCCCGCTCGCCGTGGGCGATATGCAACTGCACGCGCCCACCGAAGCCTTCGACTTTGGTATAGCGCACGCCGTGTTCCTCGCAAAGCGGTGCCGCGTAGGTCTTGGTGCGGGCATCCCGCACGGGCGGGGCATCCACCGCCGCACAGGGCGTTGCGGTCTGCTCCACCAAGCGGATGTCGCCGTTTTCCTCAAAGAACAACTCGTCCACGCACACCGAGCGCAGGTTACCGCGCCCCGAAATGGAACAGTTGTGATAAAACGCATACCAATGCCCTTTGTATTCCACCACCGAGCCGTGGGAGGTGTCACACCCCGTGGGGGCGAGGTAGATGCCTTTATAATCCCACGGACCAAGCGGCGAGGTCGAGGTTGCGTAGCACAGGCGGTTGTTGCCTTCTAAGTTATCCGAATAGGTCATGTAATACGTGCCGTTCCGCTTAAACACCCACGCCGCTTCGTGAAAGTCGTGCAATCCTTCCATTTCGTACACGTCGCCGTCCACCGTCAGCATATCCTCACACATTTTGCAACCGCGGGGCATCGCGCCGCCGCCGAAATAGAAATAGGTCACGCCGTCGTCGTGGGTAAAAATACGCGGGACGATCATGCACCAGCCGCCGACCTTCGCACCGTCCTGCGTTATCACGTAACCGATGTCGCGAAAATCTTTATGCGGATGGTCACTCACCGCCACGCCGAACACCCAGCTGTCGTTCCAGTGGCTGTCGGTCGGGTGGGGATAATAAAAATAATACTTGCCGTTTTTAAACCCGCAATCGGGCGCCCACATAAAGCCGCCCTCGGGACGTCCCCACGGCACGTCGTCCGAACGCAGGATCTCACCTTCGTCACGGAAATGCACCATATCCACGGTGGAGAAAATGTGATAGCGGTCCATACGGTCGCACCCCGCGGGCGGATCCATATCGTGCGAAGCGTAAATATACAGCACGCCGTCCTGCCCCACCACCGCCGACGGATCGGCAGTATAGATGGTCGAAATAATGGGTTTCGCAATCTTGGTCGGTCTGGTCAGGTCCATGATCACCACTCCTTTTTTTCACTATACCAC
>JAZNTV010000069.1:0-9295 GCA_045591985.1 Acutalibacteraceae bacterium
CCGGGCATGACCATCGCCATCGAACCGATGGTGAATCAAGGCGGTCACGAAGTCGAGATCTTATCCGACGGATGGACCACCGTGACGAAAGACCGCAAGCTCTCGGCTCACTTTGAGCATACGGTCGCCATCACCACCGACGGCCCGGTCATTTTGACCCTGCCGTAAATTGCAAGGAGGCAACACCATGTCCAAAGCGGACGTCATCGAGTTGGAAGGTACCGTTGTGGAGGCCCTCCCCAACGCCCAGTTCCAAGTGGAGCTGGAAAACGGCCATCGGGTACTGGCCCACATCTCCGGCAAACTGCGGACCAACTACATCCGCATCCTGCCGGGTGACAAAGTCACCTTGGAGATGTCGCCGTACGACTTGACCAAAGGCCGCATTACCTGGCGAAAGAAGTAAACAAACAACAACGATTGCACGAAAACCGTGCAGGGAGGTATCTTATGAAAGTCAGACCTTCTGTTAAGAAAATCTGCGAAAAATGCAAAGTCATCAAGCGCAACGGTCGCGTGATGGTCATTTGCGAAAACCCGAAGCACAAACAGCGTCAGGGCTGATGTGCACATTCACTCCCCGATAGGGGACTTTTGAAAGGAAGGATTGTGTTATGGCGCGTATTGCTGGTGTAGACTTGCCCAGAGATAAACGCATTGAAATCGGCTTGACCTACATCTTCGGTCTGGGCCGCAAATCCGCTTCGGACATTCTTGCCGCTACCGGTATCAATCCGGATACCCGCGTGCGTGATCTGACCGAAGACGAAGTGTCCAAGCTGCGTGAGCACATCGATCACAACTACGTTGTGGAAGGTGACCTGCGCCGCAACGTGGCGTTTGATATCAAGCGCCTCATCGAAATCGGAAGTTACCGTGGCTTGCGTCATCGCAAGGGCCTGCCGGTGCGTGGTCAGCGTTCGAAGACCAACGCCCGTACCCGTAAGGGCCCGAAGAAGACCATCGCCAACAAGAAGAAGTAAGCGGGAGGGAAAGAAATGGCTGCTGCAAAAGCTACTGCGCGTAAGGGTGCAACCCGTCGTCGCAAGGAAAAGAAAAATATCGAGCGTGGCGCGGCGCATATCCAGTCCACGTTCAACAACACCATCGTCACGATCAGTGACACGCAGGGCAACGCTCTCTCGTGGGCGTCTGCGGGCGAGCTCGGTTTCCGTGGCTCGCGTAAATCCACTCCGTTTGCTGCTCAGACTGCTGCCGAGACCGCTGCCAAAGCGGCTATGGAGCACGGTCTGAAGACGGTGGAAGTGTACGTTAAGGGCCCGGGTGCCGGCCGTGAAGCCGCGATCCGTGCTCTGCAGGCTGCCGGACTCGAAGTCACCCTTATCAAAGATGTGACTCCCGTCCCCCACAACGGATGCCGTCCTCCCAAGCGGAGACGCGTGTAATCCCAATCAGGAGGTGTAACCAACATGGCAAGATATACCGGTCCGGCGTGCAAACTGTGCCGCCGCGAAGGTCAAAAATTGTTCCTGAAAGGCGAGCGTTGCTACAGCGCGAAGTGCGCTATCGCGAAGCGTGCCTATGCCCCCGGCCAGCACGGTCAGGGCCGTAAGAAGGTTTCCGAATACGGCCGTCAGCTGCGTACCAAGCAGTATGCGCGTCGTTACTATGGCGTTCTGGAAGGCCAGTTCCGTCATTATTTCGAGTTGGCTACCAAGATGCAGGGTGCAACGGGTGAAAACCTGCTGCGCATCCTCGAGTCCCGTCTGGACAACGTGGTGTACCGTCTGGGCTTTGCCAGCTCCCGTAACCAGGCTCGTCAGCTCGTGACGCAGGGCCACTTCACCGTGAACGGCCGCCGCGTCAATGTGCCGTCCTTCCTCACGAAGGAAGGCCAGGTCGTGGCTGTGCACGAAGCGAGCCGTTCGCTCGGTCTCTTGAAGAATCTGGTGGAAGCCAACAGCGGCCGCCCGGTTCCGAAGTGGCTGGATGTGAACCGCGACAACATGGAAGCCAAGATCGTGGCTGTCCCGACCCGTGAGGACATTGATCTGCCGATCGAAGAAACCCTTATCGTCGAGTTGTATTCGAAGTAATCGACAGCTTCATCCGAAGATCCATCATAGGAAAAAGCGGTTGCTTTTTCCGCATCATACAAGGAGGGTTTTGAATGATTGAGATTGAGAAGCCCAGAATCGAGGCATTGGATCTCGCGGCTGACGGTACCTACGGCAAATTTGTATTGGAACCGTTGGAGCGCGGATACGGAACGACGCTTGGCAACAGTCTGCGGCGTGTGCTGCTCTCCTCGTTGCCCGGCGTGGCTGTAACGTCCATCAAGATCGACGGCATTCTGCATGAGTTTTCCACCATCGAAGGTGTGAAAGAGGATGTCACCGAGATCGTTTTGAACATCAAGGGTCTCACCGCGAAGATTCACGGCGATGGCCCGAAGGTGGTCTACATTGAAGCCGAGGAACCCGGCGAAGTCACCGCAGCCTCCATCAAGTGCGACAGCGAAGTGGAGATCCTGCAACCCGATATGCACATTGCCACGGTCGGTGAAGGCGGCCATCTCTTTATGGAGATCACGCTGGATAAGGGCCGCGGCTATGTGCCGGCCGAGCGCAACAAGCAGTTGCTCGCTCCGGTTATCGGCGTGATTCCCGTCGACTCCATCTACACCCCCGTGTTGAAGGTCAACTACACCGTGGAAAACACGCGTGTGGGACAGATCACGGACTATGACAAGCTCACGCTTGAGGTGTGGACCAACGGCGTTATCTCCGCGAAGGAAGCGGTTTCGCTCGGTGCCAAAGTGCTGACCGAGCACCTCAACCTGTTCGTGGATCTGTCCGGCGAAGCCTATGCAGGCGACATTATGGTTGAAAAGGACGACAAGGGCAACCAGAAGGTGCTTGAAATGACGATCGAAGAACTCGATCTGTCGGTGCGTTCCTTCAACTGCTTGAAGCGTGCCGGCATCAACACCGTCGAAGACCTCATCAACAAGACTGAGGACGAGATGATGAAGGTGCGTAACCTTGGCCGCAAATCGCTGGAAGAGGTCATCAACAAGTTGGCGTCGCTTGGCTTTACTCTGCGCGACAACGACGAATAAGCCTCGAACACGGAAAAATCAACGAATTGCTATTTACGTTCTTCCATTTAGAAGAAAAGGAGTGACTTAACATGCCCGGAACCAGAAAGCTCGGTAGACCGACTGCTTCGCGTATGGCGATGCTGCGGGCAATGGTGACGTTCCTGCTGGAAAAGGGTCGTATCGAAACGACCGTTACCCGTGCCAAGGATGTGCGCGCCATGGCTGAGAAAATGATCACGATCGCCAAGGAGCCGACTCTGGCGAACAAGCGCCGCGTGTTTGCGTTTGTCACCAAAGAGGCTGTGGCGAAAAAACTGTTTGACGAAATCGCCCCGAAATATGCAGATAAGAACGGCGGTTACACCCGTATCATCAAGACGGGTGCGCGCCGCGGCGATGCTGCAGAGATGGCGATCATCGAACTCATCTGATCGTAATCGCAATAAAAACAAGGCAAGCAATCGCTTGCCTTGTTTTTTGTTTGCACGCACCACCGTCCGCCCGACCGCGGTGCGCACACGGCTGCCTCCCCTTGTCAGGGGCGGTGGTTTTCGGTCGCAAAAGCGGCCGAAAATCGGAGGGGTAGCGGAAGACGCTCATCCCTGCCCTGCCCTACGGTGCGCCTTTCCCTCTTGTGTCTGCAAATCCTACTTACCACAAGGTGTAGTGTTCTTGGACAAGTTTTACATATTTTGCAAAATTTACATAGTTAAAAGCACCAAAAAAAGCTGTCGTGAGATATGGAATTCGCCAAAATTATACTCGTTCTTTATAAAATCCTTGAAAACGACGCCGAAAAGTAGTATAGTATAATCAACTCCAAGGCGTTTGGGGTCTTTTCACTTCGCCTTGGGAAAATATTCTGGAAAGGATGTAAGACAATGGCAAAGAAGATCCTATCTTGGGTCCTTGTTCTCTCGTTGTTGTTGACCTGTTTCAGCGGTATCGCGCTGGTCACGGCGGCAGAGGAAATGACCCTGCCCGAACCGTTCGGGTATTTTAACTTCGCCGGCGAAGAGGGCGCGACCCAAGGCAACGGCGTAGTACGTTACATTACAGACACGGAGACCGCCGAAGGCATACCGAACGGTACGCTGATCGAAGCGATCGGTGAATACGGCTTTACCGTAGACACCAAGAACTACGGTCTCTACTACGGCGGCGTTCTCCTGAACAACGTTCCGGAGAACACCGGTGTCACCTTCGCGATCGAATATTATGCGGAAGAGACCATCGTGAACGACGGTCTCTACGTGGCGATCGGTCAGGGCGGTAAGGAAAATCAGAATATTTCCTATATCCCCGCGGGCAAAGGTGTCATTCTGTACGAGATCTCGGCAGAAACCGTAGCGGCGATCAAAGCCAACGCACACGGCGGCGATATGCGCCTGCGTGTACAGATCCAGGCCAACGGTGTCGGCAAAGTGTACGTCCTGGGCGTGAAGATCCTGGACGCTACCTATGCCAAAGCGGGTCTGGATTACGAATTCTACGATTTCGGTACGGTGGGCGTGTCCCCCTACTATCCCGAATCCATCACCCTGTCGCAGAATAAGATGGGTGTGAAGGATGCGGAGCAGAATGCGACCAACTATCCCGACGTGCCGTTCCTTTATCGCTACTTCAGCGTGTACGGCGATTCCGCCAGCGCGACGAAGGAAGCGAATAAGCCTGTGTATATTAAGGTGTATACCACCGACGGCTATGCGGATACCACCGTCGCCCTCAACACCTTCCAGGTGTACGGCAAGAACAGCGACGGTAATATGACATCGACCCACAGTTCGTTGGTCGGCTATGCGGCACCCTCCATCACCGTGACCAACGGTGCAGGCGGCACGCTGTTGCCGGAGGCTTGCTTCACCAACAACGCCGGTATCGGCTCGTTCCGTTTCTGGTACACCGAAATGGATAAGATCGCGCGTGTGGAAGTGTACGACGTGGAGACCTATTGCGCGAAGGCGGACGCCGATGCTGATACCGTGGCGGAACTCCACGCAGCGATGGGTGAAAAGAACGCCAACATCAAGGGTGAGACCACCGATGCCGGCCGCGTGTTCGTGTGCGCGACCTGCGGTGAATACGTGAAGAACGCGTCGCTGTATGCGAAACTGGACTTCTCGACCGGCACGAAGGTCGCCACCGCGATGAAGTCGTGGGACGACAGCAACTTCCCGATCGAACAGATCCCCGGCACCGAGGTGTACGGTCTGAAGATGAACAAGCACAACACCAGTTTTGCGTTCGATCTGACCGGCGATTTCGGCTACGCCATCGAGGATATCGAGGCGGGCACCGATCTTGCGATCACCTACGAATATTATGTGACCAACTGGGCGAACGATAATCGCGTTACGTTGGGCGGCAACACCAAGAGCCCGTACTTCGGCATAAACGGCGGCGGTGTGAGCGACACGTGGGACTGCCTGGCTGTGAACGTGGGCTTGCCCATGAAGCGCGGAGAACTTGCAACCGCGACCTTCACGGTCGGCGAAAACTCGAGCTACCGTGTGGGCCCCAACGGCGGCCATATCGGCAACCAGGTGCGGTTGGAAGCGAACACCATCTGCGACACCAAGGAAACCGCTATCCAACTGGTGACGGGCGGCGACTTCCGCATCTATGTGTGGAACAACGATGCCGATGCGACGCTGGATCGTACCCTCTACATCAAGTCCATCACCATCCATGCGGCGGACGAACTGGCAGTGGACGCGGACGTGGACTATCTGTTCCGTGAACCCGTGGCGCTCAACCCGGTGTACTATCCCGAGTACGAAGCGCCGGCTGCGAAGGGTCTTACCCTAAACACCGAGTTCCCGAACCTCTATGAATTTTTCCCCGAGGATACCAACAAAGAGTATCCCCGCTTCAACTACGGTTACCTCATCGTAAGCGGTAAAAACAAGGGCACGGCAGGCGAGCCGAAACCGGTTACGCTGAAGATCACCCGCAAAGCGGGCAGTGGCCTCGAATCTGTCTCCTTCCAGTATCAGAAGTCGGCTGTAAACTCCGAAGAGATCGCCGACGACGAGCGTTGGAGCAGTATGGTCGTCACGAACTTCGGCGACAAGGATACGGTGTACGTGGATCTGCCCGACGCCGTGTTGGTGAACGGGTTGAACGGCGGCGCGTCCATTCGCTTCCGTGACAACCATTATGAGCAGAAGGACGGCGGGTACGTCATCAACGATGCGGACGATATCGACAAGATCTCCTCCATCGTGCTTATGGCAGGCTGTGCTCACGAGCACACCCACCGCGAAGGCGAGGTCAAGCCGACCACTTCGACTGACGGTTTCAGCGGCGACCTCATCTGTGACGATTGCGGCCGTTTGTTGGAAGAAAGCCGCTATCTGCCCAAGCAGATCGAAGCGGTGCAGATCGACTTCAACAACGCGGACGAAGCGAAACAGTATGCGATCTCCGCGCTGAACGCTGCTAACCGTGACGATCTTCTTCCCGTGCAGATCCCCGGCACCGATGCCTACGGTCTCGCGGTGACGAAGCACAACAGCGGCTTCACCTTCAGCATCAACGCCGACGAGTTCCCGATCGACGAAGAAGATCTGTTGAACGGTGCCGAACTCGCGATCTCGGTGGAATATTATCTGCCCAGCGGCCATAAGAACGACACGCGTTTGGCGTTCATCTCCCCCAACACCAAGAACTTTGCGTTCTACGGCAGTTGGTCGGAAACCTGTTGGGATTCCGCCTGCGTGAATATGGCGAAACCCTTGACCCGTGACGCGTTGAACGTGGCGACCTTCAAGGTGGGCAAGGATATCACCTTCCACTGCCCGCAGGGTCAGTTCAGCGCTGCCGACAAGATCACCGAGCCGGTGGACGTGGAGACCCTGACCTTTGCGAAGAACCTCGTGAACGGCGAACCGGTCACCTTCTACGTCTGGGGCAACCAGATGGGCGAAGAGAACCCGATCTACATCAAGTCCATCACCATTCACAATGCGAACGAGTTGACCGCTCCCACCGTGGACGGCGCGGATTACATCATCTTTGATGCGGCGGAAAGCCCCGTGTACTATCCGCAGTACGTCGGCACCGTGGCGAACGGCGTGGCGTACAAAGAGGGTGCGGCGGAGTACTATCCCGAAGATACCGCCCAGGAATACGTCCGCTTCAACTACGGCTACGTAACCGTTTCGGGTAACACCAAGACGAGCGGCGCTGTGGCGAAGGACGTGGCGATCCGCATCATCCGTAAGGCGGACAGCACCGCCACTGCCCTGCAGTTCCAGTATCAGATCGGCGAAGGCGCCACTTGGAGCGATATGCAGACGGCGACCTTCGACGAGAACGGCATCGCGGAAGTCCGCGTGACCGACGCCGTGTTCCAGAACCAGTTGAACGCCAATTCCTCCATTCGTTTCCGTGACGTTCACTACGTGCAGGTTAAGGATGCGGAAGGCAACATCTCCTATGAGATCCAGGAAGGCGACGAACTCTCCGCCATTGCGGCGATCGAACTCTACGAGTTCTGCGCACACCGCAATACCTATACCGAAGGCGCGGTCGATGCGACCGCCGAGGCCAAGGGTTACTCGGGCGATGTCTATTGCTCCGATTGCGGTGAATTGGTGGAAAAAGGCCACGAGACCATCGCGGCTGCACAGATCGACTTCAACAATGCCGAAGCGGCTGTGACCACCGGCATTAAACTCTTGACCAATGCGAATTCCTGTGATATCACGCCCGTGCAGATCCCCGGTACCGAGGATTACGCACTCGCCATTACCACCCATAACACCGGTATCCAGTTTGCGATCGATCCTGCCGCGTTCGACATCAGCAAGTACGACGTGGCGAACGGTGAAGAGATCGCGATATCGGTGGAATACTATCTCCCCTCGGCGTGTGACGACGCGACCCGTATTGCGTTTATCGCCGGCGGCGACGCCAAGAATCTGGCGCTCTACCGCGTCTGGGGCGGCACCGTGTGGGATGCGGCTTGCGTGAACCAGAACAGCAACCTCTCCCGCGACAAACTGAACGTGGCGACCTTTACCGTCGGTAAGGATGTCACCTACTATGCGCCCACCGGTCAGTTCGGCGGCGATGACAAGTTCACCGAACCGCGCGATATCGAGACGCTGAACTTTGCGAACAGCCTCGCGAACGGCAACACCATCGTACTGTATGCGTGGGGCAACCAGTTGGCACAGGGCGATAAGGAAGCCACTTCCACCGTATACATTAAGTCCATTACGGTACACGCCGCGACGACGATGGTTATTCCCGAAGTGGAAGCAGAAGCGGAATACGTCGTGTACGACCACGTTGTCAGCCCCGTGTACTATCCGCAGTACACCCAGACGCTGAGCAACGGTCTGACTATGACCACCGCTCTGCTCGAAAACTATGCCGAAGATACCGAAGCGCAGTATCCGCGTTTCAACTACGGCTTCATTCAGGTGAAGAAGTATCTGTCGGCGGATCAGACCACTCCCGTGGACTACATCCTGCGCATGACGGCGAAGGACGGCGCGGCAATCGAACAGGTTATCGTGCAGTATCAGAAAGCGGCTGTGGACACCGAAGAGATCGCCGGCGACGAGCGCTGGAGCGGTTACTTCACCGTTCCGTTTGAAGACGGTGTGGCGACCCTGCGTATGGACGATGCGGTGCTGTGCAACGGCTTGAATGCCGGCGCCTCCATCCGTCTGCGCGATACGCACTACGTACAGGTCAAGACGACCAACGAGATCGTGAACGAGGAGACCGGTGAAGTGACGGCGGAAGAAGTCATCACCTACGAAACGGTGTCCAACGACGACCTCGCGGATATCGTGAAGATCGAGATCTTCCCCGCTCCCTGCGGCCACGAAGAGACCGTGATCGAAGGTTACGTGGCGCCCACCTGCACCGCGGACGGCTTCAGCGGCAACGAGGTCTGCGTGCTTTGCGGCGAGATCGTCAGCGAAGGTTCCGTCATTCTTTCTAACGGACAGCATGTGCCGGGCAACGTGATCGGTGTTGTTGCCGGCGATTGCGTCACCGACGGTTACACCGGCGATGCGTATTGCACCATCTGCGGTGTGCAGGTGGTATTCGGTGAAGTCATCAAAGCTCCCGGCGAACACGCCTGGAACGACGGTGTCGTCACGATTGCTCCCACCACCGAAACGGTGGGCGAAATGACCTACACCTGCACCAACTGCGGTGAGTTCTACGTCGAAGAGATCCCGATGCTCGAAGAAACCACTTGCGAGC
>JAZNTV010000070.1:0-18998 GCA_045591985.1 Acutalibacteraceae bacterium
ATTCTCTCGGCCGAATGGATCACGGGTAATCGTGCGGCCTTGTACACCGATGCCGACGACCTGACCTTGGCTTATGCCCAAGCGACGGTGCAGCAATTCGGCGAGCGCGACTTTTTTATGAACAAAGATCATTACGCCCCGAATTACGACCACATCCTCTCGATCGGTCTGCCCGGTTTGATTGCCGAAACGGACGCTTCGCTCGCGACCTGGCACGACAATGCGCAAAAATGTGAAACGTTGCTTGCCATGAAGCGCACACTCGAAGGGTTTTTCCGTATGATCGAAAACTACAGAGAGGCGGCAAAAGCGTGTCGCGGCAACGCGGAATACGACAGCGAACGCATCGAATTTATCGTACACAACTGCGACGCATTGCTCCGCGGAGCCCCCGCCACCTTCGGCGAAGCGTTGCAACTGTTGTGGTTTTGTCACACAGCCTTTTTGATGGAAGGCCGCTATGCCATGGCGTTCGGACGATTGGATCAGTATTTGTATCCCTTCTATAAAGCGGATATAGAGAGCGGACGTATTACCGACGAACAGGTGATCGAACTGCTTGAAAACGTGTTTATCCGTTTGAAAAATGACGTGGTCAACATCTGTATCGGCGGTACGAATCTCGATGGATCCTGTGCGGTAAACCCGCTCACCTATTGCATCGTGCGGGCGGTAGGCAACTGTAACATTCCGGGTCCGAACCTTTCTTTACGCGTTACGGAAAACACCCCCGACGATTTTATGGACCTGTGTTTACAGGTGATCGGCACGGGACTCGGCTACCCCGCGCTGATGAACGATGCCGTGATGCTTCCTGCACTGAAGGCCTACGGGTATCGCGACGAGGATATCCACAACTTCTCAATGGTCGGCTGTATGGAAAACTTCATTACAGGCATGCAACCGCCATGGACCGACGGACGTTTTGACACCCCGCGGTATCTTGACTATCTCTTTAACAACGGACGCAGCGAGACCAATCGTTCTATCGGCATCGACACGGGCGACGTGGAAAGCATCCGCTCGATGGACGAATTTATGACCCGCTTTGAAGCGCAGTTGGCGCACGGTGCGGCGGAATATTTCGCATGGTTCAAGAATCGCAACAGCGCTATTTGTCAAGAAAATTTCCCCGAGCCGTTCCTCTCCTGTTTCTGTTACGATTGTATCGGGCGCGGACTGGACATCAACAACGGCGGCAGTATCTATCCGTCGGTACACGGCGTTGCCATTATGGGAATCGGCACCACGGCCGATTCGCTCGCCGCTGTTGAGAAGGTCATATTTATCGATAAAATCGCCACCTTGACCGAACTGAAGGCGGCACTGAATGCGAACTTTGAAGGATATGAAGCGTTGCAAGCCGCCTTGCTTGCCGCCCCGAAATACGGTAACAACGACGATTTTGTCGATAAATACGCCGTATGGTTCGTAAAATACTTAGCCTCGCAGTTCAAACAGTATAAAACGCGAGACGGCGGCGGCATTTACATCGACGTGTCCGCCAATGTAAGCAACATTTCCGCGGGTGCCATCATCAACGCCACCCCCGACGGACGCAAACGCGGCGAGCCGCTTTCGGATGCCGCCTCCCCCTCCTACGGACGCGACGTGCGCGGTGCGACCTCTACGTTGCTCAGTGTATCCAAACCCGATTATACCGACGTTGCCTGCGGCAGTGTGTTGAATCAGAAATACTCCCCCGCTATGTTTACACCCGAAAACCGCCAAAAACTGTTGGCCCTCATTCGCACCTATTTCAAACGCGGCGGGCAGGAGATCCAGATCAACTCCACCTCGCGCGAAACCTTGTTGGATGCAATGGACCATCCCGAAAACTACGGTAGTTTGGTCGTGCGCGTTTCGGGCTTCTCGGCATTTTACGTCTCACTCGACCGTGCGGTACAACTCGACATTTTGAACCGTACACAGCAAGGGTGAGGGTTACGCAACGGCAGGCCCGGCAGACGGATATCCGGGATTTAAGACCGCCGCCCGCTGAAAAATGCACACACGGCGGTATTGTACAAAATGTATATCGATATAAAATCCGAAAGGTAGGAATGGTTTATGAACGCAAAAGCTGCTGTATTTATGGGGGCGGGTGTCCCCTTCGAGGTGCGTGAATTCCCCGTAACGCCGCCGCCCGCCGGCTATGCCCAAATGGAATTGATTGCAAGCGGTGTGTGCGGAACCGATCTGCACATTCACAACGGCAAGTTGGACGAAAACGCCCCCGCCATCATCGGGCACGAATTCGTCGGACGTATTACGGCGGTCGATGCCGCCGAAGCCGCGGCCTTTGATCTTACAATAGGCGATGCGGTGATCGCCGACATTGCCGTACCGTGCGGCGAATGTCCGCTTTGCCAAAGCGGCGACGATGCCAACTGTGTGAATATGGGACTCACCAACGGCGGCGACATTGAAGTGGTCCCTCACCTGTACGGCGGGTACACCGAAGTGAACTACACACCGCTCACCAATCTGATCAAAGTGCCGGACGGCGTCGATCCGACGGTGGCGGCCACCTTTGCTTGTCCCGGTCCGACTGCCATTCACGCTGTTCGCTTGGCAGAACGCGCCAATATCGACCTTTCCCAAATGAAGGTCGCGGTGGTGCAAGGTCTCGGCCCCGTCGGTATGTTTGCGGTGATGTATTTAAAACGCCTCGGTATCGAAAAAGTATACGCCATCACGACGGGAGCCAACCCCCGCCGCGACGAAGCCGCCATCGCCTTCGGTGCCGATCGCGTATTCAGTCTGAAAGCAGACGGCGAAGCCGCTGTAACCGCCGCACTGCAAGCAGAAAACGACGGGCTCGGTGTGGATGTGTGCTTCGAGGCGTCGGGTGCTCCTGCGGCTGTGGCACAGGGTTTGGATATCCTGCGTAATCGCGGCGTCTATCTCATTCCCGGGCAATACAGTGAATCCGGTTCGGTAGCCATTCAGCCGCAGATCATCACCTTTAAGGCGTTGCAGATCTTCGGCTCATCTCAGTATTCCTTCCCCGATGTTCACGATTACGTGGCCTTTTTGGCGGCCAATCCCGACCTGCAACCGAAGATTGCGGCTGTGGGCACCGCATACGCTGTAAGCGATGTAAACCAAGCGTTTGCGGACGCTGCTGCGGGCAAAAACATTAAGACCTTGTTGATAAAATAAACTTACAAACAAACAGCGGAGGAAATCGGTTGATTTCCTCCGCTGTTTTGATGCGGTTACTTTTCCCACTCACCGAGTGCAACACCTTGATACTCGTTCAAAAACGCTTCCGCGACCTTTTGCATGATTACCACCACACGGTCATCCTTAAAGGAGAACACCATGTTGCAGTTTCCGAAATATTTGTCGATGATCTGCACGCACAAATGCAATTTTCGCTCTTCCTGCCATGCGGCCGACACCGCGCAGTCGTAACGGTGACCGGGTTCCCCCACCGTCGCCACCAAATCGGCGTACCCCTCCTCCGGGAATTTGCCGAACACGTTGCGTCCCAAACCAAACGGCAACGACTTCACGCCCTGCGCGTTTTCATAGTGTAACACACCGCCGTCTTCTTCGAATTCAAAGCGGAACCACTGTATCTGCATGTTGTTTTTTTGAAGGCGATAGGTGCGCCCCGCAAGTTCACTTGCAAACGCACTGTCGCACCCGCGCGGAAGAAAACGCAGGGTACCGCTTTGCTCATCGGCGCGCAACGCCGCCAGCGCCGCCGCGTTCTCGGGCAGCGGATCCCCCATCTCCTCCACGATCAAACCGTACAGCGCTTGATACAGCACCGAACGCGAGAACGGGTCCCCTTGATTGTCGGAATTGATAATCAAAATGGTATCGGTCGCAGGATCGCAAACAGCGAACTGGTCCCCCATACCGATAAACGCAAATCCGTCGCGCGGGGTTTTCCAGATCTGATAGCCGTAGCCATATCCGCCGTAATGGTCGAGGTCGCGCGTATTGTTCGACACCTGGCGAGCCGTGGCCGCCCGAAGATAGTCCTCGTTCATATAGCTCACGCCGTTCCACGTGCCGCCGTTCATCACAAAGCGGGCAAAGCGCCACAGATCACGCGCGGTACACAGGATGCCGGAATCGGCAAAGGAATGTCCGCCGGGACATTGCACACAGTAGGCATCGGGCGAAAAGCCGATCGCATTCAAAAACCGTTCCTGTAGGAATGTGAGGAAGGGTTTGCCTGTGATAGTCTCCACGATCACGCCAAGCATATAGGATCCGGGGCTGTCATATTGGAACCGTGTGCCGGGGATCATGGTGGAATGCCCTTTGAAATAGATTTCGGTGCGATCCTTTGTGCCGCTTGTAAACCAATCGGGCATCGCCGGCGTGCAGGTACACATCGTGAGTGCATCACGAATGGTCATTTCCTCAAACCACGGGTCATCCATTCCCGCAGTATACGCGGGAAAAAACGAAACAAATGTATCGTCAAGTGAGAGTTTCCCGTCCTCGATCAGCAAACCGATCGCTACCGACACGAAACTTTTCGACACCGAGTACATGCGGTGTTTGAAATCGCGATCAAACGGGGCGTAGTATTTTTCGCAAAAAACCGCATTTCCCCGCGCGAGCAACAAACTATGCGTATGTAAACGGTTGGCTTCTAAGGTTTTTATAAATTTCAACACCTTTTCGGACGAGATACCGACCGATTCGGGCGACGCGGTGTATAACATACGATCACTCCTTTGTTCCAGTAAACCACAGCGGCAAGAAAAAGTCAATTCCATTGCCGATAAAAGCGCAAGAATCACAAAGACATACGCAAAAAGAGGCTTATAACAAGCCTCTTTTCGTGTTTATTCCAGCGTCAACTGTTCGCCGAAATCCTCGGCCGCAGGCAGAGCACCAGCTGCAGGGAGCGAACGGGTACGATACCGCGCCGCTTTCGCCACGGCGGTCTCGTCGAACGGGATCACACTCTTCACGCGGTGCGTCCCCTTCAATGTCATCACCTGCACACCGATGGTGGTACGCGAACTTTTCGAAGAGACGGCGGCGGTGTTCACCACCAAGCGACGTCCCGACGTGGATTCCAACAGGAATTCCGCATCTTCACGGATATACACCATCGCTACCAACGGAGATTTATCCGAATACGCGCCGACCAAACGACGGCGATTGGTCTTGGTAGCGTAGGCGCTCATATCCACCTTGGCGAGTTTGCCGTTTTCGAAGAAGAACAGCATATAGCCGGCATAATCATCGGTCACCGCCATGTAGCGGGCATTTTCGCCGTCTTCGAACCCGAGTTTCGAGGGGATATAGTCGCCGAGCACACTGGCTTTCGTGTCGCCGAATTCCGAAGTGCGGCTCTTATATACCGAGGCTTTATCACCGAAGAAGAGCAATTCCTGGCGGTTGTTACTTTCAGCCGTCTGCGCCATACGGTCGCCTTCCTTAAACTTGTGCTCACTGCTCATGCGCAAGGACTGCGGCGTGATCTTCTTAAAGTAGCCCCCCTCCGTGAAGAACAGGGTACACGGATATTCGGGCACGCTCTCTTCTTCCGCCGCCTCTTCTTCTGCAAGATCGGTCGCATAGATCAGCTGCGTTTTGCGAGGCTGACCATGTTTTTTCGAAACCGTGCGCAACTCGTCGATGATGATCGACTTGATGCGGCGCGCTGAACCGAGCGTCTCTTCCAGATCGGCAATTTCCGCCTCCAAGCGTTCCACTTCGTCCAAACGTTTCAAAATGTATTCCCGATTTAAGTGGCGCAATTTGATCTCGGCCACGTATTCTGCCTGGATCTCGTCGATGCCGAAGCCGATCATCAAGTTCGGGATCACTTCTGCTTCCTCATCCGTCTCCCGCACAATGCGAATGGCTTTGTCAATATCCAGCAAGATCTTTTGCAGACCTTTCAAAAGATGCAGTTTTTCCTTCGCGCGGTTCAGATCGAACACCACACGACGGCGGACACACTCCATACGGTAGCCTGTCCACTCCTCAAACAGGGAACGCACCCCCAGCACCTGCGGCACACCCGCAATCAGCACGTTAAAGTTGCACCCGAAGGAATCTTCCAAAGGCGTAGCGGCATACAGTTTGTTCATCAGTTTGTCGGGATCGGTGCCGCGTTTCAAGTCGATGGTGATCTTAAGACCTTTCAGATCGGTCTCGTTACGAATATCGTTGATCTCGCGCAGTTTACCGGCTTTGACCAACTCGGCCACCTTACCGACAATAGCCTCCACCGTGGTGGAATACGGAATTTCGGTCACATCAATGCAGTTATTGGCTTTGTCATAGGTGTATACCGCACGCACCTTCACACTGCCGCGACCCGTTTCATAGATCTTTTCGAGGTCTTCACGACGATAGATCAGTTGACCGCCGCTGGGGAAATCGGGCGCTTGCAATGTGGAAAGAATATCGTGTTCGTCGTCCTTAAGCAACGCTATGGCGGTATCGCACACCTCGGTAAGGTTGAACGAACAGATATTACTCGCCATACCGACGGCAATGCCCAGGTTGTTGTTCACCAAGATGGACGGAAACGTTACCGGCAAAAGCGAGGGTTCCTTCATCGTCGCATCGTAGTTATCCACAAAATCCACGGTCTCTTTATCGATATCGCGGAACAGTTCCGCCGCAATAGGCGCCAACTTCGCTTCGGTATAACGGGAAGCGGCACACTCAATGTCCGAGGAATACGCCTTACCGAAGTTGCCTTTCGATTCTACATACGGATGCAACAACGCCTCGTTACCACGGGAAAGACGCACCATCGTATCGTAGATTGCGGCATCGCCGTGGGGGTTGAGGCGCATCGTTTGTCCGGCTATGTTTGCGGATTTGATCAAGCCGCCGTTCAACAATCCCATTTTATACATCGTATAGAGCAGTTTGCGGTGAGAGGGTTTGAAACCGTCGATCTCGGGGATCGCACGGGACATAATGACACTCATCGCATACGGCATATAGTTTTCTTTTAAGGTATCGGTGATGGATTGATGCTCTACCACACCGGCGCCCGCAATATGAGCATTGGACGGCAATTCGTTTACTTTCGCCACCGTCGTTTTCTTCTTTGAAGCCATTTGTGTGTCCCCTCCTCTCACTCAAGATCCAGCATATCGAGATAATCGGCGCCTTGTTCCGCAATCATGCGTTTACGCCCGTCAAGATCGTCGCCGAGCAAAACATCAAAGAGATACGCCGTCTCTTCCACATCGGCGGGATTCACCTTCACCAGACGGCGGGTTGCGGGATTCATGGTGGTGAGCGACATCATTTCGGGTTCGTTCTCACCAAGTCCCTTCGAACGCTGAATGGTGTATTTCGCATCGCCGATCTCTTCGAGAATCGCGGCCTTCTCCGCTTCGTTATAGGCAAAATAGGTATCGGTTTTGGTGTTGATCTCATACAGCGGTGTTTCCGCGATATAGACGTACCCTTTATCGATCAACGTGGGTGTCAGACGATAGAGCATCGTCAAGATCAGTGTGCGGATCTGGAAACCGTCCACGTCCGCATCGGTACAGATGATGATTTTGGAAAAACGCAGAAGCGAAAGATCGAAAGTGGAAAGATTCTTGTTGGCCTTCGCTTTGACTTCCACACCGCACCCCATCACCTTCAGAAGGTTCACGATGATCTCGCTTTTAAAGATCTTATCAAACTCCGCTTTAAGGCAATTCAAGATCTTACCACGCACGGGAATGATCGCCTGGAACTCCGAATCGCGCGCCTGGATACACGCGCCCATAGCCGATTTACCCTCCACGATGAACAACTCCCGTCGGGCGACGTCACGGGTACGGCAATCGACAAAGCCTGCCACGCGCGACGCCAGATCGTTACCCGATTGCAACACTTTTTTCACGTCGATACGCGTTTTTTCCGCCTTTTCGCGACTGCGCTTGTTGATCAGTACCTGTTCGGTCATGCGGTCGGCTTCCGCTTTGTTTTCGATGAAATAGACCTCCAAATTATGGCGCAGGAACTCCGTCATCGCCTCTTGGATAAACTTGTTGGTAACCGCCTTTTTCGTCTGATTGGCATACGACGTAGCCTCGGCACTGGAGAACGAAGAAGACACAAACACCAAGCAATCCTGTACATCCTGGAAGGTGATCTTACTTTCGTTCTTAAGATATTTGCCGCTTTGCTTCAAATACGCGTCGATCTGCGCCACAAAGGCCGAGCGCACCGCCTTTTCGGGTGCACCGCCCTCTTGCAACCAACTGGAGTTATGATAGCATTCCAACAGTTGCACTTTGTTCGAACAGCAAAAGGCCACGTTGAACTTCACGTCGTAATCGGGTTTGTCTTCGCGATCACGGCCACGACGCTCACCACTCCACACCTGGATATCGGTCAGTGTGCCCGCCGCCGTCATCTCGCGCACATAATCCGCAATACCGTTTTGGAAGCAGAACTCCTCCTCCTCGAAGCTGCGACCGTTTTGACGGCGCAACTGCAAAACGAGGTTCGGGTTGACGATCGCCTGACGATACAGCGTATCGCGGAAATACTCCACCGGCACCGCAATTTCGGTAAACACATCCAAATCGGGCTTCCAACGAATGCGCGTACCCGTATCACGCTTGTTATACGGCTCCTTCTTGAGACCGCCGATGTTTTCGCCTTTTTCAAAATGCAACGTATATTTCGTACCGTCGCGGTGCACTTCCACGTCCATATATTCCGAAGAATATTGCGTTGCACAAGCACCCAGACCGTTCAAACCGAGCGAAAATTGATAGCTGTCGCCGCCGGTCGTATTGTATTTGCCGCCCGCATACAGTTCACAAAAGATCAGTTCCCAGTTATAGCGACCTTCTTTGGGATTATAGTCTACCGGCATACCGCGACCGAAGTCCTGCACTTCGAACGAACCGTCTTCGTAACAGGTCGTCACGATGCGACTGCCGTACCCTTCGCGCGCTTCGTCGATGGAGTTGGAAAGGATCTCAAACACCGCGTGTTCACAACCCGTAAGATCGTTCGAACCGAAAATAACCGCCGGGCGTTTGCGCACACGGTCGGCACCTTTCAGAGAGGTTATGCTTTCGTTATCATACGTAGGTTTCTTGGCTGCCATACATTCATCCGTCCTTCAACATTTCCTATTTCACTATAATACCCTATTTTGTGGTAGTTTGTCAAGAACCGTCCGCATTTTGTGGTAACACCGCACTTTTTCTTGTCAACGACCGCTTATCTTGCATATTTTGCCCGACTGTGCTATAATGATGGACACACAAAGCGGCATATTTCGCACCGACACTACGTACACTACCACTGACATCTGCAAAAGGCGGTGATAACCATGCAGCGGTTTCGACACATCCGGCACACTATGCGCGATTTTGTGAAACGCAATCAAGCCAATGCCGTGGATGCGTATGCTGCCGAAGCAGCCCTGTTTGTCGTCATCTCGTTTTTTCCGTCGGCACTGTTGCTGTTGTCGGCACTGCCCCACCTTCCGTTTACCGAAGCGCAGATCACCAACACCTTTACCCAGATCATTCCCGCAGCGATTGCGGATTTTATGCAAAGCATTATCGAAGAGCTCTATAACTCGCCACGCGTGACGATCACCATTATTACGGCGGCGCTGGCGCTGTGGTCGGCCTCCAAAGGATCCATGGCGCTGATGCGGGGACTTGACCGTATCTACGGCATCCACCGCACACGAGGATACGTCGTTTTACGGTTGCTTGCCTCTGTATATGTGTTATTCTTTTTTATTTTGCTGACCGTTATTCTGGCATTTCTCGGATTCGGCGGGGTGGTATTCACTTGGCTGTCAAAACTGGTGCCGTGGCTCGCCACCAGCGTGTTGCTCAAGCGCGGGTTGCGCCTCGCAGTATCGTTTGCCGTATTGTTTCTGATGTTTTGGCTTCTCTATGTGGCCACCACCCGTCGTTGGACGCAGTGTTTGCGGCAGATCCCCGGCGCTCTGCTGGCCGCAGGCGGTTGGGTGGGGTTTTCCTCCCTCTATTCCGTCTATCTGAACACCATCGGCGGCACATCGGTCTATTACGGCAGTTTATCTATTGTGATGTTTTCACTTTTGTGGCTGTATTTTTGTATGTACATCTTCTTTGTCGGTGCCGAAATAAACGTGTGGTTACACGAAAACCGCAACCACGGGAAACGATAACCGATTTTTCGAAAGGAAGGATGTCTAAATGGAACGCGTCAAAAAACTGTTACATCGGTACTTCATCCAAGCGATGGGCGCCATGGCATTGGGTCTTTTTGCCTCTTTACTCATCGGCACCATTTTCACCGCATTGGGCATGATACCGCACTGCGAAGTGTTTACCGCGATCGGTAAATTCGCACAAGCCATGGCCGGTCCTGCTATGGCGGCGGCCATCGCCTATTCGCTGAAAGCGGATCCGCTAGTCATTTTTTCGGCGGCAGCGGTCGGTAACGCGGCCAATACGCTGGGCGGCGCAGGCGGCCCGCTCGCCGTCTTCTTCATCGCCATCGCCGCGACGGAATGCGGTATGCTGGTTTCCAAGAAAACGAAAGTCGATATTCTGGTCACCCCCTTTGTAACCATCTTGGTGGGCGGTATGCTCTCGATATGGGTCGCCCCCTACATAGGCACACTCGTCGGCTACGTCAGTCGATTCATCGGTTGGGCGGCGTGGCAAGCTCCCTTTGTCACAGGTATCGTCGTATCGGTCGTGGTAGGTATCTGTCTTACCCTCCCCATCTCCTCGGCCGCCATTTGCGCAGGACTGGTGCTGACAGGCAGTCACGCCGCGGTGGGCGGCACCGAAGGACTCGCCGTTGCCGGTGCGGCGGCGGTCGCGGGGTGCTGTGCACAAATGGTCGGTTTTGCCACCATCAGTTTCCGTGAAAACGGTTGGGGCGGCGTGATCGCACAGGGGCTCGGCACCAGCATGTTGCAAATGCCGAACATTTTGCGCCGTCCGCAAATTTGGATCGCCCCTACCCTGGCTTCCGCTGTCACCGGTCCGCTTGCGGTGTGTGTGTTCGATCTGCAGATGTACGGTGCCGCCATCAACTCCGGTATGGGTACCTGCGGTCTGCTGGGGCCGATCGGTATGGTGCTTGGTTGGCTCGACCCCGTAAACGGATATCACGGACCGACAGTCGGCCCCTTACAATGGGTCGGGTTGGTGTTGGTCTGCTTCCTTCTCCCCGCGTTGCTCTCCTTCGTATTTAACGAGATCCTGCGTATGATCGGCCTTGTGAAAACCGGCGACATGAAACTGGATTAACAAAAAATCGGCTTTCGTATGGGGCGTACTCTAAAGGACAGTACAACAAGACACGAAAACACCCTTAATTTTTTAAAAAACTAAGGGTGTTTATAATATTCTCTTTCTTTGTTAGTCAAGTTGCGCTATAATACAACTAACCGATAAATAAGAATTTGACAAAGGTGTGGATTCGTATGAAAAAGATCGTTAATTTTATCCTTATAACGGCTTTCTTATTATGCTTGATTGGTTGTGGCAAGCAAGCTCCTGAGCAAGTCAAAACAATAGAAAGCGGTTTAAAAACCTACTATGAAATGAGCGATGGCACATGGGAGTGCGATGGACATATATACAAATATAGATTGGAAATCAGTGGAAGAATGCCCAATGCGGCTGCTGATTCAACTTTTGTTTATCTGAGCAATCAAGAAACCATTTCATTTGAGCAAGCATACTTGGCTGCTGGTATCAGCAGTGATTTGAATGACTACTTTTCCGTAGAAGATGCAGTTTTAGTGGACATGAAAACAAATTGACAAATTCCAATTTATCGAATAGGTGATATTTGTTTAGAAAAGGGTTTTAGGTTCTCCTAACAAGTGACATTTGGGCGCCTAAATGTCCTGCTTGCTACGGTATAAGACAAAACAAAAAGAAGCACGAAATTTTCGTGCTTCTTTTTTCTGTCCTTAACTGTACGACCCATATGAAAGCCGATTTTTTATAGTATCCAGTAGCCGAGTATGCCTGCCCCCACACCGATCAGTGCGCCGACCGTAACGTCCCATTCATCGTGCACGCCGCCCACCACACGGGTAAGGCACAACAGCAAGGCGACCGCACCGAACAACACCCCCACGGGCGGCCATATCCACCATGCGGTCACGGCGATCATCCACACCGAAAAGGCGTGTCGACTGGGCATTGACCGTCCTTTCGTGTCTTTTGGGATCAGCGGGTTGATATCCAGTCGCTCATACGGACGGGGACGGTTGAGCAGGGCACGCGTGAGGGACACGAGTATCAGCCACGAGGCGGGCACCCACAGTATCTTCCACGGAATGCGTCCCTCCCGCCACCACTGAAAGGCGATGAGCAACGGATACCCAAGATAGGTCACCGCCGTCAGCAGGCGGTCAATACGCGGTATCAGGGCGGCGCGCCCCCTGCGAAACGGCGCACTGATGCGCCGATACCGTTCGCTTGTCATGCCGCTCGTCTCCTTTTACTTTTCTTTAAATACGCAACGGTAATAATCCTCTTCCAATATCTTCGCCGCGATCTTAAAATGATTGTTGACCCGTACTTTCACGGCGGTGCAATACCGTTGCGCTTCGTCCTCATCCGCAAAATAATCAACCGTCGTCACGAAAAATTCGTCCGTATTCGCGTCGTACCGTCCGTGGTCGGTGATGAATGAACCGTTGTCGAAGATCACCAATCCCTCGGCCGACGAGAGCATGTCCTGCCCCGTGAGCAAACGGGAATCGTACTCAAAACCAAACAGATTGAGCAGCGTCGGCAAAATATCGGCTGAAAAACACACCTTGTCCACCGTCGGCGGATTTTCCGTACCCGCACAGTAAAGTAAGAAACAACTCTCATACAACTCGAACGCGGTGTCCACCTCGTGCCCGAGTAGTTCTTCCCACAAGGCGTACCGACCGCCCGTCTCCTGCTCCAACCCGTAAGGATAATGGTCGGGCGTGAGGGCAATGACCGTTTTTTCCGCCACTCCGGCGTCCGAAAGTTCACGAAGCAGATGGGCCATTGCGCGGTCCAGTTCGATGTTACAAGCATAGTATGCCTTCAGCGTGTCACTGCAATCCAGATCTTTTACCAACGCCCAGTTTTTCTTCGCCATGGCGTTTAAATCGGGATCGTAATCCAGGTGTCCGCTCACCGTCATATAGTAGGCGTGGAACGGCTCGTCGGATTTAAGATATTCCGTGAGCGACCCCGCCACCATCTCAAGATCGGACTGCGGCCACAGGTTTTGCACATACACCTCCACCCCACTGCCCATACCTTTATAGGCATATCCCATATTGGGATGCGATAGGTCGCGATGGTAATAAGAGTGGCTGTTGTTGTGATATGCCGTCACATTCGTAACGCCGCGATGGCGGAACATATTGCCGAGACAGTACGGCATATAATTCTCGCACGACTCGTAAAAACTCCACACCCCCGCCTTCGGGATCAGACCCGTGCAGGCGGTGTATTCGCCGTCCGATGTGGAGACGCCCCAAATGGGAGTATAGAAGTTTTGAAAATCGAACCCTTCTTCCCGCATCTTGTAAAGGGTCGGAGTCAACACCGGATCGATGGCATACGGCGAAAATCCTTCCGCCACCACGTACACAAGATTATACCCTTCATACATACCCGTATACGCGTTTTTTTCGGTAGGTTGCTTTCCGGCAAAGTAGGTATGCATCGTCTTTAAGGTCTCGTCCGTTTCGGTTGCCGCCAGTGCCGCAAAGTCGATATCCGACACGTTCGCTTGCGAAAGAGGCACGGCAGCAACAGGGATCTCCTCCTCCAATTCCAGTTTTTGCTCTACTCCGAAAAGGTTGTAATACACGTCCAGCACTTCGGTTCGCAACAGACCGAATTCCCCCACGGCATCGTTCGGATCGAACAAACCGGCCTGTGCCGACGCCTGCGGCATCAAGGTGATCGTCAACGGCAATACCGCTTGCAATGCCAACACCGCACCAAAACGCAACGCGCGACGCCGAAACGGATACAGCGGGCGTGACAGACGACGGGCAAACACGAAATACAGCACCATCGGCAAGGCCAGCGCCAACAGGATCAAAACGGAATTCAAAATGGTGATCCATACGTTCCACGCCATATCCCCCGAAAGCACCTGCGTCACACCGCCCGAAGTCAAGGAATACACAATAAGATATTTATTAAAAAAGCGGAAATACACCGCCTGCGTCGTGTACAGCACAAACAGGAATGCCACCGTGATCCCCTCTGCCACACGGCGGAAGCGGGAAGGAAACAGGGTGCAGATCCCCTCCAGCAAAAACCCGCCGAACACGGAAAACAAAAGCACAAACAGCAACCCGCTGTCAAAAAACACCGGGCAGGTCAGCCCGCGCAACACCAATTCCATATACAAAATGATCGCGACGAATACCGCTGCCACGGGAATACGGCGTCGTTTTTCCGCTATCGCCATACGGTGTTCCACTCCTTTCGCTCGACATATCGCCATTGTAACACATATTGCGAAAAAATGCTACTGCTTTATGCAAAAAAATGCTTATCCGCCGAAACGGACAAGCATTTTTAATATCCGAAAAAGTCACGTTGCAAGTCACCCCGTCGATGAAACGAAAGCAACTGTCGGCGCTCGTAATGGTGACGGTACTCTCTCTGTCGGCCGGCACGACCGACGGCGAAACATAAAACAACGGTGCTCCCATCTCACGCTTCCTCCAGCACCACCATTTGATGACAGAGCATCTTCGGCACCGTAAAACTCACCCGTCCCGCTTCATACGCAAACGGGATTTCTTCCCTTTGCGGAGCAAGATATACACGGGCGGGTGCCTTTTTCGCCTTCACGGTGCAGGCTATGTCATACACGCTTACCAGATCTTCGATCACTTCGACATTTTCGCCGCGTTTGATCGGTGTCGCATACAAAAGATGCATCACACGGCGGTCGCCTTGACGGCGCAGTGTGGTCACGCCCGCACTGCCAAGTGTGGTGGTCACCGTCTTATCCTCACCGAGCAGACGATCCAGCGCAAAACAGACCACCTGTTTGGCGATCAGCTCCCCTTTGGTCGCGTAATCTTCAAAAATATTCCACGCAATATAGATGCCGTCTGTTCCTTCCGTGATACCCGCACCGTAATATTGTTTACTGCTCGGTGCGTGCTGATGCGAACAGAAATGGTCCCGTGTACGGTTGAAATAGGGTGCGATCGCGGCAGCATGTTCCGTTTCCGTAGCGGTCACTTTGCACTGCGGCTGATACATAATGAAGTCCGTGTTATAGGGGTTATCGAACGCAGGGCGGATATACGACGGCACAAACTCACCTTCCGCCTCGAAACGCGCGCCGAGATCAAACGCAAACTCGTCGCTTGCCGCACGCAGGCCCGATTTACCTGTTGCCAACAACTTGCCGCCGCCTTTCACAAAAGTGCGCAGTTTTGTTTCGAGTTCTTCGTCCACACGAATACAATCCGGCAATACGACCACTTTGTATGCCGCAAGATCGGTATGACAGTCCACCACCTGGAACAGATATTTCCCTTCCAACAGGATGCGACCTGCACCCGTATCGGATTTGGTGAGCGAAATCCCCGCCGACGAATGCGCCACCATATAGTTGTGGTATCCTTCGGTAGAAAGCACCGCTACCTCCGCTACCGCTTCGGAATCGATCAGCCAAGGCTCTTTTTCTTCGATCTCTTTATACGCGGCGCCGATGATATCGTAGGTACGTCCATCCATTTCGCCGTCGGGCGAAAGCTGGTCGCCAACCGAACATCCCGCACCGAATGCCACGCTGAGCGCCGTTTCGTACCGTAGCGCGTTCGGATGCTTATAGCCGCCGAATTCACCCCAATTGGTGTGGAATTTACCGGTCATACCAAGGAAGGGCATGTTAAGCGTTTGCGCATACGCCGCTGTGAACGGAAAATGATCGTAACCCCAACCACCCGTCGGCAAACTCTCCAGTTCCAAATGCTTTTGCCCATAAAGCAGATCTAAACGTCCCGCGCGCAGATGCCCGCAATTGTGGAACACCGGCAGACCGGGTCTTACGCTGTCGATCGTCTCACGCACACGGTGTAAATAGCGCGCATACACCTCTTCGGCGAGTTGCATCACATCGGCGTCGTTTTCGGGATCCATACCGCGGCGGAACATCTCTTTCGTGCACTCAAAGCAACGGCAGGGACGCACACCGACAATATCGAGGAAAATGCCGTCTGCGTCGTAATTTTCGAGCACTTCGCACATCTGATCCATCAAATACTCCATATACGGGGTGTTAAAACAAATATGGCGATATCCCACCCAATCGTACTGTGCATTATAGAACCCTTTGCCTTGCAAACACCACTCGGGATGCTTATACACCAACTGCTCGTCCAACCCCGCCGAAAGGTATACCGGCGCCTTCACCCCGATCTCATGTGCCGCCGCGATCTGTTCGCCGAGCAGATCACACGTGAGCGCCGGGTGCGCAGGCCCCACTTTCGACGGAAAATACGACCAACCGTGATGGCATTTGGCAAACACGGTAATCGAATCCACATGTCCTGTTTTCAAGGCGGCTTGGAACTGTTTTTTATCGAAACGTGAACCGACACCGCCGATCTTCTCACCGGTATGGAAATCCAAATGTACTTGACGAAAACGCACGGCTCCCCCTCCTTCTCTTACTTTCATTATAACAACACCGATTTTCGTAGTCTATGGTATTTTTGCGCATATTTATGTATTTTTCAGTCACGAGTATTGACGAAACAGCGTATTTTATGTATAATAGTCGCAATCCAAACGGAAGGAGCGCATAGTATGCAGGTCCATCTTCTGTCACAGGAATACCTCTTGCTGTTCAATCGCATAACGATGTCGGTCATTTCCGGCGGCTATGCCGATTTGGACGAAAACTGGAAAAGCAACCCCATTCGCCATTCCTTCACACGCATGTATTTTGTCGAATCGGGTGAAGGGTATATTTACGCAAACGGAGAAACACACGTTTTGCAAGAAGGATTCGTATATATCATACCCTCCGGCCTACGTTTTTCGTTTGACTGTCCCCGGCAAATGAAGCAGATCTTTTTACATCTTCAAATACTGCACGAACAACACGATCTGTTTCAAAAATGTCACGAGTTTTTCGCCTTTCCGATAGAAGCGGCAACCGTTGCCGCTGTCAAAGCGTGTTTGACGAGCAACTCACCCACCGCCCCCATCGAGTTAAAACCGCTTGTGTGGCCGTTACTGTTCCCCGCGCTGAAAACCGTTTTGACAAACGAACAAAAAGGCCGCAAATTGACCGCCCCCATGCAAGAAGTCCTCGGCTATATTGCCGATAATCTCTCGGCACAGTTAACGACCGATGCGATCGCCGCACGATTTCACGTGTCCCGTAGCAAACTACAACGCGATTTCAAGGCGAATTTGGGGGTCACACCAAAGGAGTATATCCACGCCCAACTGTTTATCAAAGCGGAACATTTGCTGTTTCACACCACCTGTTCCATTAAAGAGATCAGTGAACAACTCGGCTTTTGCGATCAGTTTTATTTTTCCAAGTGTTTTACGCAAAAATACGGTCTGCCGCCCCTTCGTTATCGCAGCACTTACCGTGACCGGCAAAGCAAAGATGTCGATGCAATATAGCAGCAAAAAGCAACCGATGAGCAATCGCTCATCGGTTGTTATGTTACGGCAGGAGCAAGCCCCTGCCCCGCGACGGTGTTATATTACTTTCCGCACCCTTTGTCAAACGCCGGGTTAACCGCATAGAAGTTCTTGGCATTCATGCGTTCGGAAGCAATGCCGAGCGCTTCACCGAAACGTTGGTAATGCACGATCTCACGCTCGCGCAGGAATTTCAGCGGGTCACGCACATCGGGATCGTCAATCAGACGCAACAAATTATCGTAGGTGGTACGCGCCTTTTGCTCTGCTCCCATATCCTCATGCAGATCGGTCAACACATCGCCTTTCACACCAATATACTCTGCGCGCCACGGCACACCCGATGCCGCTTGCGGATACACGCCGGCCGTGTGATCCACAAAATACTTATCGAACCCCGACCGCTTGATCTCTTCGGGACTGAGATTACGGGTCAATTGATATACAATAGCCGACACCATCTCAAGGTGTGCCAGTTCCTCGGTGCCGACATCGGTCAAGATCCCCTTCACCTCATCATACGGCATTGCATAGCGCTGATTGAGATAGCGCATCGACGCACCGAGTTCGCCGTCGGGACCACCGATCTGGCTGATCACGATCTGGGCGATCTTCGGATTCGGATTTTTGATGCACACGGGATATTGCAGTTTTTTCTCATAGATCCACATACTCGCTCACTCCTCTCACGCATACTCCCACGGCCACGGCGAATCCACCCACGACCAATGATCGGGGTTCTTTACTTCGTCGGCTGTGTTCTCATACGGACCGAAATGACACTCGTACATTTCCACCAACTCCGCGCGTTTGCGGCGATATGCGTACATCAGATCGAGCGCCTCTTTGTCACACGGATGAGTATCCAAATACAGTTTCATTTCCACCAAGGCAAAATCATACGCCGCAATACGACGGCGTAACCCGCAAGAGGTCACCGTATTCCCATTCATCGTGCGCACCCCCCTGCTAAAAACGGCTTATCCAACACCGGAAAGATCGTGCCGCGCGGAAAGCCGTATTCCGCCTCATACACCTCGCCCAACTCCTGTGCGGGCAAAAACGCCAACACGGGAAGCCAGTCACATTCGCAACCGTCCGAAGGTTGCCAATGCTCCTTCATATCGTTTCTCACATCGTCACTCTCCTCACATAATCGGACATTTTGTCCTCACCCCACACTATG
Organism: Acutalibacteraceae bacterium; assembly: GCA_045591985.1. Lineage (GTDB taxonomy): Bacteria > Bacillota > Clostridia > Oscillospirales > Acutalibacteraceae > SIG588. The sequence goes on from JAZNTV010000070.1 coordinate 18,817, forward strand.
CCGAAAGTGAACGAAAGGTGCACAATAACAATTCATCTTGAAAAACTCAATTTAATTTTGAAAAATACCTAAAAATATTGAAAGCATCCGCAAATCGTGGTATAATATTCGCAGTAAGCCTTTTGAAAAAGCCTTAGAGCTTCGCTCTTCCGTGCTACGCACGGCTGCGATATTGACGGCTT
>JAZNTV010000071.1:0-28124 GCA_045591985.1 Acutalibacteraceae bacterium
TATTCTCTCACAGCGATGCGTTCCACCGCCACCGTCTTGCCCGTCTTGTCGTCCAGCGTGAACAGCACCGCTTGCAGCTCACACGGGCCTTCTGCCAACGTAAACCGCACCGGCAACTTGCCGTGCATTTTGGCAATGGACAATTCGGGGCGGATACCCAGTACCGATTCCACAGGGCCACTCATTCCCACGTCGGTGATGTAGCCGGTGCCCTGCGGCAAAATCTGTTCGTCTGCCGTAGGTACATGGGTGTGTGTGCCGAAAACAGCGGATACCCGCCCGTCGGCATAATACGCCAACGCCTTCTTTTCGGCCGTTGCCTCGGCATGGAAATCTACCACACAAAATTTCGGGTTCCCCGCTTGCTTTAACAGGGCATCCAACGTGTCGAACGGGCAGGCAAGCGGTTCCATAAAGGCGGTGCCGAGCAGGTTGATCACCGTCACCTGATACCGCCCGCGATCTACGGTATACATGCCCGCACCGGGAGCCGAAGCGGGAAAATTCGCGGGGCGAAGCAGCCACGGTTCGCTATCGAGCAGCTCATAAAACTCATGACGGCGAAAGGTGTGGTTACCGCCCGTAATGACATCGGCGCCGCTGTCGCGCAGTGAGCGCGCCGCCACCGGTGTAATGCCGTTACCGTCGGCGGCGTTTTCACCGTTGACGATACACACATCCACCGCGTATTGCCGTTTCAAAGCCGGCAATATCTGCCGCACCAGATCACAACCGCGGTGCCCCACTACGTCACCCACACACAAAATATTCATACCGTTTTTCCTTCCTATAAAAAGGGAGCGCGGGATATCCGCGCTCGCCGTTTTGGTTTATTTTGCGTAGTCCACTGCGCGATTTTCACGAATGAGATTGACCTTGATCTGACCGGGATAATCCATATTGTCCTCGATCTTCTGGGCAATATCGCGTGCCAACAGGATCATTTGATCGTCGCTGACCACTTCGGGTTTCACCAAGATACGCACTTCGCGACCCGCCTGAATAGCAAAGGAACGCTCCACGCCGTTGAATTCGTTGGCGATCTCTTCGAGTTTTTCCAGACGCTTGATGTAGTTTTCCAAATTCTCGCGGCGAGCGCCGGGACGTGCCGCCGAAATCGCATCGGCCGCCTGCACCAAACACGCCACGATTGTAGCCGCTTCCACGTCGCCGTGGTGTGCTTGGATCGCGTGGATAACCGCATCGCTTTCCTTATACTTGCGCGCAATATCCACACCGATCTCAACGTGCGACCCTTCGATCTCGTGATCCACCGCTTTACCGATGTCGTGAAGCAGACCGGCGCGACGCGCCACCGCCGGATCAATGCCGAGCTCGCTCGCCATGATACCCGCGAGGAAGGCCACTTCCATCGAATGATTCAGCACGTTTTGCCCGTAACTGGTGCGATAACGCAAACGACCGAGCAAGCGCATAACTTCGGGATGAATACCGTGCAAGCCCGTTTCGAGCACCGCACGTTCGCCCTCTGCCTTGATGGTGGCTTCCACCTCGCGGCGGGATTTTTCCACCATCTCTTCGATGCGGGCAGGATGGATACGACCGTCCGAGATCAGGCGTTCAAGCGACAGGCGCGCGATTTCGCGGCGCACCGGATCGAAACAAGACAGTGTGATCGCTTCGGGTGTATCGTCGATGATGAGGTCGCAACCGGTGAGTGTTTCGATCGCGCGGATGTTACGCCCTTCACGACCGATGATGCGACCCTTCATTTCGTCATTCGGCAACGGCACGACCGATACGGTCGCCTCGGTTACCTGATCTGCCGCCACACGCTGGATAGCGTGGGAGATCATGTTGCGGGCGCGGCTATCCGCCTCGTCCTTCAACTGCGCTTCGATATCCGCGATGCGCAACGCTTTTTCGTGCGTCAATTCGTCGGTGAGCGCGTTCAGCAAATACTCCTTCGCCTGCTCGGCCGTGTAGCCGGAAATGCGTTCCAACATTTCAAACTGACTGCGCTTGATGTTCTCCACATCGGCCAGCCGTTCTTCCACAGCCTTCGCACGCTCGGCGATTTGCTCTTCTTTCTTTTCGTAGTTTTCGATCTTACGATCCAGTGCTTCTTCCTTCTGCTGCAAACGGTTTTCCTGACGCTGAATATCTTTGCGACGTTCTTTGATGTCGTGTTCCGCTTCGCTGCGCAGACGGTGCACTTCGTCTTTTGCCTCCAACACAGCTTCTTTCTTTTTGGCTTCCGCTGTGAGGTTGGCTTCTTTGATGATACGTTCCGATTCCTGTTCCGCGGAGCCGATCAATGCTTCGGCTGTGCGACGACGGCTGTTCACGCCGCTTTTGAACGCGACGATGGCCGACACCACCGAGCCGACGACCAGACCGCCGACACCGGATACGATGACCCATATCATATCCATGAAACCTTGCACCTCCTAAATTACGTTATAAAAGTTAGTATACGGATGAAAGCAACCGCCGACGGCGTTGCTCGAATATGCTCATATCAACGACAGCACCGACTATCGTCGATAAGATATACCCAACTTATATAATACACTCGTATACCCCGTTTGTCAAGATGCAAGGGGGTGTTTTTTGTCCAAAAATTCTAAAAAAAGCGAATGTTATCGGTGAGTTTTACCAATTTTCTGCACACACCGTTGCAATAGCGCACGCAATCAAGCGGGCATCCTTCTGCAATTCGTCCACGCCGATAAACTCATCGGCACCGTGAATGCGGTTATCCACGCCGGGGAATTCCACCCCGAATGCCACCCCGTTCGGGATACCGTGTACGTAGGTACCGCCGCCGATGGCGAGCCCGTGCGCCTCCTCGCCCGTCTCCTGTTCGTATACCGTAAGCAACGTTTGCACAAACGGGCTGTCTTCCGGCACGTGATGTCCTTCCACGCAATTGTCACAGCTAACGGCAAACGCCGCATCCAACCCCGCATGCAGTTTATCTTCGATATCCGCCACCGTGAAACTCACGGGAAAACGAATATCGGCCTTTCCGACAAACTGCCCCCCTTCGATCGCAAGGCAGGTCAGTGCGAGGGTAAGCGCACCGGAAGGCGCATCACTGCATGCCGCACCCGCACTTTCGCCGCCGTATTCGGCAAAGGGGAATTTCTCCGCGGCATTTTTCACCGCCGCACCGCCGACGCCGCACGCCGCCAACACCTCCAGCAACGCCGTCACCGCATTTTCGCCCTTTTCGGGGGTAGAACCGTGTGCCGCCGCGCCGTGTGCCGTGACAGTGATACCGTCCGCCGTTTCCGTCACGGTCACACGATGTCCTGTCTGCTCGGCGGCCGCACGCACAACCGCCGCCTCTATGCCGCACAAGCCGGCAACCGCTTCGGTCGGCACGGCATTCAGCGCCGAGCCGCCGCGCGCCCACCGAAGATGCGTATCACTCATCGGAGCGGAAACGGTCAGTTGTACCCGCCCTTTTTCGGTATTGATGAGCGGATAGCTGCCATCCGGCGAAAACAAATACGGCGGAAATGCCTCTTTGGTCTGATAGTATTCCATATCGGTGGATCCCGTTTCCTCGTCCCCGCCGAGCACCACACGCACAGCGGCCGGCGGCGTCATACCGCACTCTTTAAGCGCGCGCAACGCAAACAAGGTCGCCGCGGCCGGTCCTTTATCGTCGGTGGTACCGCGACCGTACATCTTGCCGTCACAGATCTCGGCGCCGAGCGGGTCGTGTGTCCATCCTTCGCCGAGCGGCACGGTATCCAAATGGCACAGCACGCCAAGGCGCGGCTCTCCCTCGCCCAGTTGCGCCGTACCGACGTAATATTCGTAATTATGGGTGGCAAGCCCCCAGTTTTGCGCAATAGCCAGTGCTTCGTCCAACGCCGCCGCCACGCCGTCGCCGAACGGGTGACCATTTTCGGGCGTGCCGCCCACACTGTTGATACGCACCAAACGCCCTGCCGCTTCGATCAACTCGTCGGCGTGCGCGTCCATCCATTGATACAGTTTATCCATTTGTCATACCCTCGCTATCTCTTTCTGCAATGTCACCGTACCGCAATTTTCGGTGCGTACGGTGGGGGCGATCCCGCCTTCGAACACGTTCCCCTCAAAGCACACCGTCTCGAAACCGTACAAGTCCGCCAGCGGATGTTCGCAGTCGCGGAAGGTGTTGTTCCGCAACACCAACGAGCGGCGGAAATATACCCCCTCGTCGTGCGGAAGGCGGTTGCTGTCGATGGTGTATACACCCCACCCTGCGTACACGCAGTTGCGAAACTCGTTGTTTTCCACCAACACCGCCTCGTTGCCACCCGTTTCGTACCAATAGTCCGCTTCACACGCGAAACGGATGGCAGGGCCGGGGGTGAAAAAGCGGTTGTTGCGGAAGGTGTAGTCTGCACCGCCGCTGAGCAGTACGCCGCGGGCACGGTTGTTCACCATGGTACACCGCTCGAACAGCACCGTCGCGTGATAGGACGGCTCGTGCAGGCAGTCCCCCACCCGCACGAGCGAGAGAGCGCTGTCGGCGGTGAGGGTCAGTTCGATAGTATCGACGTTCAGCGGTCTCACTGCCGCCACCTGCACCTCCCCGCGAGAGAGCAGGGTGCGGGAATCGATCACCGCCGCGCGGTCGCCCGCACGGAAGATCGTAAGTCCGCGGGTCTCGGGGTGCATAAACCGCACCGTCACCGCCCGCTCGCGTACCGCGACCACCTGCAGATACACGCTGTGCAGATTCAACGCGTCGTCGTGCTGACCTTCGAAATGGCAATCGTGAATGTGGATAGTGCCTTTGCAGTGGACGAAATGGGTCGCATCCGAGTTCAAACTGAACAAACGGTGCGGCAACACCCGCGTGGCGCAACGGTCCAGCTCCACTCCGTCGCAGTTTTGGGCAATGAGCCCCATGCCGATACCGCTGTACAGCGTCACGTCACGGAACACCGTGTTCACACAATCCTCCGCCAGCATCACCGCGCCGCACCGCGACTCGGTGCCCAGCACCACACGGTTGCCCGCTTTAAACGGACGGCGCAAGCCCGCTACCCGCACACCGCCTTCCGCCGTTTCGGAATAGGTGAGATGCGGTATCCGCCCTTCGGCAGGCGAGTAGCAGACGTATTCCGCGTTGCCCGCCGCCAGTTGTTCGGTTTCGCCGTCGTATTCGTCAAAATAGAACACGCGTTGCGGGTCACACCACCGCTCGCCGATCATAAGTTCCCCTTCGGAAATGTACCAAGGCTCGTCCGCCGCCATCGCGAGTTCCATCCAATCCGCGCCCGCACGCACGATATCCGCGCGGGTGTTTTTGGTGCGACGGCAGATGACCGAAAAATTCTTCAGGGTGACGTTGCGGCACCCGAGCAATGCCACGGGTTGCATCACGTCCTCAAAAATGAAGGTACTGCCGCCGCCGTCCAGCGTGAAATCCTGCATATCACGCAGCAAAAAGCCGATGCGTTTCAGCCCCGGGTCGCCGTGATTGGACATACAAAGCAGTGCTTCCGCCGCCATTGCCGCCGTCAGGTGATACTCCCCTTTTTCAAAAACCAGCGTATCCTCCCCCTGCTCGCGGCAAAACCGCAAGGCACGGGTAACGTTATCCGCCGTATCGGCGGTAGTGTTAAATCGACCGAACTGTACCATACGTTTGACCTCCCGTTGAAATCTTACCGTTTCAGTTTACCAAGCCTTCCCATGTTTGTCAATCGTATTCCTGTTGACAATTTCCGACAATATGGTAAAATAATAAGTGATCTTATCGAAAAGGAGGCGAGGGTATGCGCCACCGCCTATTGGCGGCCATCACGTTGCTGGCTTTGTTCGGCAGCACCTTGTTCGGTGTCGCCGCCGAGGGTACCGGTACCGCTGTCACGACAACAACGGCAACGGCTACGACGACCACGGCCGTCGGCACCACGACCGCCCCCTCCGCCTCCGCGCCCTCCGCAACGGGGACGACGACCACGGGAAACGGCAGCGAAGTGCCGCCGAGCGACGAGGACACTTTTGAAGCGTGGCTCACCGCGCAGGAATTCCCCGAAAGTTACCGCCCTGCTCTGCGGGAATTACATAAAACCTATCCGAACTGGGTGTTCCGTGCACAGCACACGGGGCTGTCGTGGGAAGAGGTGCTGGATGCCGAAAGCGTGGTGGGCGTCAGTTTGGTGCCGCGGGGCAGCATCGCTTCGTGGAAATCGTGCGAATACGGGGCATACACTCCCGCCACGGGCACGTGGAAAGGGCTGGACAGCGACGCCTGGGTCGCCGCCGACCGCGGCATTATCGCCTATTGTTTGGATCCGCGCAACGCCCTCACCGCCACCGCCATCTTCCAGTTTGAAAATCTTGCCTATTCCGACACCTGTACCATTGAAGGAGTCAATGCCATTCTGGCAGGCACATTCATGGCGGAAGGCGACTGGGCAACCTGGTTCATGGAGGCGGGGCGCGAAACGGGTGTCAGTCCATACCATCTGGCCTCGCGCGCACGACAGGAGCAAGGGGTCCACGGCAACGCGTTGGGACACGGTACCGCCGCTGCACCATATAACGGATATTACAACATTTTTAATATCAATGCGTATGCCACCGACACACTCTCGCCCATTCAAAACGGTGCACGTTACGCGGCAACCACCAACGCCGCTTATCATCTGCCGTGGACGACACCGTTACTGGCCATTCGCGGCGGGGCGGTGATCCTCGGAAACTCCTATATCAACCGTGAGCAGAACACCCTGTATCTGCAAAAGTTCGACGTGACCGACGGTGGCAACGGTTTTTATCGTCACCAATATATGACCAACATCTTTGCCCCCACATCGGAGGCAACCACCCTTGCGGACGCCTATACCGACGAAGTGAAGGCGGGCGCGATGGAGTTCTGCATTCCCGTTTATGAGGATATGCCCGAAACGGCCTGTGAAAAACCCACCTCCACGGGAAGTAACGACAACTGGCTCTCCGCTTTGACGGTGACCGACCGCACCTTCACGCCCGCGTTCGACACCTACCGCCTGCAATACGAAATGAGCGTGCCGAACACGGTTTCGTCAATTCGCGTGAGCGCCTCTCCCTTCAGCAAAACCGCCACGGTCAGCGGCACGGGAACGGTGATCCTCCAAAGCGGCATGAACAAAATAGCGATAAAAGTGACCGCCGCTTCGGGTGCCGTGCGAACGTACACACTGGCCGTCTATCGCACCCCCTCGGCGACGGGCGACGATGAAAACGCCCCCACGTTGGAAAGCGAAACGTATCGTGTGGAAGACACGATACAAGGCATCACCCCCGGCACAACGGCGGAAGAATTTATAAGCGGGTTCACGCTATCCGACCCGGAAGCAACGCTTGTTGTGGTAGACAGCGAAGGGACACGGGTGACCGGCACGGTCGGCACCGGCTGTGTCTTGCATGTGTCAAAAGGGGATACGTTATATGCGGTGTATCCGCTGTTGATCCGCGGCGACGTAAACGGGGACGGTCTCCTTTCGGTCGTGGACCTCTTGCAGATACAACAGCATCTGTTGAAAGTGCGTGTACTGACCGATCATCACCTGCAGGCAGCCGATGTCTCGCGCGACGGAGCGGTCACCATTGTGGATCTGTTAAAAACGCAACAACACCTGTTGAAAGTTCTTATTATTGAACAGAAGTAAGGAGTGTTTGGTATGAATACGTGTATGCGTTTCTTATGTGCGGCGGCGTTGCTTTGCCTTTTGTTCGCCATGCCCTTTACGGCGATGGCAGAGACCGCCAATGCTTATCTTGCATTTTCCGCCGGCACGGTCACGGTCGGCGACACGGTCACGGTAACCGCCTCCTTTACCGCCTCGTCTATCGGTGCGGTTTCGGCAACGGTATCGTATGATCCCGCGGTAATGGAATTTGTTTCGGGCAGTAATGCCGCGGGCGGCAACGGTACCGTCAACCTGGCGGCGGCCGCCACAGCAGACAGCGGCTCGATGAAGTTTGCGCTCACCTTTAAAGCCATCGGCGAAGGAACTTGTCTGTTCTCCATCGGCAATGCCGAGGTCATTTCGTGGAGTTTTGAGGCGCTCGGCGCGCCTACGGCCGGTGCGAAAATGGTCGTGCAATCGAACGTTACCACCACGACCACGACCACAACCACGACGACCACCACGACAACCACCTCCCGCCGTCCCACCACGACCACCACTTCCCGCCGTCCCGAAAGCACCACTTCAACGACCGCGGGCAGTACGACCACCACCATTCCGGCCGTGTTAACGATCGATGGGGTAACCTATACGGCGCAGACCCCCGACAAAGCGGATATCCCCGCGGGATTCACCGTAGACACCATCTCGTTCGGCACGCAGACACTCACCGCCTACCGTTCGGAAAACGAAGCACTCGTGCTCGTATATCTTGCGGCAGACAGCGCAGACGCCGCGTGGTACCTTGCCGATACGGCAGCCGATGCGGTATATCCTTTCTGCCCGCTTACCGTGGGTGAGACCACCTATTATCTGCTTTCTGCCGATGCCCCCGACGGATTTACCGCCTCTACCGTTACGCGGGACGAGACGGACTATGCAGTGTTCGCCTTCTCGGATGCGGCGCGGGCGGATTTCGCCGTGTTTTACGCCATGAACGGCGAGGGCAGTATCGGTTGGTACTGCTGGGATACGGTGGAGAACACGGTGCAACGGTATATCCCGCTAACCACCTCCGCCACCACCTCCGCCACCACGACGACGAGTACCACCAAAACAACGGTGGTTGCAGCAACCACGACCACTGCCGCACCGTTCACTCTCGCGACGCTTACCTCGTTGCCGTGGATCGTGGCGGGCGGCCTGCTTCTCGTGTGTATCGCACTTCTCATTCTCGTGCTTATTCTGCGCGGACGCGCCCTGCCGAACGATACGCATCATACGCCGCGCCACTGATTCTTAAAAAGCTCCTACAAAAAAGCAACCGAAAGGCGGATCGCCTTCCGGTTGCTTTTTTAAAACATAACAGTCACGGTCGTTCCTTTACCGATTTCGCTATCCAACGCCACCTTGCCACCGTGATACTGTACCGCATGCTTCACAATAGAAAGCCCCAGTCCCGTGCCGCCGGTTTCTTTCGAATGACTCTTATCGACCCGATAGAACCGTTCGAAGATACGGCTTTGATGTTCGGGCGCAATGCCGATGCCCGTGTCCTTCACGCTCACCACCGCATGGCCGTCTTCCTTGCCGATCTTGATCTCAACCTTGCCGCCGTCCACATTGTAGCGAATCGCGTTATCACAAAGATTATACACGATCTCATAAACGTAGCGACGCACACCGTAAATGGTGCAGGAATCGCCCTCGACAGAGAGTTCTACGTTTCGCTTTACCGCCGATGCGGTAAGCACCTCCACAACCTCGTTGGCAACTTCTGTGAGTTCCACGGTTTCGGTGACAGGTTCGTGGTCTTCGTCCAGTTGAGAAAGGCGGATGATATCGTTGATGAGCGAAACCAGCCGCACGGCTTCTTTGCGGATGTTGCCCACAAACCGCGCCGTATCCTCGGCCTTTACAAGTCCGTTCTCCAAAAGCTCGGCACTGCCGATAATGGATTGCAACGGCGTTTTGAGTTCGTGGGTAACGTTGGCGGTGAACTCCTTGCGGTTGCGCTCCGCAAACGCGCGGTCGCTGATATCGAACGCCAGAATAACCGCGCCGAGAACTTTTCCGTCCGATTCAATAGGATTGATAGTAAATTGATATTCGTTACCCTGTCTTTCTTCGGTGTATTCACTATGGTTGCCGTCAAGGGCGTTCCAAATGGCTTTACTCATTTTGCTTGTGCGGTCAACAAGCAAGAAATCGCTTCCTTTAACATCCTTTTTCACAGCAAATATCTTCTTCGCCGCCGTATTCATACTGAGCACCATACCGTGTTCGTCAAGAAGCACAAGTCCTTCGTTCATCGAAGAAACGATCTGCTCGAACTCGTCGGATTTACGGCGCAAGGTTTCCATTTGCGATTTAATTTGCTTGTGCTGTTTGTGAACCTTGGTGAGTATGGGAGTCAATTCTTCATAAGTACTATTGTCAGAAGGATGCTCCAAGTCAAGTTTCATCAAAGGCTCGGTTACCTTTTTTGCCATCGTGTGAGAAAGAATACCGGCAACGACTGCTGCAATCAAAATAATAGCAATAATGGCGGGGAGCATACCGAGAATCAGTGCGCCAACCGTAAGCTGACTTACCGAAATACGAAGCACGTCGCCATTTTCAAGACGAACAGCCTCATAAAAAGTTTTTTCAGTTAGGGTGGAAGAATTTCTTGCACTACTACCTGTACCGCTTTCAAATGCTTCGGCAATTTCCTCACGGTCTGCGTGGTTATCCATCTCGCTCGGTTTTGCCTGCGTATCATAAAGCACCGTGCCGTCCGAATCCACAACGGTGAAGCGGAATACGGTGGAATCAAAATTTTCAAAATATTCGACACCGACCTCATTCACGGTATCGGCTACAAGAGACAACTCCGCCTTTAACCGTTTCACCTGCGAATCGTTAAAATAATCATATAAAAAACTTGTTGCAATGCCGATGCTTGCAAGGAGCACCACCAATGCCACCGTAAATATGGAGTGAAATATCTTTTTTGTCATACTTCATTCTCCAATCTGTACCCAACACCGATAACGGTCTTGATCTGACCGCCGGCGTTACCGAGCTTTTGGCGAAGGGTTTTAATGTGCATATCAACGGTACGAGTTTCACCGATGTAATCCATACCCCAAATCTCGCTCATCAGCCGATCTCTTGAAAACACCATATTCGGATTCTGCATAAAGAGCCGCAGCATCTCAAATTCTTTGTGGGTAAGCTCAACCTTTTCACCGTCTGCAACGACCTTATGCTCAGCTCCTTTTAATGTAATATTGCCTACGGTAATATCTCCCGTTACTTCTTCCTTTGTAGTACGGCGAAGCACCGCTTTTACACGGGCAACCATTTCCATAACGCCAAAGGGTTTTACGAGATAATCATCCGCACCGGAATTAAGGCCGCCGATCTTATCCATCTCGGTGCCTTTGGCTGTTGCCATAATTACCGGAATGTCTTTGTAAGCCGGTTCAGAACGGAGCCTTTTAAGGACTTCAAGCCCGTCCGTTTCCGGCATCATAATATCAAGGATAATCAGTTCCGGAATTTCGGCTTTTAAGGCTTCAAGCATAGAAACGCCATCGGCAAAACCACGAGCCTTAAAACCCGTTTGCTCTAACGTATAAACCTCAATGTCGCGGATGGTATTGTCGTCATCAACACACCAAATCATCGTTTACACTCCTTTGGACTTCTTGTCTTTTATTATAGTATACTCCGCTACCAAATGCAATCGTCCAATGAAAAACGCCGCCTTCTTTTGAAAGCGACGTTTCGGGACTTATACGAAAGAAAGATACTTTTTGGTATATTCCGTATATTTTTCTCTGTAGAACTCATTGTCGCTTCTGAGCAGTTTAAGAGACTCGTGCAGATTCATATTCTGCTCTTTCGTATCCATAACACATCCGGCAATATTGGAGCAGTGGTCGGATACTCTTTCCATATTGGCAATAAGGTCGCTCCATACAAAGCCGGCTTCAATACCGCATTCGCCCACACGCAAGCGGTCGATATGGCGGGTGCGAAGAAGTTCTTTCATTCGGTCAATGACCTGTTCAAGGGGTTCTACAAGGTTGGCTTGTTCAGCGTTATCCTCTATAAATGCGCCATACGACAGCATTACAATTTCGGTTGTAGCCGCACATAGCGACTCCATTTCTGCTTTTGCGCCTTCTGAGAACACGATTCCTTTTTCACGCATTTCTTCGGCAGATTCGAGAATATTTACAGCGTGATCGGATATGCGTTCAAAGTCGCCGATGGCTTTCAGCAGCATGGATGCCATTGCACCTTCGGTTTCATTCAGCTGCCGCATACTCAGCTTAACAAGATAGCTGCCGATAATATCTTCAAAGTGGTCTGTTTTATCTTCCGCTTCACGAATAGCTTCTGCTTTGGCTTTGTCATAAGTGCCAAGACATTCCACGCTGCTTTTCAAAGCATCGGTAGCGATCTTAGCCATATCGCAAGTGAGGTTGTGCGCACATTCGAGTGCGATTGCGGGGGTTGAGAGAAGTCTGTCATCAAGTTCGGAAACTTTTTCGGGCAACTTGGAATCGGGAACGAGTTTATATGCCAGCTTTTCAAGGAGTCCCGACATAGGAAGCAGAAGCAAGGTGCATACAATATTAAAGATGGAGTGCGCCGTTGCGATACCCGCAAAAGAAGCCGATTCATTTAATAAAGCCGGTGCAAGAAGTATATTAATAAGCGAGAATACAACCAGACACACAACGGTTCCTATAATATTAAAGGACAAATGCACAAGTGCCGCACGCTTAGCATTCTTTGTTGTACCAACAGAAGAAATCATTGCGGTAACACAGGTACCGATATTCTGTCCCATAATGATCGGGATTGCCGCACCGTAGGAAACGGCACCCGTAGCCGCAAGTGCCTGCAAAATACCAACAGAAGCGGAACTGGACTGAATAATGGCGGTAAGAATCGCACCGGCAATAACACCGAGGATAGGATTCTTGAACATAATAAACAGTTCCCCAAATGCAGGAACATCTCTAAGCCCTGAAACAGCACCGGTCATCGTTTCCATACCGAACATAAGAGTTGCAAAGCCGAGAAGCACCATACCGATATCTTTTTTCTTGTTGCTCTTTGTGAACATAAAGAGCACAATACCGATCAGTGCAAGGATCGGGGTAAAAGAAGAAGGCTTCAGTAGTTTCAAGAACATATTACTGCCCGAAATACCGCTGAGGCTCAAGATCCACGCCGTAACGGTAGTACCAATGTTAGCACCCATAATCACGTGAATGGCTTGTTTTAGGTTCATAAGTCTTGAATTAACAAAACCAACGACCATAACCGTTGTAGCGGAAGAACTTTGAATCACGGCGGTAACACCGAGACCCGTAAGCAAACCCGCAACCTTGCCGGTGGTCAGCTTGCCGATCATGATTTCAAGTTTACTGCCGGCGCTTCGCTCCAGCGCACCCCCCATAAGGTTCATTCCGAACAGGAACAAACAAAGTCCACCTATGAGCGAAAGTACGTCAAAAATGTTCATGTATACAGCCTCACATCTTCACAATTCGTTTTACTGAACGCATTTTACCGCGCCGGTGTAAAATCGGTAATCACACTGTTGTAAAATCGACGTAAAATCAAAAGGCGGTATAGCTTTTACGCTATACCGCCCTGCAATACCTCTTGTTATTCACCCAACTTTTGCACCATTTCCTCGTGCAGAGAAAGCAGAAAACCGTTCTCCTTCGGATAGTTGTCAAACCGCAAATCACCGCCGGCGGCGCGGTCGATCATTTCCACCACCGCACGGCGTCCGACCTTTTCTTCCAGCGTACGGCAGAGCGCGGTATCCTGCATTGCCTCGAAGGTGACTTCGCCGCGAACGGAAGGATACACCCCGTCTTTCGCAGGATACACGATAAACGGATCACCCGAAGGGTAGACACCGTCGCACGAAGTGGTGAGATACGGATCGACGGGATACAGTGACACGGCACTGTTGTAGAAGTTGTATCCCCAGTGCAAGAAGCCCTTGATGTCGTATTTGTACATCAAAAAGCCCAACACACGCACACGGGCGGACGGCATCGCCATAAAGGAGTTCGGGAACACTGTCTGCGGACCGCAACAGTAGTATACCCACTGTTCGGGAACGTCGTGCTTTAAAAACTCCGCAATATGCGCGACGCTCGTCACAGGGCACTGCACCAATCCCCTCTCGTAAAACGCGTAATCCGACAGTGCATCCAGCGTTTTGGACTCCCCGAGCAAGGGGCGCAGAATGTCGGCAGCGGTTTGGTAGGTTGCCATCGTCGTCATATTCGGCTCGTCCGAAATGTGATAATAGGTCTGCTTTTCAATGCCGAGTGTGCGCACCTCGGCGGCGATGGCGGCAATATACTGTTTCAAAAAGGCGATATATGCGGGGTCATCCGACGGCGTGTGCCAACCGAAGAGATACCCTCCCTCGCCGTTTTCAGTCACCCAAATATTCGGGGCGTATTGGGCCCCCCACTGTGAAAACATGTGCGCCGTTTCAAAGTAGCGGATGCCGTGCTTTCGGCACAGAGCGATATACCGACGGAATTTTTCGAAACCAAAGGTGTAGGTCTCCCCCGTTTTTTCGATATCCACCAACTGCACGCACGGGCGAGCAGTGCCCACTTCGGTGTCGAGAGGCGGGGTGTGCGTAGGCACAAGCAACATCGTAATCCCCATATCTGCCGCCGCTTCGATATACTTTTCGATCAGCAACCAGTGTTCTTCCGAAAACACGGGCACGCCGTGTGCCGTCGCAACACAATCAAGATAAAACCATCGGGTATACGGCACGGTGCGTTCCGCAATCGTCGCCGCTTTCACCGAAACGGTCATCTCGGCTGTCACCGTTTCGGTGACGGCCTGTGCCTGTTCACGCGCTTGGAACACCACCTGCACGGGATACTCCCCCGCCACGGCGTTGCGCGGGATATCCAGTTTCACCCACACCACCGCCGTCTGCCCACGCCCCAGCGTAAAAGCGGTCTCCTCCTCGGTAAGCGGCACCAAAATATCCGGCATGGTTCCCGCCGTTTCGACAAGATAGCCATCCCCCGTAATATCTTCCGTCGCAGGTTGATCCATTACCGCCTCCCGCACGCGATAAAGGCGAATATGTTCGGCAAGCGGCGAGTCCGCCGCAACCGACAAAAAGCAGTGGCTCTCGGCCGTCACCGCCACCTGCCACGACACCCGCTCACCCGAAAGCGCAGTGCACACCGCACGTGTATCGTAGGTTTGTCCCGCCCGCACTTTTTCGAGCGAGGAGACCTGTTGTATTTGAAAATTCATCGGTTTACCTCCCATTTTAACGGATTGGTGTGAATGTATCCGGCCTTTGTCAGATAATCGTTTTCATCACGTATGATGTGTTCGTAATATGATTTTTGCCACAGGCGACCCGTAGGGAACGGTTCCAAACCGTTCCGTCTGCATTCCTCGTTAATTCTTTTGGCGGCAAACGTTTTGAATTGCCTTATGATTTCAGGTATTCCAAAACGGTAATGAGACGTTTGCGGAACGGTCACGGACCGTTCCCTACGATCGCATATTTCGATAATACCGTGTATGTGATCCGACATAATCGCATATTCGTGCAACCGTATATCGTTATGATTTTTCAAATCATTCCACGTAAAATCCACAATACGACCGAAATCATTCAAATGCATTTCACCGTTATGTATTTCCCCGAACAATCTTTGTCGGTTATGGGTGCATATCGTTACAAAATAATATCCGCGTTGCGCATAGTCGTAATGCGGCAACCGTATACTCTTGCGCTTCGGAAATTCTTCCACCGTCATCACCCTCTCACCTGCATTATACCCTATTCTTCAAAAAATGGCAACACCGATATTTTGAACATATATAAACCATCATTTTTAAAAAACGCAAAATCCTTTGTACGGCATCGCCGAAACCCCAACGACCGATGCAAGTACAGTGACGGCAGATTGTCGGGCGAAACGGTACACAACAGCACCCGACCTTGTTTTTGCGCCAAACAGCCTATCCCCCGCTTCACAACGGCAGTCGCGACCCCTTGCCGTCTGTACGGCTCGCTCACCCAAAGATCGGTATAAAACCATTCCTCTGCTACCTCCGCACTTTGAATAAACAAGGCATATCCGATCGGTTGCTCGGCTTTATCAAATGCGATCACAGAAAAACTGTCCGGCTGTGCCGCCGCTTGCTTTAGAATGTGACGCATACCGCGCATCGCGCGATCAGCAAGTGCTCCGTCCTCTGCGGCGATCGTTTGTATCACCTCATCACACGGTTGTTTCAAAATCTCCAACATTATGTCCTTCATAACATTCTTCCTTTCCGAATATAAAAAGTCGCCGCTGACGGTATCAGCGACGACGAGCACCCGAAAAGTTATTGCGCGGCGGACAGCACGACCGTTAATTCCATCAGCGTAGTATACTTCACCATACTATCCACCTCCTTTGCCTTTTTCCATAGTATAGCACCGATGTGCACCAATGTCAATGGATCATTCGCCCCATTCGGCACGAATACGCTCGTTTTCCGCAGCATACATAACGGGAATAACCTCCAAATCCGTTTCCGCTATGGAAATGGTGGCAATATCCGCTTTTTCACCACACTGCGGAAAATTTACAAGCCATGTTCCGTTAACGAAATCATCCAAACATATCCATCCGTGCATCCCCTTATGGACTCCACACTTGGCGTATTCCTCTTTTTCTACCGTCACGCGTACCGGATCCATTTCTTTCATATCACTTACCTCCATATGGTGTAACCAGTCGGATTTTACCCTCCGGATAAACCATCCATCCGGTAACAAAACTTACGGTCCCTGAGCCATCTTTTCGCGGAATTTCAACACGAATATTAATGCGTTGTCCTTGAGCGTTGAGAAGTCCCAACTCATACTCCCCTTGCACATATTTCTCTTGCCCTTGTCTCCCTATCTCCGCTTGCATCCATGCGGCATCCACCACCGTATATCCCCAACTTTCAAACATTTTTTCTTTGTTATGAGTATACGTATGTGACGAATTGAAAAGATATGGATCAAACTTGCTGTAGTCCGCCACGGATACAGCCTCTCTTTTCACAGTTTCATACGGTACGTTTTCTGTTATACAATGGCAAAAGAAATGTTGCGGCAATTTAGGTTTCTTATCATCCAAAAACCAGCAATTATCCAGTTTTAAACAAGTTTCGCAGTGGCTCTTCCCATATTGCCGATGCACCCACTGTACCCACTCGGTATTGGACAACCCCAACGCTCCGCGAAATGTCGATTGAAACGCTTTTTCTTGCACTATAACCCTCCCTTTCTCCGGTAAGAACATATGTTCTATTTTCATTCTATACTATTTTCCGGGATTTGTCAAGTGCTGCTCTTGATTTTACAAAAAACGACCCTTCACGGAGTCGTTTTTCTCATTCATTCCCCGCCGAACGCCTTCTTCAATTTATCGAAAAAGGATTGGCGTTTTTGATAATTCTTTTCGCTCGTCGCGTCCTCGAACGCGCGGAGCGCTTTTTTCTGCTCACCATTCAGGTTTTTCGGAATCTCCACCGTAAGCTTCACGAGCAGATCGCCTGCGCCGCGCCCTTGCAGATGCGGAAAGCCTTTTCCGCGCAAACGCAGGATCTCGCCCGGTTGAGTCCCCTCTTTGATGGTTTGGTTCACCTTACCGTCGAGAGTGGGAATGTCAATTTCCGCGCCGAGTGTCATTTGCGCAAAGGTCAGCGGCAGTTCACACACGATATCGTAGCCGCGACGTTCAAATACGGGGTGCGGCCGCACCGAGACCTGCACCTGAAGATCCCCCGCCGGGCCGCCGTTCGTGCCGGCATTGCCCTTGCCGCGAATGGAGATGACCTGACCTTCGTCGATACCGGCGGGTATGTTGATGCCGACCGTGCGGCGGGCCGTGGTCTGTCCGCTGCCGCGGCAGGTCTTACACGGGGTCTCGATGATCTTTCCGCGTCCGCGACACCGCGAACAGGTAGTCTGGGTCTGCATCGCACCGAACGGTGTCTGTTGCACACGGCGTTCCTGCCCCGTACCGTTACACTGCGGGCAAGTCTTCACACCGGCGGCCGACTCCGCGCCGCTGCCGTTACAGGCGGCACACCGTTCCACCGCATTCACTTCTACCTGCTTTTTGCAACCGCGCGCCGCTTCCTCGAAGGAGATGAACACCGACGCCGCAATATCACTGCCGCGTCGCGGCGCATTCGGGTTGGAACGACGTCCGCCGCCGCCACCGAAGAACGAGGAGAAGATATCCCCGATGTCACCGAAATCGACATCGAAACCACCACCGCCCCAGCCGCCGCCACCGGCGCCGAAGTTCGGGTCTACTCCCGCATGCCCGTATTGATCGTACCGCGCACGCTTTTCCGAATCGGACAGCACTTCATAGGCCTCGTTCGCCTCTTTGAAACGTGCTTCCGCCGCCGTATCGCCGGGATGCAGATCGGGGTGGTTTTCCTTCGCCACACGGCGATAGGCCTTCTTGATTTCATCGTCGGACGCACCTTTTTGCACGCCGAGCACTTCATAAAAATCGCGTTTATCCGCCATTACTCAATAACCCCCTGTCGGGGCGACACGCATGCCGCCCCGACCGTGTTCATTCTTATTTTACGTCGCCGTCGTAGAAGCCGTCCTCATTCGGGGCGGAACCGTCGGCAGGAGCACCGTCCTGCGGCGCATTCGCCTGATACACCTTCGCGGAGACCGCATAGAACGCCTGCATCAATTCTTCCTGGCGCGCCTTGATATCGTCGTAGTTGTCGCCCTTCAGCGCTTCCTTCACCGCGGCAATCTTGCTTTCGAGATCCGCTTTATCGGCGGCATCCAGTTTCTCGCCCAACTCGGTGATGGCCTGCTCACACTGATACACCGCCTGATCGGCTGCATTACGGGTCTCCACATTTTCGCGGTTCTTCTTGTCTTCCGCCGCATACTGTTCGGCTTCCGCCACCGCGCGTTCCACGTCTTCCTTCGACATATTGGTGTTCGACGTGATGGTGATATGCTGTTCGCGACCCGTGCCCTTATCCACTGCGCTGACATTCACGATGCCGTTCGCATCGATATCAAAGGTCACTTCGATCTGCGGAACACCGCGACGGGCGGGAGCGATACCGTCCAGATGGAACATACCGAGGGTCTTGTTATCCTTCGCAAATTCGCGTTCGCCCTGCAACACGTGGATCTCAACCGACGGCTGATTGTCCGCCGCCGTGGAAAAGATCTGGCTCTTCTTGGTGGGGATGGTGGTGTTACGCTCGATAACGCGGGTCATAACGCCGCCCATCGTCTCGACACCCAACGACAACGGGGTGACGTCGAGCAACAGAAGGCCCTTCACTTCGCCGCCGAGCACGCCACCCTGCAGCGCCGCACCCATGGCCACGCACTCATCGGGGTTAATGCCTTTGAACGGCTCTTTCCCCATAAAGTTCTTCACCGCTTCCTGCACAGCAGGGATACGGGTGGAACCGCCGACAAGCAACACCTTGTCGATCTGCGACGCGGCAAGACCGCTGTCGGAGAGCGCCTGTTTTACAGGATTCATCGTCTTCTGCACAAGGTCCGCCGTGATCTCATTGAACTTCGCACGGGAAAGGGTCATATCCAGATGCTTCGGGCCGGTCGCATCGGCCGTAATGAACGGCAGATTGATGCTCGCGGTAGCAGAACCGGAAAGTTCGATCTTCGCCTTTTCCGCCGCTTCGCGCAGACGCTGGACCGCCATCTTGTCGGCCGAGAGATCCACACCGTTTTCGGACTTGAATTCCGCGACCATCCAATCCACGATCTTCTGATCGAAGTCATCGCCGCCGAGGCAGTTGTTACCCGCCGTTGCGAGCACTTCCTGAACGCCGTCGCCCATCTCGATGATGGAGACGTCGAACGTGCCGCCGCCAAGGTCATACACCATGATCTTCTGATCGTTTTCCTTGTCGATGCCGTATGCCAACGCCGCGGCGGTCGGCTCGTTGATAATACGCTTCACTTCGAGTCCTGCGATCTTACCCGCATCTTTGGTCGCCTGACGCTGAGCGTCGGTGAAATAGGCGGGCACCGTGATGACCGCTTCGGTCACCTTGTCGCCGAGATACGCCTCGGCATCCTGCTTCAGCTTTGCAAGGATCATTGCCGAGATCTCCTGCGGGGTGTATGCCTTATCGTCGACGCTTACCTTGCGAGCCGAACCCATATCACGCTTGATGGATGCAATGGTACGATCGGGGTTGGAGACCGCCTGCTGTTTCGCCACACGACCCACCACACGTTCGCCGTCCTTTTTGAACGCCACGACCGACGGCGTGGTACGAGCGCCTTCCGCATTGGGGATAACGACCGCTTCGCCGCCTTCGATAACCGCCACACACGAGTTGGTAGTACCCAAGTCAATACCGATAATTTTTGCCATGATTCATTTCCTCCTAAATACTGTTAAGTTATATCAGTTCGCCACTTTGACCATCGCGGGACGCAACACGCGATCCCCCAGACGGTAACCCTTTTGGAACACCTGCGTAACCGTTTCGGTTTCGACATCTTCGGCGTCTTCCCGCATAACCGCGTTATGCAGTTCGGGATCAAAGGGGGCGTCTTCTGCTTCGATTTCGGCAAGGCCCATATCCGAAAGGGTCTTTTCCAGCTGGCGAATGATCATGTCCATACCGGTCTTGTAATCTTCGCCTGCGGGAGCGGTTGCCGCCCGCTCGAGGTTGTCCAGCACAGGAAGCAGAGATTTCAGCAACTCGCCTTTGGTAAACAGGCCGATCTGCTCTTTTTCCTGTTCGGTGCGCCGTTTGTAGTTGGAATATTCCGCCAGCATGCGCTTATAGGCGTCTTCCTGCGCCTCCAACTTTTCCTGCGCCTCTTTCAGTTCGACCGAAAGAGCGGCAGCGGATTTTTTCTTTTTGGGCTTTTCCTCCGCTTGGGGAGTCGCCTCAGTTGCCGCTTCTTCGGCGGCGGTTTCGGTTGTCTTTACTTCCTCATCCATGTCTATACTTCCTCCGTTTATTGTGCAAGCCGTCCGAGCAAACGGCTGAGTGCACTTGCAAGATACTCCATACGCGGAATGGTAACCGCGTAGTTCATGCGTTGCGGACCGATGACCGCAAGCGCCCCTTCTCCGCCGTTGCCGCCGCGATAATGTGCCGTAATCACACCGGAACCGTCGAGTTCGGGGTGCACACTTTCGCTGCCGAGCAACACCTGCACGCCGTTGGCGGACGGCGTAAGCATGGCGGTCAATAACTCACTGTGCGACAAGAATCCGAGCAACCGCAACGCACGCTCGGCACTGTAATCGGGATATTGCAATAAGTTAAGTTGTCCTTTCAAGGTGACCTCGGTTGCCGTGGCTTCGCTTGCCAACTCGAGCAACGCCGTTAAGATCGGCATGCGACAGAGCCCTTCTTCGCCAAACGAGAGCACCATGCCCTGTACCGCCGGCAGTGTGATATCCGACAACGGGCGACCGCCGAAACACGTTTCCAACTCCGCCGCCGTTTCGTGCAGCGCCGCCGCCGAGACCGGACGATCGAAACTGCACATACGACTGCGTATCACGCCCGAGGCGGTCATTAAGACCACCGCCGCCATACGCGGGGAAATGTACATCACTTCCAAGCGACGCACCGTGGCCCCTTGTTCACTGGGCGCGGTGGAAACGGCGGCACAACCGGTCATCGCTGCCAGCATATCCGCCGACACCCGCACCAAACGGTCGGGATCGCTCCCCGCCGAAAGAAGCACACGGTCGATCTCTCTCTTTTGCTCAAGCGAGAGCGGTCGGTGCGGCATCAGACGGTCGATATACAGCCGAAAAGCCGGCGCGGTCGGTACACGCCCCGCTGAGGTGTGCGGCTGTGTGAGCAGCCCCGCTGCCGACAGTTCCGCCATCTCGTTGCGAACCGTCGCGGAGGACACGGCGTTGCCCAATGCATCGGCCAGCAACTTGGAACCGACCGGCTCACCCGTCGCAACGTACAGATCGATCATCGCCGCGAGAATGCGTTGTTTGCGCTCGCTGATGGTAGTCGTCTCCATAGCCGCCCCCCTCCTTTTCTCGTTTTAGCACTCTCGTGTCAAGAGTGCTAATCCTTCTATAATTTACCACCACCGACTCATAATGTCAAGAGGTTTTTATGAATGATTTGTAACGAATTGATCGAAAAAATGGAAACAACCTCCGTTCATAATATCACGCGGGCGGTCTATCCTATTATTGGCAGTTACACGTTAATCAATCAAAAAGGAGACAAATTATGGAACGCAAACCGAAAAAGACCATCCGCATCCACCCCGCACCGCCCACCGCACTGACCCAGGAAATCCCCACACCCGATATCGTGCACACCTTCGACGTGCCGCCTCGTGCGCTCGAAAACAGTGAGGCCTATATCCAACCGGACGAAGGACACGGCGCCATCACCTCAGACGTTCTCGGCAGCTACACCGGCACACCTGCCGACGGCGGGGTCCCTGAGCAAGACGCAGACGACCTGTGACGTTTTAAGCAAACCGTCCCACGGTGGATCTGACGTATCGGTGTTGCTGTGGCCCCCGGTCTCCTCGTCTAAAGGGGACCGGCCTTTTCGAGGCGCGCGGACACGGTTTCAATTTGGCTTGTTGCAACAACTGCATCGTGTCCCCGAGACCGTGCGTTTACAAGCAAGGAGAAAATGACCGGGGGACTTCTATGACCGCGCACTCACAGTGGTTTCCCTCTCCCTTGAGCAAAAGAGACACCGTGCCGCCGACTCGCGCATTACACCGTAAAACCCATGCATTTTGTAGCAGGTTGCACAAATACTACGAAGAAAACCCACCTATTTCCACCGCCGCCCTTGTAATTTCAGCCAAATATTGCTTGATTTTTTCGCGCAGCAGGTGTATAATGAAGGTATCCATTTCTATTCCTAAGAAAGGGGTTGCCGTTTTTATGGCTGCCAAAAAATCTATGCCGAAAGCACACACGCTGTCGCTCAAAGAGTTGATAGAGGCCAAACTGTCACACAACTTCTCGTTACAGCCTGCCGACGCCAATGACGAGCATTTTTATAACGCGCTGGTCCTCGTCCTGCGTGACAAACTGCGCGCGGCGCGTATCAACCACATTCACGAAGCACACAAGCAGGATGCCAAGCAGGTATATTATCTGTGTATGGAATTCCTGATGGGGCGTTCGTTGAAAAACACGCTGTACAACCTGAATCTCACCGAAGAAGCCGCCGCCCTGATGGCGGAATACGGTGTAAAACTGGAAAATCTGTATGAACTGGAATCGGATGCCGGTCTCGGCAACGGCGGTCTGGGCCGCCTTGCCGCCTGCTTCCTTGATTCGCTGGCCACCGAAAAGATCCCGGCCATCGGCTATTCTTTGCTGTATGAATACGGTATCTTCCGCCAAAAACTGGTGGACGGTTGGCAGACCGAAATGCCCGACATGTGGTTGCCCGGCGGCAAAAGCTGGTTGCTTCCCCGCCCCGAGCTCACAAAGCCGGTATTATTCGACGGCAACATCCGCGAGAGTTGGAACGAAGGCCACCACAGCATCATCCACGAAAACGCCACCACCGTGTTGGCACAGGCGTTCGATCTGATGGTGGCGGGCAAAGACGGCCGCGGTGTATCTACGCTCCGCTTGTGGCGCGCTACCGCCCCCGGCATGGACATGTCGCTGTTTAATCAGGGCGAATATATGCGCGCGATGGAGCAAAAGGCTATGGCTGAAGTCATCACGCAAGTGCTGTATCCCGCCGACAACCATCGCGAAGGCAAGTCGCTTCGTCTTTCGCAGCAGTACTTCCTCGTGTCTGCTTCGGTGCAGGATATCGTGGAGCGCCATCTGCAGACCCATTCCACACTGGATGACCTGCCGGAACACGCGGCAGTGCATATCAACGACACGCATCCCACCCTCGCCATCCCCGAATTGATGCGCATTTTACTGGACGAATGCGGCTACACGTGGGATGATGCGTGGAACATTGTTACCCGCACCTTTGCCTACACCAATCACACGGTCATGGCGGAAGCGTTGGAGTGTTGGCCGGAAGACCTGTTCCGTCAGCGCTTACCGCGTATCTATCAGATAGTGTGTGAGATCAACGACCGTTTCGGCGCCGCGATGATGAAAGCTACCGGCGGTGATGTGGAAAAAGTCAGCCGCATGGCCATTCTCAGTTACGGCGTGGTAAAGATGGCCAATCTCTGCGTGGCGACCTGCCACTCGGTAAACGGCGTGTCCCGTCTGCACAGCGAGATCGTAAAAGACACCGTCTTCCACGACGCCTACACCGTTACTCCCGAAAAGTTCAAAAACGTGACCAACGGTATCGCCCACCGCCGCTGGCTGTGCCAGGCGAACCCCGCGCTCACCGCTTTCTTGCAGGAACGCATCGGCGATGGTTTCGCGTTGGACGGTGCCGAACTCGCCAAACTGCGCAACTTTGCGGACGACAAGGCGACCCTTCAGGAATTTGCCGCCATCAAGCGACAAAATAAGGAGCGCTTTGCCAAGTACGTGCAAAAGCAGTGCGGTGTCGTGTTGGATCCCGATTCCCTGTTCGACGTACAGGTAAAACGCTTGCACGAGTATAAACGTCAGCACCTGAACGCGTTGAACATTCTGCACACCTATCTCACCTTAAAAGAGAACCCGCAGATGGAATTCACCCCCCGCACCTACCTGTTCGGCGCCAAATCCGCACCGGGTTACTATGTGGCCAAAGAGATCATTCGCTTCATCTGCTATTTGGCCGACCTCATCAACAACGACCCGGCTGTGCGAGACAAGATGAAGGTGGTCTATCTGGAAGACTATCGTGTGACCCTCGCCGAGCGATTGATGCCTTCGGCAGACATCAGCGAGCAGATCTCGCTTGCGGGCACCGAAGCTTCGGGTACCGGTAACATGAAACTCATGATGAACGGCGCCGTCACCCTCGGCACACTCGATGGTGCCAACGTAGAGATCTACAACGCCGTGGGCGACGACAACATCTTCCTCTTCGGTATGCGTACCGAAGAGGTGGAAGCGCTGAAGCGCCAAGGCTACGACCCTCGCGCGCTCTACAATCAAAATCCGCGCATCCACCGCGCCATCGACTTTATGTATAAAGGGTTCGGCGGACGCACCTTCCACGAAGTGGCGGATGCGTTGGTCGCCCGCGACCCGTATATGGTGCTGGCGGATTTCGAAGATTACTGCCGTGCACAGAAGTTGTCCGGCGAAGTGTATCGCGACCGCGAGCGTTTTGCCCGCATGGCGTTGCTCAACACCGCCGGCAGCGGCGTATTTACCTCTGATCGCGCAATCGAAGATTACGCGCGCGACATCTGGCACGCCGCACCGCTGAAATAAGACGGCACAAACCGCAAATTCAAACAAGGGTAAGCGATCGATCGCTTACCCTTGTTGTTTTAGGTCGCACTATAACAAATAACGCCGTCAGAAAAACTGACCCGAAAACCTTGCAATTTGCAGCAAAAGATGGTATGCTGTAGAGTAATGATATGTTTTTATTTTACCATAAAGGAAGTTTTCGTATGAACACACCGCAAACCGCCCATCGTATTGTTGTGAAGGTGGGCACCTCCACCCTCGCCTACCCCAACGGGCGGCTGAACATCCGCCGTATTGAGCAACTGGTCAAAGTGCTGGCCGATTTGAAAAATTCGGGTCGTGAAGTGTTGCTCGTCACCTCGGCCGCCATCGGTGTAGGGGCGGGGTTGCTCGGCTTAAAAGAGCGCCCGCACGACATCGGCGGCAAGCAAGCGGCGGCGGCGGTCGGCCAGTGCGAATTGATGTATACCTACGACAAACTCTTTTCGGAATACGGGCACCAGACCGCACAGGTACTGCTCACCCGCGACGTGGTGGAAGATAACATGCGCAAGAGCAATGCCGCCAACACCCTTGCCCGTCTGATGGAATTCGGCGCACTACCCATTATTAACGAAAACGATACCGTGGCGACCGAAGAACTGGAATTCGGCGACAACGACACCCTCTCTGCCATTGTGGCCGTGCTCGCACACGCCGAATTGCTCGTATTGCTCACCGATATTGACGGACTCTATACCGATAATCCGCGCCAAAACCCCGATGCCCGTCGCATCGACGTAGTAGAAGAGATCACCGACGAGTTGTTACACGCCGCCAAGGGTGCCGGCTCGCCGCTCGGCACGGGCGGTATGTCCACCAAGTTACACGCTGCCGAAATCGCCACCGCCGAGGGGATTCCCACCGTGGTGATGAGCGGCGAAGACCCCACATTGCTGTACGACCTGTTGGACGGCGCGGCAATCGGTACGCTGTTTAAAGTAAAGGAGACTGTCTGATGACTTTACAAGAACTGGGTGCAAACGCCCGCACCGCCGCCCGCCGACTCGCAACGGCCGGCACCAAAGAGAAAAACACAGCACTGGCCGCCATGGCCGATGCGCTCATCGCTCACACGGCGGCTATTTTGACGGCCAACCAAGCCGACATTGCCGCCGCCCGCGAAAACGGCATGCGCGACTCGTTGATCGACCGTTTGGCGCTGAACGAAGACCGCATTCGCGGCATGGCAGACGGTATGCGGGAAGTGGCCGCGCTCACCGACCCTGTCGGTGAAGTAATGGACGGTTACCGCCGCCCGAACGGTCTTGCCATTCGCAAAGTGCGCGTCCCGATGGGGGTCATCGGTATCATTTATGAAGCGCGCCCCAATGTGACGGCGGACGCCGCCGCTCTGTGCCTGAAGTCGGGTAACGCCACCCTGCTTCGCGGCGGTAAAGAAGCCATTCGTTCCAATACTGCGGTCGTGGCCGCCCTGCGCGAAGGTCTTGCCGCGGCCGATCTGCCCGCCGACGCGGTGCAACTTTTGGAGGATACCTCCCGCGAGACGGCCACCGCCATGATGCGACTGAACGAATACCTCGACGTTCTTATTCCCCGCGGCGGCGCCGGACTTATCCGTTCGGTGGTGGAAAACGCCACCGTACCGGTCATTCAAACCGGTGTGGGAAACTGCCACGTATACGTAGACGAGACCGCTGACCTTGCGATGGCGGCGGATATCATCACAAACGCCAAAGCTTCCCGCCCCTCGGTTTGTAACGCGGCGGAAACGTTGCTGGTGCACCGTGCAGTGGCGGAAAAGGGATTGCCGCTGATGGCGGCGAAACTGGCCGCACACGGTGTTTCCCTGCGCGGCTGTGAGGCGACCTGTACACTGTTGCCCGAAGCAATCCCCGCCACAGCGGAGGATTGGGCCACCGAATACGGCGACTATATTCTGGCGGTGAAGGTGGTGGATTCGCTGGAGGAAGCGATCACCCACATCAACACCTATGGCACCGGTCACAGCGAGTGCATCGTAACCGACAGTCACTCGGCCGCCGAGCACTTTACCGCCGCCGTAGATGCCGCCGCCGTGTATGTCAATGCCTCTACCCGCTTTACCGACGGCGGTGAATTCGGACTCGGCGCAGAGATCGGCATCTCCACTCAAAAACTCCACGCCCGCGGCCCGATGGGGCTTAGAGAATTGACCACCGCGAAATTTATCATCACCGGAAACGGACAATGCCGGTAAGAAATCGCTGAAGGAGTGAGCATTATGGCCTGGATCAAACGTTCCGCACCGCTCAACCCGCCCCCCGAAGAAGTTACCAAACCCGACGACACCGTCGCCGAAGAGACTCCGTCATCGGCCTCCCGCCGTTTTTCCAAACGCGGCACACGACGCGGGCGCTACGGCAAAAACGCCGTCATCGGCCTTGTCGTGTTGGTGTTCGCCGTCATCGGCGTGATCTCCACCATTACGGGTAGCATTCGTATGGTACAAAAGATGCGCGACACCTCCCATTTATCCGAAGACATGTACTATTCGCTCCTGCCGTTGATGCAGTATACGCCCACCGCTTTCGAATCGGTGGAGAAAGCGGAACAGGCTCCTCTGATCCAAGCGGCGTTGTATTCCGTTACCAACCGTGAATGGATCCGCCAACAACAAGACCCCAACTACGTAACCCCCTATACCACCGACGAATTCGGCCGTACCATCGTGCCGATCGACGCTGTGACCGATGCGTATCACGCCCTGTTCGGGAAAGACTATACCCCGCAATACGCCACCTTTGGTGTGGAAGGCGATTCCTATTTCTCCTTTGAATACGAAGAAGACAAAGGGCATTACCACGTACCGCAGCAATCTTCCGGTGCATTTGAACCGGTGATCGGCACCATTCAACGAGCAGGCGATACCTTCATCGTACAAGTGGGATACGTCCACTTGCAAGACGTGACGGTGGACGACCACGGCAACAAGGTGATCGACATGCAAAAAGCGACCTATCGTCAATACTATACGGTGGAACACACCGAAGACGGTTACATCATCCGCGCAGTAGCAGACGAAACCAATCAATCGAAGAAATAAAGGGAACCGCCCGAAACGGAGACACTTCGTAAAGAAGCAGTCTCCGTT
>JAZNTV010000072.1:0-23889 GCA_045591985.1 Acutalibacteraceae bacterium
CCCACTTTCCGGCTCCACCATAAATTTCTTTATCCCTGCCGGGAGAACGGACGGTATGTCCGTTCTCGGGGACATTGCCGAAACAACTGTGATACGCAACCACCATGGGCAATGTCCGTCGCGCCGTCAAGCGTGAAATTACAAAAAACGCCGTATGGCCAAGCGTTGCTTACCATGCGGCGTCTTTGTTTGTGCTAAGTAGGATCGACTATACGTGGATAAAATAGGGCAAAAACTAAAATCAGCATTCCCCTTCCCCTATCCAAACCTTACTGTTTCGGTTCTGTAACGAGAACACTCTCCTTACAGACTATGTCATTCTGCGCCCCACAGCCGCATGACGGCAACTGTGGGGAAATACTCATATCTCGTGTAGAACAACAAGCGTTCTATCTTTTTCGCCAACTTCAAAAAGGCACGCTCGTTCAAGCATATGCTTTTCCGGCGCATGAAGACACATACAGTGTCTGCCCACCCGATCATAAAAGAACATTGCATGACCACCGTTATTACTAAAGATCGGCGCATCCAAATGCTCCCACGGCCCCTTGATATCCCCGGTCCGAGATATCGCTCCCAACACAACATAGTTACCATTCAAATAAGGAGACCACGTGAGCAGCAGACTTCCATCGGAAAGCTTTTGCACAAAAGGAGCATCCGTGCCATAGCGGACATTAGACTTTCCACAGTACACCTCCGCCATAATATCCGGCGTAGTCGCGGAGATAGGAGCTTCATCCGAATCGAACAGCACCCACGGCTCACCTGCAATGGACGTCAAGTCCTCCGACAACTGAGCCGCACAGATCTGTCCCACAAACGCGTTTTTCTCTGCCACGTAATGATCCGGCCAATCATGGGAGTAGAGAATATACGGCACATCTTCGCACACATAGAGGGTCCCGTCGATACAACTCTGCCCCATTGGTGTGGACGGACGATTTACCAAAGGCACGAACGGACCGGCAGGTGTATCAGCTACAGCGATCTGAGTACCTCGAAAGCCGTCTTTACCAAGTAACGATACAAACAGATAGAATTTCTCCCTATATCGATGTACTTCCGCCGCCCAAACATCTTTACACGCCCAACTGTTATCGGGTATCTCAAAAGCCACTCCACCCAATTCCCAACAATCCAGATCTACGGCGGTATAATAGGACAACGTTTTTTCCCCTGTGGTGACATATAGATAGTAAGTGCCATTATCCAAAACAATATACGGATCTCTCACTCGAATTTCGTTTCTTTTCATACTAGTATCCTCCGGCAGGTATTTGTTCCTCTTGTTCGAAAGATTACATTTTGAATAGCAACCAATCAGGCACAACAAGAACAGATGTTATGATAAAGCATTAGCGATTCGTTGTCAAGCAACTTACATTCAATATTCATTTTCACATCTACAATACTGTACACATTTCTCTTTGATTATTTCCATTTCAACACTTCCCCCTTGACAAACTCAATGAATCCATACACAATGAACAAGTAAAGAACAAAAAATTATTGAAACGGTGGAGAGTGCTATGGATTTAAAAAAGATAAAACAGGATTTAATGTTGCATTATAACCAAAGAATAGAACTTCACGCTCACACGAGGCCGGCAAGTCTTTGCAGTGAAGTTACACCGTGGGAATTAGTGGACACCTACAAAAAAATGGGTTATAGTGGTATATGCATAACCAATCATTTTCTTTTCTCGGACAATCTATCGAAAGAAGTATATGTCAACAAGTATTTCGACGATTTCCTCCAAGCACAAGAATACGGCAACAAGGTAGGAATCAAAGTCTATCTGGGAGCAGAAATCCGATTTACAGAAAACAACAACGATTATCTTATTTACGGAGTTAACAAACCCATGCTCGAGGAAATTTACGATACCCTCACACATGGCGTGGAAAATTTCAGACGAAACTATATAATGCAAGACAGCATCTTCATTCAAGCCCATCCTATGAGAGACGGGATAAAAGAGGTACCCTCTGAATTGTTAGACGGAGTTGAGGCTTTCAATATGCACCCGGTTCACAATTCCAGAATAGCTTTAGCCACGTTATATGCAAAAGAGAAAAAACTTTCAATAATCACAGCAGGTACGGATTATCACCACCCAAACAGAAAACACGAAGGACTGGCAGCAATACGAACCTCCCTTTTGCCCGAGGATTCTTTTGGTCTGGCGCAACTCCTTAAAAAGGGCGATTATTTATTGGATATTACAGGGGAGAATATTATATTGTAATGTTGCTATACGGCATCTTTGTTTGTATTGAGCAGGATCGGCTATGGGTTGGTAAAAGCGCGAAATGTGAAACAAGCGATTTTTGGCTTGCTCTTTTCTTGTTTTCACACGGGGAAAACGATACCCGCCCGCGATAACAAAAGACCGCGGGCGGGAGAAAGGAAGTGGGAGTCTTATTTCTCCCGTGTTATGAAAGCAGCAAATTTGATACTATTAAAAATAGTCGTTAACGGTAGCTTCGATTGCATCCCCCACCGAGTCCATATAGGAGTAGAAGTCGGAACTACCACCTTTACCAAACATCGCGGTCATCAAACGTCCGCGCGGCGTTGTAAATGCCTTGTTACAATAGGACATCAACAAGGCCACATCATACTGACCGTGCCCCACGACGTATTCATCCAACATACGGGAATCTTCTTCGGGATGGCGCCAATACACATCTTTGTAGTCCGGCCAATAGATATCTTCAAGAATCATGGCATGCCGGCCGAGAGCCTCCAAAACCACACCGGTTTCATACAGTTCCGTGTTTGTATTAGTAACAGCGAACACCGAAGAGTTGTGATCCACGCTAGAGTAGTAATCCTCCTGTGCCGCATCAAACTTCGGCAACGGAATAACGCCCCAGTCATCTTCCATATCTGACAACACCGAAACACCGGGGATATAGCCCATAAACAACGCGTTGCCGTTCACAAAGGTGTTAAAACGATCCGTGAACGGATCATATTTCGTGGTATCCATCGTACGGTCTTGTCTGCCGAAATCCGACAACTTCTCAATAATGCTCAAGGCCCTGTCGCTCGTACACGCCAGCTTTACCCTGCCCTTTTCGTTCGTTTCAAAGAAATGACCGCCTAACGCGAAATAGATAGCGTCCGCAAAGTCGCCGTCGGGTGCGGTAATACCCCAGCGGTCTTCGCTAGAATCCAACACACCGCTACCGTCTTGATCGCGAGAAGCAATACGACAGTATTCACGGAACTTGTCAAACGTCCATTCACCGGAATCCACAAGCTTATACGGATCCGGGAATCCGCACTCATTCCAAATCGATTCGTTATAGTAGAGAACCCACGTCAGTGCGGTATCAAAAATGAAGGAACCGTTACCCACCAGGGTGCCGTTCTCCATGGTGGCAATTTTGCGGATGTTTGGATTCCACCACTCATTGTCCCAGTTGACTTCTTCCAAGGTATTCAAATCCTGCAACAAGTTAGCGCCCACAAACTGTCCCATAGACCATTGCGAGGTAACAATGATATTTGCCGCTTTGCCGCCCGCCATGACTTCGGGCTGCACCTTGTTGAAAATCTCTTGCGAGGTGGTGTAGGTAGGTGTAATTTTGCAGTTATAGAGATATTCCACTTCGTCCAAGATCTGCAACCATGCATCGGTGTGCGGAGTACCGGACATTTCACGGTTCCAACGACCGCTGTCGATATCGATAACTGTAAACTCGTAGCCATCCAGATCCACAGGCACCTCACCCGGCAACGGATCATATTTTGTTTTTTCTTTGTCACCATCCGTTTTACAGCCACAGACAGTGACCGTCATCAGCAGAGCCAGCAACAAAGCCACACTGCGCAGGATGTACTTTTTCATATCGTAATCGCGTCCTTTCTTCTGTGCCTTCATTATATCACAAGCAAAACCGTATGAAAATACACAAAACTATACACACATATCCGAAACAACGGCAGTTTCAAATTAAATAATCGGTAAACTTGTTTTTACGTATATTTCGAGACAAAATTATCCATTGAGAATGCCGCGCAAATGCGCTACAGCCGTAGCAATATCCGCCGCGGGATCCTCCCCTACTTCGCGTTCGATGGTCAAATATCCGCGATAACCAACCTCTTCCAGAGCAGTGATCCATGCTTTGAAATCCACCTGACCTTCACCGAGCGGCGTTTCGATAAATGCTTGCACCTTCGGGTCCTTTTCGCCGATCGGGCGCAGACCGTACACCACTTCCGGATCGAGGAAACTCAACATACGTCCGTCCTTTGCATGGGTATGCACGATGTAATCCTTTAGATTATGTACCGCAATGACCGGATCCTCACCCGTGACCATACGCAGATTGGCGGGATCGAAATTAACTGCCACACCGCGACTGCCGAGCGAATCGAGGAAGGTCTTCAAAACAATAGAAGGTTCCGGACCGGTCTCCATCGCAAAATACCCACCGAGCGAATCGGCATACGCCGCCAACTCACGGCAAGCAATCTGCATCACCTCGTACCGCTTGGTGTTGGGATTGATCGGCACCACACCAATATGAGAGGTAACGATGTTGGTTTCATAATGCAAGGTAAGATCCATCACACGCTTGGAAAGGTCGATCGTTTCGGGATTGAGTTCTTCATTCCAAAAGCCACGACCAAAATCGCCCATTACTGCCGTTACCTTAAGTCCGTTGGATTTGATGATATCCAGTTCTTCGCGCACCTTCTCCGGCGTTTGTGTGTTCACATCAAACGCCATCTGCAAACCTTGTACACCGAGAGATGCTGCCTTTTCTACCGCCTCGCGAAACGGAAGGCGGAATGAATGCAGAATAACACCGAGAGGAAAAGAATACATAATACAACCTCCAATTCATATATATATATCCGAAAAGCGGTAACGTCCACCTTAGAACGGCAGGATTACACCGCCGTTATCGGCACTCTTTTTGAGTGTTTCTGCCAAGCGAATGCTTTCGGCTGCGCTTTCGGGAGTGTTGCGGGTGTTCTCTTCCCCACTCACAAAGATATCGGTGATGTACTCGATC
Source organism: Acutalibacteraceae bacterium (assembly GCA_045591985.1). Taxonomy (GTDB): domain Bacteria; phylum Bacillota; class Clostridia; order Oscillospirales; family Acutalibacteraceae; genus SIG588. The sequence goes on from JAZNTV010000072.1 coordinate 5,041, forward strand.
TCTTTCATGTACATATCGTCACCCGGGAGCGTGGGATTAAACGATTCACCCTCGTGCGGAAAAACTGTGACCGCGCCACCCACCAGTTGGATGGTAGCTTTTTCAAGAGAGATCGTATATTCCATCTTAAACGGCATTTTCACCTGATCCCAACGACCTTCGGCAATCACGCTCATGCCGTCGTAATCCATGCGGGAAATGGCAAACGCATCTTCCACAATGTGAGCACCACCCGCCACGCAGGAAACCGCCTTCGGCTCGCCAAACAGAAAGCGGATAATATCCAGATCGTGCACATGCAGATCGAAAATCACACCGCCTGAACGGGAAGGGTCCATAAACCAGTTATCCCAACCCCACAGCGGCGGCTCGCTCAAGCGACGGAAAGTAGCATTTGTTACCTTTCCGTAGATGCCCGAATCAATCACCTCTTTGGCATACAGATACTGCGGCGAAAAACGCAGACACTGACCGATCATCAGACGACCATTGGCTGCCGCAACCATTTCCTTGCAATCTTCATAGGACAGCGCCATCGGTTTTTCGCTAAGCACCAAATAGCCGCGGTTCAGCATGTCCACCGCATACTGCTTATGCAGATAGGTAGGAAGACAGATGTCGATAAGATCGACATCTTCCCTTTGGAGCATCTCTTCCAAATCGGTGTAGGTGTGAATATCGCCAACACCCTCGCTGCTACCGTTACCGATGTTCAACTGAACGCCTTCGCCAAACGCTTCGGGGCGAATATCACACGCCGCCACCAACTTCACTTTTCCCATCGCTTCCAACGCTTTGTAACCGGGCAGATGTGCCCCTTTTACAATACCGCCGAAACCGATCAATGCCGCTTTGATCATTGTATATTCCTCCTTTTTATGCTTTTACGATCTCAATACCTGCCATTTCGTAGGCGTACAATTTGGTATCCAATATCGCTTCGTTTCCTTCCACGTGCCCTTCGCAGTTCACAAAATTCACGGTATCAAACGGCACGTTGATCTTCACCCGCAATTGGTTAATGCGGTCTTTGTGCAAATTCCACACGCCGAGTGCCACCGCACGGTCGTCCTCTTTCATCAAGGTATAGTGGAACGGGTGATTGCCGCAAACTACCGCCGGCACTTCTCGCCGAGACAGCCACGGCAATGCTTCCATCATCTGACGGCGACGGGCATAGTTTTGTGCAAAACTGCGGTTAAACGTCCGTGCTTCATGCGCCAGCACCAAGAAGCGCAAGCCATCTGCGTTTTCAAAACAATACACCGCCGTACCCCACACACCACGGTGCTGCACACGCGACAGCACTTGTACCCCGTCGTCGTGCATCACCATCGGGGAATTCCACCCCATGCCCACGTGGGTATCTTCATTGAGGAAATGCTCCACAGTTGTGCTGTGAAAACTAAGGTCGCGCGCACCCGTCCACTCGCTTGTGCCGCGCACACCAACATCCACGCCGCGCTCTTGCAACAACCGCGCCGCCTCCAAATCCACAATGGCGCCGTTCTTCAACCGTTCAAGCGGCACAGAACGGGCATTTTCGCCGAACAGGAGAAGCGGTGCCGTCTCATCATCATACGTCAACGGCAACGATGTGCGCACCGCAAAATGAACCGCCGCATTGGTGATGGGATATTCTGTCCAAAAACGTGTGTAGTCTCGCGCGGTATCCCATTGCTGAGACATTTCCACATACGGATACACGCCTATGCTGTTTTTTCCTCCGAACAAGCGGTCAATCTCCCCGTACAGTACAGCGTTCTCTACGTGGATGTCTACATATCCTGTTTCATAATCTGCGTTGGAAGCATAATCCAGATTGTATTTTTGGATGCCGTCGTTTTCACCTGAAGCACGTAAGATGGTGTCGAAGCACTCCATCGTAGCGGCCGGTACGGCAAAGCGCGGACGAGGGTAACTGTCCCCTTCGCTGAAAATTTCGGTTTCCGGCATATACCGACGGAACCACGTGGCTTCTTGACGTTCGTATTCCACCACATCGCCAAGTTCCTTTTCTGCACGCCAAATATCCGTGTTTTCCGCCCAATAAGGTGCACCGATCAGGCGTACCAACGGGCGCGTATTCCCCGCCAGTGCCGCGGCAATCTCCATGGCGGTGTGTCCCGAACCGTCGAACGAATCGACGCAGGCACAAAAACCCAACCGCACCGTTGGATCGATCTCATCCAACGCCGCACGCAACTGCCGCGAAAGTGAAACCATTGATTCTCCCTGCACCTTCAACCACGCATCACGATAGCGGTTACGTCCACCCACAAACGCTTTTTGGCGAAACTCCTCGGTCGAAGCAAAATTCTCTCCCACCTCTTGCTCGATCTGTGCCATGTGCTCGGGGCAACAGCACCCCAAACCACCGCGATAGTTCAAGCGATAATCGTCATCCAAAATGATCGCATCCGCTCCGCAACGGGCAACATCCTGCACCCAGTTTGCCAAATCGCGGCGAAAATCTTCTCCTAACGGACAGAAGGCATGCGTGGCACCGCCGTCAAAGGTACAAAGCGGTGCATACTTACCACGGTCAACTCGGGGTGCACCGTCATGGCCGATGGATTCACCGAGCCACACCATCGTTTCAAAGCCTTCGGCACGAAAGAAGATTAAGTTATCCCGCAAGGCCTCCAACGATGACGGTGACGAAAAAGCATGATCCAACTCGCGATACAGAATCAAATTCACGCGATCCGCCTTGCAACGGCGCAATTCTTTCAATGCCACCTTACGGTCAAACCATGGGTTGGTGATCACCAACGGACAAGTCAACTTATACATACGTTTCCCCCCTTACAAGTTCAGCAAAACAACCGCGACCGTACCTAAGACGTATCCTGCTATTTGCACGAAGGTGTGCCGCTCTTTGTAGAATATCACCGCAACCGCAAACCCAAGCACAAGACCACCCGCTGCCACGCTGGGAAACAAAATCGCATTGGCTACCACCGCTGACAAGGTCATCACCAACAAATTTACCATACCATTCGCCATACCGGCCGCGGCCCCCCACGGCAGAGCGGCGCAAATATCGCCCCAACGAAGATGGTTACGCAATGCCGCGCCAATTAGCAACAGCACAAAACTCATCAGCAATGCACACATCATAAAATCGGCCTTGTATGCACCGTCGTACGCTACCTGTTGCATTTTTTGCACGGTAGAACACATACCGTTTCCCACAAAAGCCAACAACGCACCGCCAATCCACTTAAGAGTGATGGTAGGCTTTCCCTTTTCCAAATACGCCAAGGGAAATGACACCAGCAACAAAGCAAGTCCTACGTAAGACAATACGTCGAGCGATTCGCCCAACCAAATCAAACCATAAACGGTTGGTATCAGCAACGAATAGGAAATCACCAGCGTCGTGAGTGCCAACGAACCGTTTTTCAATGCAATAAACATTCCAACGTAGCTTGCTGCAAAAGATAAGCCAAATCCCAACGAATACAAAAGCAATGTCCCTTCGCCATGAAGAGCAAAGCCGTTTTGCAACCAAAAGAAAAAGAACGCCGCCATTGCAATAACCGCACCATACAAAAAACAATCCGTCTCTTTCGCCTTACGTTCATATTGACGAGTCAACGCCGTTTGTGTTGTGGTCAATACGATCACAACCGCTATCAACAAATATGAAATCACTCGTTTTCCCCCCATACATCGCGTTCCAACTTCTCGCTCCCCCACGGTTTGGGATGATAGAGGGTCAACTCGCGATCCGACAACACACATTTACGAATATTTACACCATACCACCGAACGAACAAACGGTTAAGATACGTTTCCGTACCAATCCCTACCGCCTCCGCTACCTCCTCATACGTCATCCTTCCGTCGCGCAGCAAATCGCGTGCCTTTTCCAAACGTACCGAAACCAAATATTCACTGAGTCGCATGCCGGTTTCACGTCGGAATGTACTGCTCAAATAGTTCGGCGTAATTCCCAGCACGGCAGCAATGTCCTGCACCAAAACTTTCTCGGCATAGTGCTGCTGAATATACGACTTTGCTTTTTCGGTATAATACAGCGCTACTCTCTCTTGCAGTTTACCAAAAAGCTGGGCATACAGCAAGGCATGTACCTCACCGAGTATTTTACACCATACACCAATCGCCATCATCTGCTGGTCTGCTCTCTTTTGCGGAAAAAGCAAATTCACCTGACGCAGCATCGCTTCCAAACGCGTAAAATCACTTTTTTGCAGTTTGAACTGCAACGGAAGAATCAATTCGTTTTCCTTTAAATCTGTCTTATTCCACGTATCGGAAGAAACACGACGAAACGTGAAGTCTCCACGAATGGCAACGCTGGTCAAATTCCCAATATTTTCGTCAACTGCTTTCAGATGAATATCACGGTCCGGCAATGTACACACAAAGTTATACGGAGGAATTTCAGTGGAAACGCCTTCCTCATTTATGGCAATTGCTGCATCGCAACACGCAATTTCCAACATGTTCTGTCGGTGTGTAATGATATTTTCGTACCCCTCCGTGCTGACAGTACAGGAAAACAGCAGTTTCGGAAATGAATGAAATTCTATTACATAAAAATCCATATAACACCCTACCTATTACGTTCATTACAACACTGTAACGGAGAATATACCGCGCTACCCGGGCTGCAAATTTCTTTGCAGCCCGGGTGTAAGAAAGGTAGCCCCAAAGGCAAGGAAAAGTCGATCGTTTAGAATTGACTGATCTTTCCAACGGCATATTGCAAAACCAAGCGCGCATCGGTGGAATCCACCTTATCATCCCCGTTCACATTGCCGTTCACCACGTTCAATACATCAGCCCCGATTTTTCCAACCGTATACTGCAGAATCAATCGTGCATCGGTGGAATCTACCTTGTTGTCGCCGTTTATGTCGCCAATCGTTGCATTCTGCGTCGGTTCGCCGTCGGTCAACACCGCCATATAGTCCACCTGCACCACTGTTTGCGTTTCGTCACCAGGCATAGTCTCAGCACCGAACCACAAACCGGTAAAGGTGTTTATAGTAATCGGCCGTGTGCCGCTCTTTGCCACAACATTATACGCATCGTCGTACAATACGACCGTATAGGTATCCGCATCCATATCGAACGTCACACTGAGACGATACCATGTGCCAAGCGATATCTTACCGATACTTTCCATACCGCCGGAGGCTGTGCGTACCTGCACACTGCCGTCGGGTGCGATACGCACACATTCGACCGAACTTCCGTTTTCGCCGAGTGTAGCGAAGGAAAGGCGGCTACCATCTTCCTGCCGTAAACTTTCCACGTTCAACCGCATCTCGTAACGATACGCCCCTGCGGTAAGGTTGAAACGGCTGTTAGCACGCATTGCGTTCAAAAACGCGCCGCCTTTTGCGGTGAGCGTTGCCACACCGCGACGCACAGCAACACCGCCACCACCAATGTTCTGGAACTCCATCTTCCACTGGTCGGGCATACTGTTGTAGTCGCTAAATGCATCACTAAACACAACTTCAGACCCTTCCGGAACCTGCATATCCTCTGCCACGTCGTAATACCAGTTGTTGGTCACGTAGGATACACCTTCGTAACGTCCAATCTTTTGGGTATCGTTCAAGTTACGCAGATAATAGCCCAAACGCATCGTCACGTTTTTGCCTTCGCCTGCTGTCGTGGTAATGGTGTGCACCGGATCTTTGCCGTCGAAGCCGTAGTAAATCGAGTACACACCGTCGTACAGATTCACCTTGCCGTCACCGGACACGTTGGTGACCGGCGAGTTACTTGCCAATGTAAAACTATACACATTGAGCGTACCGCCGTCTGCACGGAACACGTAATCGGAGTTTTCATACAGAATACCTGTCCACACGTTCACCTCGCCGTCGAAGGTATCGTGCAGATGTACATGATCCATCTCCGCGGTCATATCACGCAGCGGCGTCATGCACGTGGCTTGCAGAGAAATAATATCTACACGCTCCGCCTCTTCCACTTCAACAACTTTGGTGGAATAGTCGATAACACAACCGTAGATGGTCACGTCCGCCGCACCGGTCTCTTCGGCAACAAACTTGTATCCGGTACCAACAGCATAGGCAAAGTTACCTACCATGATCTCGTTTTCCACGTCACCGATAAGGAAGAAATCTTCATTATAACCGGCGAAAGCGTGGGTGATCGTGGGCAGTTCGCCCTGATAGCCGCAGAAGCTCGAATGCTGCTGATGACAGTTGCGCACCACGCCGTTCTCGGCACCCTTACCGATGGCCAGGAAGTTGCGGAACGCACCGCCGCGCACAGCGTCGATATAGTGATTATCGCAACGATAGGTCATAAGATCCATGACCGCCCACGCGTTTTGCACGCTGACGTTTACAACGTACACGTCACTACCCTGCCCCTGCACGAAGTAGGGATACGGCACAAAGGTCCCTGCCGTGTAGTAATCCTGCTCGGGCCAAATTGCCTTCACGCCACGCAAGCCGGCGCTCTCTTCAAGATAGAAGACTGCGCCCTCTTCGCTGCCGCGGCCAAAGTAAATTTGGAATACCGTGCCGATGTTGTACCCACCCACGTCATGACCAACATCCTGTGAACCAAGCAACTGCACACCGGAGGGCACCGTGACCGAAGCATCCAAACGATACAAGCCTGCAGGCAGAAATACCGTGCCACCGGTTGCCGCCTGTGCCTCAAGCAGTGCATTCAGTTCGGCAGAAACGTCTGTTTTGCCGGTGCGATCCAAGTCGGCGATCGTCACATCCTGCGAAGCAGGACCGACTTTCTTTGCCAAGCCGCCCTCTTCGGGCGTGATCGTCGGAATCTTATCCATATCGATCGGCTCATCGCTCACCGTAAGCGAGCAACGCGCTTGGTTATCCACCTCAATGGCATCTCCCCAGTAGTCCACACAATCGGTAACCGTTGCCACCTGCGTACCTTTTTTTAATACAACCTGAGCACCATCGGTATAGAACACGGTACCCACCAACGTAAACCAACCGTTGGAAATGTTCACCGCGCCACTGCGAACAACCGATTCCAGCAAAGAGACCTGCGCCATGTCGTTCACGGTAAGAGCCTCACTGGTTGCGGAAATATCCATATCCATCATCTTGAGCGAACCGTGCGTAAAGTCGGACGCGTTATCTACAAACACACCGTAACGACAGTTGCGAATGGTGGAGGATGTAACGATCACACCGCGCTGTGCCAATGCTTCACTGTAAATGGCGGTGTAGCAATCCTCAAAGAGCACCTCGTGAATCATACCGTTAGTGGCATAATCACCGTTCGGCACCATTTGCAGACCCACGGAATACCCCTTTATGGAGGAGTAGGTCACCCACGACCAGTCGATACGGCGCAGGATGATACCGGTTCCTTCGTAGTAGAGAACGTTTTTCAGTTCTTCTTTATCTTCAGCCGTGGTGGGCGCACCCGCCAAGCCGGAATTCACCCAATAATCCGCCGCAAAATGGACGTTTTCCATTTCCCATTGGTCGGAGCAGGATTGCATATCAATACCTACGCTGAGTGGCGTACCGTATACGTTCTCAATGTTCGGGCAGGAAATGGGATACGGAGAGTAAATACCTTGATAGGCGTTCACCAACGTAATATTTTCCACAGTATCGTCATGATCCATCAAAATGGTGTAGGGATACTCCTGCGGTCTCTTCACCGTCTGCTCGGGATACCAGAAGGCAAGGCTCTTCACCAAAGAAGCGCCACCCATTGTAATAAATGCAGAACTTGTGTTGGCATACACCGCAAGCACGGTTCCGCGCACATCAATGCTTTCGTCGGGATTCACCCAGTCACCCTGCAATACACAGCCGCTCGGGATAACCAAGTTGGTGCGACATTCGTAGACGCCTGCCGGGATGTACAGCACGCCGCCACCTTTTTCCGCCAACGAGAACAACAGCATCTGCGCCAAGGGAGCCCAGTCCTTCATAGGAAGCAGCCCGTTTTTCTGCGCATACTCCACCAGGTTGTAACCGGAGACAACCGCCGTGTCGGGATTGTAATCCCACGCATCTTCTTCCACCTGATATTCCGGTGCAGAAGGTTTACCCATACCATCGCCCACGCGAGGAGCCTCTTCTTCAGACAACGGCTGCGTGAGATCGACTACGCGAAGATTGCACATTTTCAAAACGTACGTCTTACCGTCGGTCGGCGCATCCATATAAATGCGGAACCAGTTGAAATTCGTGGGATCAAACGGACCGTGCGTCACCGTGGTAAACCATGCAAAGTCCACCACATTACGTGTCCACGCTTCGTTTTTCCAATCAAAGACAGGGGCTTTACCGAGCTCTTCAATGTCGCAGAAACCACCCGAAGCAATTTCGAACTGACCGCTACCTGCGCCACCTTCCAGTGCCGCCGCCATTTCCTTGCCGGCATCCATATACAAGTCGAACTGCAAGCCAAGATAACCCGCCTCAATATCCCCTTCCGTGGGGTAACCGAATGCGGTCAAATCAATTGGATCAAACGATTTGTAGCCATAGAAAGTTCCGCCAACCGTACCGTTAAAGCAAGCCACTTCGTAATCAATGGATGCAAGCTCCTTGTAACCCGCCGCTTTATAGGTCGGCGGTGCCTGGTCGCCCGGGGTGCCGTTACCCAGCGCATGCGCTTCTTCCACAGGCACCGTAGCGGACAAATCCACCAACTGCACGTTCACGATCTTAACGTAGCACGTCTGACCGGCAAATACACCCAGACCGTCCAGATAGATGCGCATACAATCGAACGCGGTAGGATCCCATGCGTCGTCACCAGTAGCCACCGCAAGTTCGCTCAAATCCACCGTATGACGCGTCCACTCATTCGCTTTCCATTTCATCACCGAAGACGCCGTATTGCACAGTTCCTCGTTATCGATCCAGCCGGCCGACGAAATTTCGAACTGACCGCCGCCCGCACCGGAAGCCACGGCTTCCACCACGGCGTCGTTACCGCTGATGGCGATGTCCATCTGGATACCCAACACACCGCTACCGATCACATCGTCTGCAGGATAACCGTACTGTGTCAGATCAATAGGATCGAAGACGGCGTAAGCTTCAAACAAGTGTCCGCTCGCCGTTACCGTACGCTGTTTCGAGGTGGAAAGCGGAAGATCCGCTATCTTCTTATACGTTGTAATCTCGTTGTCTGCCCACGTAATAAGCGAAGCTGTCGGCAGCAACAAGCAAACCACCAGCAACAGTGACAACGCTTTTTTCATTACATTCTTCATGTCGTTCCTCAATTCTCGTCGTAAAAACGTAACGTCATATGTCTTGCAATTTATCCCGCCGTAAAGCCGTCGATCTTACCGACCGCATACTGCAGGATCAAACGAGCATCGGTAGAATCCGTCTTACCGTCGCCGTTGACATCCGCCATCTCCACCTTCAAGGAAGCAGCGGAGATCTTTCTTACCGCCAACTGCAGCACCAATCGTGCATCGGTGGAATCCACCTTACCGCTGTCATCCACGTCACCGAGAATGTCGCCGAGCGGCACGTCGACCACTTTTTTACCACCGCAAACAGTACAAGTGTAGGTGCATTCACCCTTTTCATCCTTCGTGGCTTCTTTGGTGATGACGCCATCATCCCACGTATGCGGTAACATCGCCGTTTCCACGCCTTCCACCGCCAATGCATCACACTCAAGGCACCACACGTCGCCGCTGTACCCCTTGGCGGCGCAAGTAGCCTCACGCACGTTGCGCTGTTCCGTTTCATGAGCGGGGATCTTCGCACCGCCCTCGACGTACTTTTCGCATTCGGTACACCAGACACCCGCCGTCAAGCCACTGCGCAGGCAGGTAGCATCCACCTGCTCACGTGCTTCGTGCTCGTGCGAAGGAATCACCTTGCCAAGCGTCACGTGACCGCAATCGTCACAGATGATGTCACCGGTATAGCCGTTTTCAAAGCAATCGGCATCGGTTGCACCTTCAACATGCGTGTTCTCGTGCCAGCAAATGGAATCTTCCGTACCGCTTTCGTAAATCGTGACGGATTTAATGTACAAGGGACAACGACCAAGCACATGGTTCCACGCATTGGTTACCATATACACCGTTGCACCGCCGAGGATCGCCTTGGCAAGATCAGCCGTATCCACGTAGGTGTCTTCCGTCACCACACCCAACACATTCAACTCACTGCCGGCGGGAACAAGATATTTCGCATTCTTACCCAGCGTGAAGGTCACCGTGGTAAGCGTATCCGGCACCAAACCTTCGTCTTGATTCACACACGGGTAATCAATAACACTATCGTAGACGTTATACAACGCCACACCCTGTGCCAACTGGGTGGTCACACCGGCATCAAACGCACGCAAGCTGAGACGCAAACCGTCATTTGCTGCAGCGCCACCGGTGAGATAGTATTCCACACGCACCGTAAGTTCTTTACCGTTATCGATATCCTCAGGAGTGAGAGTCAGCTCATCCGCCATAAATTGAAAACCGGACCAGTCCGCGCCCAAATACGCACCGTTGACGTTCGTGTTCGGAATAGGTTTGATATCCGACGGGACAATGCTTTGGCTGTACACACCGATAGTCTGTGCACCGGCCTCACTGCCGAAATCCAATTGGATATAGTCCGCTTTTTCCTTCTCCACTTCTATGTGCTTTTCCACCTTCATGGAAAGCATATAGAAAGGCCAGTTGGCAAACGCCCCACTGTAGCAGTGAGCTGCCCAACCAATTTCCGAACCGTTTACAAATTTCTTCGCAAGATCGCCAAAGCCGTTTTCTGCCGAAAGCACAAAGGTGTGCTTTGCAATCTGTCCTTGCGCCAAACTGCGGTTGTTCACACGGGTACCGCCCCAGTTGGGTGAACCATCACCGAACATACAAAGCGCTGCCGCGCCATCCAATACGATCTGACCTTGGTCCGCCGCATACGCTGCCGCCACATAGTATTCCACCGTCACGGCAATCGCCGTTCCGTTATCGATATCCTCGGCGGTAATGCCACTCATTTTCGGCGTGAAGCCAAAGCCGCTCCAGTCGCCCGTAAAGGCAAAGCCCTTGGCTTCCAACCCGGGAATTGCCGTACCAAGAACGGTTGTGGCAGCACCGATCGTTTCTACTTTGCCGTCTGCCGTATTGAAGTTGATGTATACGTATTCCGATTCGGAAATCTCGGGATTTTCGGGATTTTCGGGGTTTTCAGGATTTTCAGGTTCTTCCGATCCGCCTGTAACCTCTTCAATCTTCATCGAAAGCAAGTAGAACGGCCAGTTAGACCACACGGCGTTGTAGCAGTGACCCGCCCAAATAAGTTCCGCACCGCTTACGATCTTCTTCGCCAAATCGCCGAAGCCGTTTGCCGCCGAAAGCGTAAAGGAGTAGGTTTGAATCTGATTCTGCACCAGATCGGTGGTGTTCACAACCGTGCCGCCCCAGCCAGCAGTCCCGTTTGCAAAGGTGTGCAAGGAAGCCGCGCCATCCAACACAACCTGCGCCTGATCCGCCACACCGGCATATGCCGTGTAGTATTCCACCGTCACCTTCAATTCGGCGCCGTTGTCTACATCTGCCGCCGTCAAGCCGATATCGGCAGGCGTGAAGCCAAAGCCGCTCCAGTCACCCGTAAAGGCATGGCCGTACGCACTCTGGCCGGCGATCGCCGAGCCGGTTGCCGTGGTGGTGGCGCCGACCGTTTCGGGCACGCCATCCGCCGTGTTGAAATTGATGTAGATGTAGTCTGCCGTTTCGGACTCTTCCGCGCTAACAACAACCAACCCACTCATACAAGTCAGCAACAATGCCAATGAAAGAATCCATACCAATGTTTTCTTCATCTTTCCATCTCCTTACAAAAGGGATAATTTGCAACAAAAAAAGCACCCCTTTTTGCTGCGATTTTATTATAACATACCATCTATGCACGCGCAAAGTCAAAAACTACATATTTATATCCAAATCTACACATATTTATGTTGGAAATCTTTGCTATATTTTCAACACTATTCTTACACAACACATAACATTCAAAACGACCTATCGCAAAATCAGCGATAGGTCGTTTTTGAAGTTCTTACTTTATGGCATTTTGGCAGAAAATGTTTGTATCTTACCGACGGCATACTGTAAAATCAACCGTGCATCGGTGGAATCCACCTTGCCATCGCCGTTCACATCCGCCGCCGCTTTGTTCAGTGCCGCATCCTTGATCTTCCCTACTGCATATTGTAACGTAATACGTGCATCGGTGGAATCCACCTTGCTATCGCCGTTCACATCGCCCGGCGTGAGTGCTGTTACCTCCTCGGTACGAATCTCGCCGCACACCGTGCAAGTAAACGTTTTCTCGCCTTTGACGCCACCTACAGGCTCTTTGGTGACCACGCCGTTATCCCACGTATGGTCGGTCAATTGCGGAACGCTCTCCTCCTTCAGCACAAAACCGCACTCGGCACACAGCGTTTTACGAGTCCCCGCCTTGCCGCAGGTTGCCTTCACAACCTTTTCTTTGGTGGTTGTATGCATACAATCGGTAGCCGCCGTTATCTCCATTTCAAAAGTGATAGCATTACTCGCCGGATGATAGGATTTATCGTAGAGCGGTGCATAATATTGCACGGCACACTGCGTACCATCCGCACTGAATCGTAAAATGCCGAGCATCGCCATCGGTTTGTTTATAAAGTAAGAGGCCGAATACGAATCACCAACGTCCAGCGATTGCGCATTAAACATCATCTGTGGAATCTTGTTCCCCGCCTCGTTTTCGTCCACACGCCACACAACGCTTCCTTCGGAATCGCGGTTATGACCGCACAACACCATTTTCACATTATCGTTGTTGGTAATCAATCGGTCCCACAACGTCTGTGCCGAACCAAGCGCACCGCCTTCTTCAGGGTCATTGGCGGTATATTGCATGTTGGATCCCGTATATGAACCATCCCCGTTCAAGTATCCGTGGGTAGTGATAATCACGTTATAATCGGAATACTGCTGCAACAACGCATCCGCCCATTCCAACACGTGCAGACGCGGAATAAATTCCAATTGCAGCACCATCCAACGCACGCCGTTCACACCGAAAAGATAGTAGGAATTCTCCACCGTACTGCGTCCGTAAGGGTCCTCAAAATATCCTTGATATACCCCTTTGGAAGCGGTCGTATTCAGATACTCTTCACTAAAAACCTGGCTATATATCGAAGAATCGCGATAGTCAAGGTTCCAATGATAATCGTGATTACCGGGCACATTGTTCCACGACACAAGATTCGTGAAGCGATCGTATCCCGCGCGGGCGTTATTGAGTTCGTTCCACGACGTCGTCCACGAAGAATCGCCCATACCCATTACGTGCACGATGTTTTCGGTATCCACGTTATCTGCAATCCACTGTGCTGCCTGTACCCATTCGTCGGCATAGGAATTGTTCACCATATTTTGGATATCGGGAATTACCACCATGGAGTAATAATTCTCGTCGCCATTCTCGTCATACAAAAAGTCATACTGCGTCTTATCGTAGTCCAGCCAATCATCCGCACGCGAACCGCGGAAGGTCAGATCGTTTTTGTAAACCGAGGCATCCTTGTGCACATCAACCACAAAGTTCGCATCGCCCATGATATACCAATTGCCAAGCAACCCTTGTGCATCTTGTGCGATCTTGTTTGCGTGATTGCCGATCTTGTTGATACGATTATCTTGAATCTCTTTTTGTGTACGTACATCGTTCCACACACGAATATCGGCAATGCCACCCGCAAACACCGCCGTGCCGTCGGCATCCGCCGCAATACAATGCGGCTCAGCAGGGAGAATATCCGCTGTGCCCGTTGCATCAAACGACGCTTTCTTTTCGCCGTCCAAATAGACATAGAACTTCTTGTCGGTCATGTCACGCACAACAGCGATGTCCACCCAATCACCCGTGCGCACGTCACACAGCACGGTGAAAATCGTCGTATCCCATTGAAAATCCACCGCACCTACCCCGGTAACCGAAAGCGCGATGGGATGCTCATCTGCCCCGCGGTTGGAAAAAACGGTGTATCGCCTTTGGGACAAACTCACTGTCGGATCCATTTTCACACTGACTTCAATCGTGTTGGGAGTTGCCGACAGCGGCTCGGTCATTTGCAGATAACTGTCGTCCGCACCAAAGGTTATGCCGCCCTCAGCAATGTCCACCACCGCCACCTCGTGATAAGTAATGGAACCATTATTCAACAATTCTCCGGACGAGAGTTTAAACCAATCCATTTTCGAAGAAAGATCCACTCCCACGCTACTTCCGTATGCAAACGGGAAATATACCTCATTGAGACCTTTCTTCCATTTCACAGAATCTGTGCCCCACGTAATTTTCCCACTACCGGCAGACATACTGTGTCCGAGTTCCACCTCGCCGCCGCTGTTAAGCGCTACTGCCATCGGCTGGTCCACCGTTGCTCTGATATAAAGTGCCAAAAACTCGTCGTCCACATCTGCGGGCAACTGCACATCACAACGGCTGTAACTGGTAGAATGGGTTTTTCCTGCATTCACGGAAATACTGATTTCTCCGTATTCCTCCGGCGGAAACACCTTCCACCATTTGGTGTATTGTTCGGGCACCGCAGAAACGGTAAACACGCTGCCACCACACAACAGCAAAGCCATCACGCATGCTAACGCTATTGTTCTGCAAAACATTCGTTTCATTCTATTCCCACTCCTTTTTCGTATACGTTTATATTTGACTAAATTGTAGCAAAGCGAGTCGCCGCATGTCAACTTGATTTAAGCGATTCCTCCCTTCCTCTCCTTTTTTTGCGTTGAAACACACACACTCATGTAGAATCACGTCATTTCACCGTTTCCTCGCTACGTTGCCGTACTATTTTTCGTTTTGAAATCCTCGTTTTTATTACATTCGCCCTTGACAAATGCAGAAAAATCATACACAATACACCTATACATTTGCATTACGGCAAGGGGATATACTTCTATGAGTAACATTGAAAAAATTGATAAGAATTTTGCTGCGCTGGCCGTTTCATTCGAAGGTATGACCACCTATAACGTGCGCAAGGCGCCGTTTTCAATCCACGGACTTTACCATCCCGAAGATGGTGCACCGTTTCGCCGCATTCCGCGCGAAGTGGCTGCCTCCACCAATCCTGGCGTTTTGGATTTGCACGGCAACACAGCCGGTGGTCGCATCCGTTTCAAAACCGACAGTAACCGCGTAGTGCTGAAATGGATCGCACCGTACGTGCGCGATTTTTCGCATATGCCCCGTACGGGCGCTGCCTATTTCGACCTATATGCGAACGGAGAGCATATCCACGCTTTTCTGCCAACTGAACCGACGCCTACAGAAAACGGTGTCATTCTTGAAAGCATGATGTATCTTCCTTTTGGCGGTATGCGTGATATCACGATCCACTTCCCCTCTTATAACGACATCATCGACGTATCGTTGGCGCTGGACGAAACCGCGACCGTATCCCCTCCTGATCCGTATACGCATTCACTGCCGGTCGTGTTTTATGGTTCTTCCATCACGCAAGGTGGATGTGCTTCCCGCGGTGGCACGGCATATCCCTCCATGTTGGCACAGATGTTAGATATTGACTTTATAAATCTCGGTTTTTCGGGCAGCTGCGGCGGCGAACTTACCATGGCCGACTATATCGCCACTTTGCCGATGAGTGTATTCGTACTCGATTACGACCATAATGCCGGCAATCCTGAACAGCTGAATGCTACCCACGAGCCATTTTTCAAGCGATTGCGCGAACTGCGTCCGGATCTGCCCGTTATTATGATCTCCGCCGCGGATTATTATCTGCCCGGCGGTTGGGAGGTACGACGTAACATTATTCGCACCACATACGAAAATGCAATAGCGAACGGTGACCACAATGTATATTTCTTAGACGGACACACGTTTTACGATGCGGTCGGCGCCCAGTTTTGCCGCGTAGACCATACCCATCCGAACGATCTCGGTATGTGGTGTATGGCCAAAGCGATTGCCCCCGTATTGAAAAATCTACTGTAAAACCAACTACAAAAGACCGAGAGGCGTATCGTCCTCTCGGTCTTTTGTTACATTTTCTACTCAACGGTATTTTCTCACGATTGCCTTCAGTTCATCCCATTTAGCCTCCATATCGGCTACCAGTTCAAACTGTGTGCGACAACGCACCAAATTGTGAATATCATATTTGATTTTAAAGTAAGTGTCTCCCTGCAGATAATCGGTCAAAAAGCGCATGCCGCATTCAATGGTCATCATTTTTGCGCCTTCCGGCAACAGTTCCACTTCCTCTGCCGTCAGCATACCGTCGCATCCCGCCAAAAAGCCTTTCACATACGTTTCAAACAGCGAAATGTCTAGCGATACTTTGGAAAGATCGGTTTCGTCCTCCGCTGCAGTGGAAGCGCCAAAACGAATCGAGTCACCGAAATCATTCACCGAAAATCCCGGCATGATGGTATCCAAATCGATCACACACAGTGCCAAACGGGTGCGTTTGTCCAACATAACGTTATTCATTTTGGTGTCGTTGTGCGTCACGCGCAAAGGCAGCCGTCCTTCGCGATGTGCATCTGCCAACAAACTAAAAAACGGTGCACGCGCTTTTACAAACGCAATTTCTTCCTGCACATCAGCCGCTCGACCGCACATATCCTCTTCCACCGCTTGCAGAAATTTGCGGTAACGGTCCGGAGTATTGTGAAAATCGGGAATTACCTCAAACAATTCGTCCACCGGAAACGCGCCCAATCTTTTCTGAAAATCGCCGAAGGCTACCGCTGATTGGTAAAAATCCTCACGACTTTCAGGGCTTTCCAAACACAGAGAGTCTTCCACAAAATCGTACACACGCCATACACGCCCCTCTGTATCGGTGTAGTGGGAACGTCCGTCTTTGGTGTAAACAAGCGACAATACACGCCGCGTATCGTCTGTTTTCTCACGCAAAAACGAGGTCACCTTTTGAATATTGTGCATCACTTGCGCCGGCTTTTTGAAGATGTTGGTATTGATTGCTTGCAGAATATAGCGCTTTTCGGTATTTTCGTTTACACAATTCACCAAAAACGTATCGTTAATATGTCCGTTGCCGTACGGAGCACAGCCAACGACCTCCCCCAACGTAGCAAACGCAGCAAATGCAGATACCGGTTTCTCAATGGGAATCACACGCATGCTTTCACACTCCTTAGAATTCTACAACGTCCAAACGCGGCCGCGTCTGCCATGCACCATTTGTAAAGTCAGGCATCGCCTGCGGCGCACCGCCTTCAGCAATGGATTTTGCCGAAAGTGCACCAACCGCCTGCCACGTAGCCGCATCATACACATCAATCGGCATCGGCGTACCATTTTGCACCGCATCGACAAACGCCTTATAAGTAAACCAGTCCATGCCACCATGTCCCGCTGCCAGTGCTTCAGGAGTAACGTTTTTCCAGATGTCCGGCAAGAATTCATCCTCATATTTCGTGGCATTATCCAAATTACCGTTCCGATAATGAATAACCCCCTCCCCCTCGGGATCGCCGTCCAAGAAGACCATATTCGTCTCCTGCATATACATTCCTTTCGTACCGCGCACCGTGAAATCGCGGCTGTAATGACGCGGCAGGGTGGTATCCAAACGCAGAAGCACTGTTTCCCCGTTTTCGCAGGTCAACACAGTATGCACGATATCTCCCTGACGAAATACCTCTGCTTTCATTTCGTCGGTTGCATCCTCACGGGTAGGGATATACTCTTTCAAGCCCAACGCCTTGGTTGCAAAAGAGGAAACCGACACGATGCGGTTGCCACGATTAATGTCCAGCACCTTAGCAATCGGTCCCAAATCGTGAGTAGGATAGTTGTCACAGCAATGATCGCGATATTGGTCGTAACGATAGTGACGGGTAACGTGCCCATACGCCACCTCGTTACGCAAGTCGTGGGAATACGCACCGGCACAATGAATAACCGTACCAAACTTGCCGCGGCGCACCATTGCGGTAGCAAGCAATTCCTCCTTGCCGTAACAGCAATTTTCCATAAACATATACGGCGTTCTCGTTTCCTCGTAGGTCTTTACCAATTCCCAACAATGCTCAAGCGAGAGCTCACTCCCCACCTCGCTTGCCACCGGAATTCCCTTCCGCATTGCGTAACAAGCGATTTCCGTGTGTGAGTCCCAGCTTGTAAACACAAAGGCTGCTTGTACACCGTCTACCGCCAACGCTTCTTTATAGTCAGTAAAGCCCAGCGCTTCTCCGCCGTTTCTTTTTACTGCATCCTGTGCACGAGCTACACGATCTTCATATATATCACATACCGATACAATTTCCAACTCTTCATTCTTAACCAGCACATCACAAATCAACTGATTGCCACGGCACCCCAAACCAATAATGCACGCTTTTACCATATTTTATCTCCTCCTGCATCTGTCTCTATTGTTCTATTCAAAAAGCACAGTACATGTTGGTTATATCACACCACGCCACTGTCAGCAAGATATTTTTCTACACAAACAGTGCCAAAACAACACCCCTTTTTCTCTCCCTCTTCGCTATCCATAATTCATTAAACAATCCCCCACTCGAGAAATCGAATGAGGGATTGTTAGTTTCTTACGCTGCAGGAGTCAACACACCGTTCGCATCTGCCACGTACTTGCCCGCCGCACAAAGACCGTTGGTCTTCGCCGCGGTGATGTTGACGGTCTTGCCGATCGTCAGCGCACCGTAGGTGCCGCTGACGTAGTACAGGTTGCCGTCCGCCGCTTTCACAACACCCGCATAGGTGGGTGCCGCGCCGTCTTCGCCGTAGTACTTGCCGTTCACGACTACGTTGGTCAGCA
>JAZNTV010000073.1:0-12433 GCA_045591985.1 Acutalibacteraceae bacterium
TTTACCGTCTTCGAAGAAGTAGTAGGTACCCTTTTCGATGCCGAACTCTTCCGATCCGCTGATGGAGAATCGACCCGTCTTCACCGCACCCGTGGAGGTGACGTAGTAATACGCGTCTTCCACCTGCACCAGGCCGGCGCCCAGTTTCAACACACCGTCTACGTAATAGTACCCATCGACAATGGTCGCATTGGTCAGTTCCACCACTTTGGTATCGCCGCAGGTCAAGCAGGTGTACATTTTTTCACCCGCCACGCCGCCGGCAGGCTCGCGCAACACCACACCGTTATCCCACGCATGACCGAGGGCGGCGACCGACGTTTGCGGTATCACAATATTGCCGCAGGTCGCGCAGTGCGAACCCGCCGTCAGACCGATGGTCTCACAGGTCGGCGCGACCGCCGCATCTTCCACGATGTTCGCGTGGGTGGTCGCGCGTTTGGTCCGGCACAGGTCACACAGACTGTCACACACTGCCGACCAGTCGTGCTCATCGAAACAGGGCGTGTTGTAGGCAAAGGTGGCATCCGTAAGGGCGGTGTTGTAGGACTTCACGTCCACCAACGTCCAGTCGCCCGCCGTACCGACGAAATACACGTCGGTCAGATCATCACACAGATAGAACGCATTCGCGCCGATCGTCTTGGTGTTCTTGGTCAGATACACCGTCGTCAACGCCGTCGCCGCACGGAACAGACGCGGCGGCACACTTTCCACCGTTTTACCGATATACACCGTGGTGAGCGCCGTACACCCATGGAACACGGGATACGCGTTCACACCCGCCGAAGTACAGTTGGCCGCATAATAGTAGACCTTCGACAAAGCAGTGCAATCTTTAAAGGCGTATTGGCCGATCGAGGTGATCGTCGTGGGGATGGTCACCGCCGTCATGTTCACACAATTGCGGAACGCATCTTTTTCGATCGCCGTCACCACACAGCCGTCCAACATCGAGGGGATGATCACCTCACCGCACACCGTCGCACGCACTTTGGTAATGGTTACCTTGCCGTCGACGACCGTATAGGTAAAGGCGCCTTCGTTGGCATCCGCACCGCACACGTCGCACACACTGTCGAACGCGTCGGTATACGTGTGGACACCTGTAGGAAGCGTCTCCTGCGCCACCAACACCTCACCGCACACATCGCAGTGTTTGCCTTCGGTCAGCCCTGTGGCCGTGCAGGTCGGAGCAACCGCCTCGTCGATCACTTCGCGGTGGCCCACAGCGGCAACCGTTTCGCCCGCCGCCACAAAGGCCTCGCAATCGGCACACACCGTATCGCCGCTGTAACCGTCGGTAGTACAGGTGGCCGACACGGCATTCACTGTCTTGGTATTCGCATGCGTACACGCGGCGTAATGCCAGGTAGCGTTGAGCAACGGGGCGTTGTTATCGCCGATCGCAATGGCAGCACGATCCTCTTCGTTGCCGCCGTAATAGACAGTGGTCAGTTTCGTACATTTGTTGAACGCATAGTCACCGATGGATTCCACCGAACGCGGCAAATGCAGTTCGGTCATCGCACTGATCTGCATAAACGCACGATCACCGATGGTTTTCAAACTTTCCGGCAACGTAAGACTCGGCACATACAGGCAATAGTTAAACGCATACGAACCAATGCTTTCGATGCCTTCTTCGAAGGTGATCGAGGTCATACGCGTGCCGCTGCGAAACGCCTGTACACCAATGCGCTTCACGTGAGAAGGAATGGTCAGCGAACGGATCGCAGTACAATAGGCAAATGCATAATCCTTTACTTCATAGACATCGTCGGGAATCACCAACTGTTTCAGTTCCTCACCGTTCAAATACAGTTTCTGTGCCGTTTTCAGCGGATTGGATGCCGCCGTTTCAAAGGTGATGTGACACCACGCCGAAAGATCGGTGATGTTCACTTTGGTCAGTCCCGTGCACCCGTCGAACGCATCTGCACCGATGGCGATAATGCTCGGCGGCACGGTCACCGTCGTCATCGCGCTACAACCTTGGAAGGCCTCCGCCGCAATAGCCGTTACAGGGACGCCCTTAATCGTTTCGGGAATCACCACGTGGCCGCTGAGAGTGGTGTCGGCATCGGTAACGGTCGCCTTGCCGTCGGCGATCGTGTAGCGGATATACCGCACCTCGCCGCACACATCACAAGAAAGGTCGGCCGTGTCGGTATAGGTATGTTTACCGGTGGCAACGATCGTCTCGCCCGCCTGTACCAACTCGCCGCAATCCGCGCAATACACATCACCCGTATAGCCGTTTTCGCTGCAAGTGGCATCGACAGCGTTTTCGGTAACGGTATTCGCGTGTGTGCAAGAGACTTCGGTATAGTGCCACGCGGCATTGGTCAGAGCGCTGTTGTTCGAACCGAATGTCATATTCGCACGATCGCTTACTGCACCGTCGAAGTACACATCGGTCAGATTGTCACACAAATAGAAGGCGTTCAAGCCGATCGACGCGGTGTTCTTTGTAAGATACACGGCAGTCAGCGAAGTTACCCCACGGAACACACGCGGCGACACACTCTCGACATTCTCGCCGATATACACCGTGGTAAGCGCCGTGCATCCGTGGAATACGGGATAGGCGTTCACGCCCGCCGCGGTGCAATTCACCGCGTTGTAATACACCGTCGCCAAGGAGGTGCAATCGCGGAACGCATAGTTACCGATGGAGGTAATGCTTGCGGGAATGGTAAGTTCCGTGATATCCACACAATCCCGCAACGCATTCTCTCCGATCGCCGTAACGGGATAGCCCTTGATACTCGACGGAAGTATTACCTTGCCGTAGGCGCCTTCCCACAAATCGGTGATGGTGGCGACCCCGTCGGTCACGGTATAGGTATAGTAACCATACACAAGGAACTGATCTTCCCCGCACACGTCACAAAGGTTATCGTCCCCCGGGGTATGACCTTTCGAGGAAATGCGTGTGCCGACTTTCACCGTCACGCCGCAGTCGTTACACACGGTATCGCCTGTGTAACCGGAGGTTGTACAGGTAGCTTCCTTTGCATTTTTTACCGTTGTGTTTGCGTGATCACACCCGCCTTCGGCGTAGTGCCACAACGCATTGTGCAACTTTTCGTTGTAGTTTCCGATCACCATAGCACCATGGGTAGCGGGACTGCCGCCGTATTGCACGTCGCTCAAAGCGTTACAATAGTTGAATGCGTAATCGTTAACGGTGGTCACGCTTACGGGGATCGTGATGTTCGTGAGCGCGCTGCACGAGCTGAACGCGCGTTTTCCGATGGTGGTCACACCGCTCGGCAACAAGATCTCCGTAAGCTTGCTGCAACCGCTAAACGCCTCTTCGGGAATACTCGTCAATTTCGACGACAACACCACCTGTGTCAAAGCGCTGTTGTATCTGAACGCGGCGGTGCCGATCTCTTGCACACTGTCGGGCAACACCAGCGTCGAAACAGCGGCACAACTTGCGAATGCGCCGTTGCCAATATGCTCCACACCGTCTTCGATCGTCAGCGTGCTCATCATGTAGCACCCGTCAAATGCATAATCGCCAACACTCTGTACACTGCCGGGAATAGTCACCCCGCGCAGGTTCGAACACCCCTGAAACGCGCGACTACCGATACTTTGCAACCCGCTCGGCAGCGTCATTTCCGAAAACGCCGCGCAACCGGCAAATGCACTGTCACCGATAGTCTTGACCGCACTTCCCATTGTCAGCGTTGCCAACTGTTCACAACCATAGAAGGCCCCGGCGGGAATATTGGTCACCGCGTTGCCGATGATCACTTTATTCAACTTCGTGCAACCGGTAAACACCGGTTCACCGGTGACCGCCATCGCCGTGCAATCGGTTGCATTGAATCTCACCGTGATCAGCGCCTTGCAATCGCCGAACGCACGCGACGGAATGGTCTGCACATTTTTGCCGATAGAAATCGTCTGCAACTTGGTACAAGACGAAAAAACTGTGGGCGAATACAGACTGTTGCCGATTTTTGTACAGTTGCGCGCGTTGTAATTCAGCGTGGCCAACGCGGTGCAACCCGCAACCAGATACGGCGGGATCGTTGTCACATCTTCACCGATCGTCAGAGTCTTTACTGCCGTGCAACCGTCAAACGCCGGATACACCTCACTGCCCATCGACGTGCAGTCAACTGCATTGTATTCCACCGAAGCAAGTGCCGTACAACCGCCAAATGCGCGATTCCCCACGGTTTCCACGCCGCGACCGACAGTCACTTTCGTGAGAGCGGTACAATTGTAAAACGCACTATAGCCGATCGTTTTCACGCTGTCGGGAATCACCAACGTTGTGATCGCTGTATATCTGAAAGCCGTCTCATCGATGATCTGAACACCTTCGCCGAGTGTCAATTCCGAAAGAGACGAACACGCGGAAAATGCATTTCGACCGATCACTTTTACGCTGTCGGACAGAGTGACCTTCGTAAGCGCGGTGCAATTGTAAAACGCATTAAAGCCAATATCCTCGACCCCGTCGGGAATCGTGATCTCCTGAAGAGCACACTGGGCGAACGCATAGTCACCGATGCTCGTTACACGGCCGTCTTCGGGAATCACACTGTTACCGCAACCCGCGATCAACACGGCGGAGGCCTTTTCGATCAAGCAATTGCCCGCACCGTAATAGGCCGTGTTCCCCGTCCGGACCGTAATGGTGTGCACTGCCGTACTGCCGCGCAACACGCCGTCGCCAATACTTGTCACACTTTCCGAAAAATCGATCGACGTAAGCGACTCGCAATACGAAAACGCGCCCTCGCCAATCGTCTTCACACCGTTTTCCATCTGTACGTCAACCAATTGGGCACACTCGTAAAACGCGTACTTACCGATGGTTTTTACCGCCGCAGGAACCGTAATGCGCGTAACAGCGGCACCCGAAAACGCATAGTCGCCGATGCTCGTCACACTGCCGTCTCCGGGAATCACGCTGTTTTTCGTGCCGAGCCACAACTCTTTGCTCGCCGTGTGGATAATACAGTTGTTTTGGCTGTGCAGCACACTGTTGTCCGCCGCCACCGTCACCGTTTCCAAGGGAGACGCCGCATCAAATGCCAAACGACTGATATTGGTAACACCGCTGCCGATGGTAAGCGATGTCAATGCCTCGCACTGCGAAAACGCATAATCGCCAATACTGACCACCGAATTCGGAACGGTGATCGAGGTCACCGAACTGCGCGAGAACGCACTGCCTGCAATCGTCTTGGTGCCTTCGCGGATCACACAATCCTTCGTAACATCATAAGACACATTGATCAAATGATTGCCGCTATACAACAAGCCGTCTTCGTCGTAGTTGTCGGCGTAATCAAGAAACCCCGACCCGACAAACAGGCCGTCACCCATACTGATAACACTGTCGGGCAAAACGATAGAATGCAACACATCGCACAACTGAAAGGCACCGTCGCCAATGGTGTGCACACTATCGGGTAAGATCACTTCGGTAAGCGACGAGCATTCACCGAACGCACAGCGACCGAGTGTCGTCACGCCGTACTGTACCGTCACGGAAACCAACCCGTAACATTTTTCAAAAGCATGATCTTCGATTCTGCGCACCGAATCCGGAATGGTGAGCGACGTAATATATCCTGCGCGATTGAACGCCGCACGACCGATCACACGCACGGGATATCCGCCGAGTGTCGACGGAATCGTAACATCCCCCTTGATACCGAGCACATCTACGCCGGTAATCGTCGCCTCACCGTTAGTCACCGTATAGGTATAATACCCATACGTGTATTCCTCTGCTTTTGCCGCGAACGAAAGCTCCACCGCCCCCGCCGGAATGAGCGACACCAAAAGCAACAGTGTCAACATCCATGACAACACACGTTTCATACATATTTCTCCTTCTGAAAACAGCGGCAAACCCACTGCATATTCCGTTTATACCGTTCTTTTCGTCGGCATTTGCGCCAAAATCACGGCCGCAAACATCACCGCACAGCCGATCGCTTCTCGCGGAGTGGGCCATTGCAACAAAATAAGTGCCCCTGCCAACACCGCAAACACCGATTCGAGCGACATCAAGATTGACGCCAACGCCGGCTGGGTGCGCTTTTGCCCCAGAATTTGCAACGTATACGCCACACCGCTCGAAAGCACACCCGTGTAGCACAGCGGCAACCAGGTGGCCGCCACCGCCTGCCACGTGAGTGTCGGCTCGAAAATGAGCGCCGTAACACCGTTTAGCATACCGCTCATCACAAATTGCAGGCAAGAGAGTAACACACCGTCCACACGAGTGACAAAATGATCCACCGCTATGATCTGTGCAGTAAACAGCACCGCGCACGCCAGTGTGTACGCATCGCCGCGGTTGATGCTGAAGCCGTTCTCGCCGCACAGCAGATATAACCCGACCGTTGCCGCCAGAGTGCCTATTGCAAGTAGCGGCGACACCCTACGGCGAAACAGCACGAACCCCGCGAGCGGCACCAAGACCACATAGAGCGCCGTGATAAAGCCCGATTTCCCAACGGTGGTATACATCAATCCGATCTGCTGTAAGGCCGAGGCCAAAAACAGAAACCCACCGCAAACCGCACCGCCGAGCAGGGCGTCTTTACACCGCGTCGGCGTATGTATCGTTCGGCGCTTGCGCCAAAGGATCACCGGCAACAGCACCGCCGCCCCCATAAAGAAACGGATCGAACCGAAACTGAACGGACCGATATGATCCATCGCTACACTTTGCGCCACAAAGGCACAGCCCCAAATGACAGCAGCCAACAACAACATAGCGCTGCCGACAAGCGACCCTTTATTTTTCACGTTACCCATTACACACCGAGCGGCCTTCCCATTCCTTCACAGGCGAAAGTCCCATCACCGCCGTAATCGTGGGAGCGATATCCAAAAGTGAGCAGTTTTCCGCAAGCGGACCTGCCTTAAAATCTTTGCCGCGGAAGAACATCGGAATGGTCATATCCTCGGACATCTCGCTGCCGTGTCCGCGGTCGTGACCGCCGTGATCCGCCGTGATGATAACGGTGTAGTCATCGCCGAAACGATCGATCACCCGCTTCACATTATCCAGCGCCATCGACACACGGCGCAGATACTCTTCGCTCATCCAGCCGTTGTCGTGACCGCCTTTTTCGTCGGTATCTACCAAATACAAGAACGCCAGATCCACCTGTTCGGCCTCCAACGTACGCAACGCCGCGTCGGTCAGCATACCGTCCACGCTTTCGAAGGTATAGGACTGAATGAACGTTGCAAATTTCATAGCACCGGGGCGGGCGATATCCCGCATATTTTCCCAACCGTAAAAGATAGCGCACGTACCGTCTGCATCCGCCACCCGCTCGAACACGCCCTTAATGTTATGTATCTGCGGAGTGTAGGCATTGGAAAGAATGCCGTGGCGAGAGGGTTCCACCGATAACGCCATAGACATGTGGCACGGCAGCGTGATCGACGGCACCATTGACCGCGCAGTATAACAATACGCACATTCGGCCTCCAGCGTCTTCACATAGGGATTGCCGCATTGCTGCATGCCGTCGGGACGCATACCGTCGATCGAGATCAAAATCACTTTCTTATCCATCATCATTGCCTTCTCTCATATGTCGATATACTGAAAAAGTATACCACATATTCGCTCGAAAAGCAAGAAAAATATACACCTCTTTCGACCGTTCACTCTTGGCGTTCGTTTTAGCCGAACCTCAAAAAGAAAAAAGGAGCCCCCCGCCGAGGACGCACCTTTGATTGGTGTCGCTAACCGAAAAAACAGTCAGAAACAAACCATTTTCCCCTTATTGGTAAGCCTTAACGGATTCAAAAACGGCTTTCGCCTGTTGTATGTTCTTCAAATAATACAACTTGTACGTTTGTTTGTCGGATACAATATACCCAACGTCTGCCCATTTGGATTTAAGCAAACCGGGCTCACTGTTCTTGGGTAGGACCTCAAACCTGTCCACATCCTTAACGTCCAGATGAATCAACTGACCTTCACACATAACACACAGCGTTGTTCCGTCGATACGCAATCCGTATCGCTTCGCATCTTTTTCCCATTTTGAAAACAATGCGATCAAAATCAACGAACCGATATCTACGATCGGCAACAAACACGCTACACCGATGATGCGCGATAACAAACTCCTGTTCGCTGCCGTATGAAAATGATATCCATAACCAAAAAAGGAATCGGAAGTCGCCTCAATATAATTGGGAATTTCCACCGCTAAAAAAGCGATGGCAACCAACGAAAAAACAAGTAAAACGGCAACAAGCCCCCACTTGCAAATTTTGAATGTGTCTTTTACATTCAACGCCTCGAATTTCATGTTTCTTTTCCTCCCCCGGGTGTGTACAGTCGACATTACACGCCGAAAAGCACGTAATTACCGCTGCCCATACACAATTATATCTGTATTACAGATATAATTGTCAATATCTTAATTAAAGATATTGCATAATGATCACGAGGTGATCATTATGCAGTTTAAAAATCTCAGAGGAATACGGGAAGACAGAGATATCCGTCAAAAAGACATTGCAAAATATCTTAACGTATCGCAAAATACCTATTCACAGTATGAAACCGGGGTCATTTCATTAACAGCCGAGGTTTTAATAAAATTGGCTGATTACTATAACGTGTCAATCGACTACCTGCTCGACCGAACAAACAATCCCCACACACCAAAATAAGCCATGAAAAAGCAAATCGATCGTCAAGGGCGAGGAACATGATTTTTTCTTACTGCTATGCCGCATATCATCACCGCCTATGTGTAAAGCGGAAATAAATCAATGCGGAGCGGTGTTAGGGATATTCTGCACTACCTCCATTACTTTTCCTTTAACTACGCAGTCTCATTGAGAAAAACAACAAACCCGAACGTTTCACCGATTGGTAAAAGGTTCGGGTTTGAATGCTTTGGGAGTTTTGAACTTAATGACACGAATTAAAAGTGCTATGAAAACCTGATTTTCTACAACTATTATTTAAGATTTAATAACTCATATACTTTTTGTGCTGTTTTGGAGAAAAAATAAAGATCGATTTGTTTCTCTCCATCGTTTAAGTTTAATCCTTTTGATACAAAAGAAATTTTAGAAGCGATAGTATCATCAATTTTATACTTTGCAACAGTTATAAAAAGATATTTAATGATATATTCAGTATCAGTTATAATCAATGTTCCACCATTTGTCGGCATCCGTGCATTACTTTTATGATAACTTGTAACTTTAAATTTTTTCATATCATCACCGCCTTTAGGTGTATTATAGCATAAAAGCGGCGGAGCAGCAATACTTTTTCACTATTCACTATTACTTCTTACTTTCCAAAAATCCCGAATGCGATTTTAGTGAAGAGTGAAAAGAGAGTAGTGAAAAAGTAAAATCCCGAATGCTTGCACATTCGGGATTTTTGGAGGTACCGCCCAGATTTGTTTGCATTTTCTTCCCTTTGGGAAGAAAATTATGGTTCGGCTCGGTCCAGCCCTCGCCGGCAACAGTCCACCGGACGGTTATTGAAATCGAAAAACCCTTGTGGCTCTAAGGCTTTTTGAATCCATGAAAAAATCCGGTACGAATGCGGTACGAGCAGTACCCCTTGTGCACAAATAAACCCCGAAATTTCATCATTATGGTACAAATATTCCAAAGGAGAAATGTACTATAATGACCCCAATTTTTTATGATGTGCACGATGTTCAAGATGTCCTCAGATGTAAGGAAAGCAAAG
This sequence comes from Acutalibacteraceae bacterium, assembly GCA_045591985.1. Classification (GTDB taxonomy): domain Bacteria; phylum Bacillota; class Clostridia; order Oscillospirales; family Acutalibacteraceae; genus SIG588. Next base: position 9,740 of record JAZNTV010000073.1, read on the forward strand.
CGTATAGAGTAATCCGCGAATGCAACAAGGAGCTCCAAGCCCTCGGATTTATCATCCATCCGGGCAAGGTAAGTGCGGAGTATTTTCTAACGCGACACGGACTGACCAAGGAGGGCATTGTTCAATGACAGGTATTTACAAGGTTCAACGAAAGCACGGCGTAAAGTGGTACGCCAAAGTAAACTACACGGTTGCAGGTATTCACTATCAGAAAAAGAGCTCGGTTTGTGACACGCAGAAAGAGGCTCGCATGGCAGAAATCGAGTTGCAAGAATGGGTGCGACAGGTCATCCAAGCGGCTGAAATGGGACAAATAGACACACTCGCAGATATGCCGCAGGAGGTCACACAGCGGCGTACAGAGCCGCCCGCAGCCGTGCCGGAACACACGAACACCGCAAGCTCCACTCCCGTCACAAGGGCACAGAAACGCCCTCAGCGGCTCGTAGCACCGACCTATGGACAGGTGTGGGAAGAGTACCGAAACACGCCCAAAATCACAGGATTGAAGCGCAGCAGCCTCAAGGCAAAGGACGATGCACAGGCGTTTATTCTGCCCCATTTTAGGGATGTCAAAATCAAGGATATTGACACCGAGATGCTGCAGATGTGGCAGCAGTATATGAAATCGTACATTACCCGCAGCGGAACACCAATGGCTGATTCAAGCCTCCGCAGAACGCAAATGCAGCTTAACGCTGTTTTGAATTACGCAGTTACCAAGGGCTATTTGCGGTTTTCCCCTATGGTGGATTTGCCCAATTTGGGCAGCACAGTAACACCGGAACGCCCTACATGGTCAGACGAAGAATTCTTTCTTTTCAGGCAAGCAGCACCGGAGGAATGGCGCGTATTCTACGATTTGCTGTATTTCATGGGTTTGCGAATCGGCGAGGCTCGCGCCATTACCCCCGCAGATATTACCTACGAGAACGGGTGCGCTTATTTGCATATCACCAAATCCTGTGACATTGACGGAGAAACCGACTCTCCCAAAAGCTCTTCCAGTAACCGCACACTTTTGTTGCCACCGGAAATTGAACAGGGGCTAAGGGACAGGATTTCCCGCACCTATGGGCTAAAGCCATACGAGCGTATTTTCTGGGAGCGACCCGGCGGTATTTATTCCATCACAAACAGAGCTTGCGAAACGGCAGGCGTGCGCAAGATTGGTCACCACGATATGCGCCATAGCTGCGCCACAAATCTCGTGGCAACGGGTGAATATACCCTCGTCGATGCTGCTCGTTTTCTTGGTCACAAAAACGCCTTTGTGACTGCCAATACCTATGCACATAGCCCCCAGACACATAAGGCAGCGATTGCATATTCCGTATCGAAAAGAATGCAGCGAATGGTTGCTTAATGGCTGACCCGGTAGACGAAAGACTACCGGGTCTTATCCTGCATTCTGTTGATTTCTGTGATTATTTGTGATATAATTCTGTTCGGAAAAATTGAATTTTGAAAGGGAGCTTTTGTTATGCAATGGAAAAATTTTGTTAAGGCTATACATAATTCATCCAACAATGTGATTCTTAATGAAAAAAAGTTATCTATATTTAAGTCAGCACGCGTTCAGACCGTGTACAATTTTGATGTGCTGAATGAATTTATACATCATGTTGACCGCATGAAAGTGAATGGTTATCTGCATATCTATGGTTCAAATATTCAAGCAATCAACAAAGTGGTTAAGGAGTTTTATCCAGGTAATAAAATTGTCGTCGCAACAGATATATTTGGCGGTATTTTTGCTATTTCTAACGGAGATTTTGAAGGGGAAAAAGTTTGTATTTGGTATTATGCCCCAGACACATTACAGTGGGAAAACTTAAATATTGACTATGAACATTTTTTACAATGGGTATTGTGCGATGATTTTGAACAGTTTTATATTTCTTTTTGTTGGGATGGTATCGAAAACACATTGAATACCATTGCAGAAAATCAAGCTGTTTTGATATATCCCTACTTATGGTCCGAAGAATGTGACATAAATACCGCAACAAAGAAATTGATTTCGTTTAGTGAATTAGTAAAAATCAATGCAGAATACGAAAAACAAATGTCAGTTTGACTGACAAATTCCAATATGTCGAACTGTTCGGCATATTGGAATTTTCCCTTTACAGCTCGTATTCCTCGTTGACCAGTTCGTTTAAGTCATCCACAACGGCCTGTGCCTCCGGCTTTACATAGTCAAGGACTGTGCCCCGCCCCATAGCAATGCTTTGCAGCTTGTCAAAGAGCCGGCCAAGTGATTGGCTCAGCCGTGACACAAGCCGTTGCAGGCGTGTCTTTTCCTGTGTAAGCGTTTCCACCTCTGCACGAACTTCCTCGCGCTCTTCCTTCAGCTTGCGGACTTCTTCTTTTACAGCCTCTTTTTCAGCATGAGCAGCAACGAGGGCTTCCCGTTCCTTTTGGGCTACATACTGCTCCAGAGCCATCGTTTGCTTTCCAGGCTCGGCGGGAATTTCCTCGATTTCAAGCCCACATTTCCGGGCACACGCCAATGCAATTTCGCGCTCCCTTTGGGAGAAGGTCTGCTTGCGGTTGTTGTGCCTGCTCTCCTTTTTGGTGGGGTCTGGACGCTCTATGCCAAGCTGCTCAAGGGCTTTCGTTTGCGACACTTCAAGCAGCCCATCTTTTCCGGTTGCGCACCAAACCCGGCGGATATGGGCGTGGGGTACG
>JAZNTV010000074.1:0-1775 GCA_045591985.1 Acutalibacteraceae bacterium
GCCGCCCAGGTTAGAAGCAGTGTTGTTTTTGATGTCGGCGCGGTAGATGTTGGTGGTGCGGTATCCGTAGAACACACCGCCTCTTGCGGCGTGATTTTGTTCAAAGGTGCCGCCGTAGACATACAGTTTGCCGAAGTTATAGAAGGCGCCGCCTTGAGTGGACACTTGGCCTTCCTCGGTGGAGGAATCCACAATGTCGTTGACTTCGTTGCGGCAATAGGTGCCGCCGTAAATATTCATGGTGGAGCCGGAAGAAAGGATCGCCACGGCACCGCCCACACGCTGTACGTAAGAAACGCCGTAGTTTCCGGTGAGCGTTTTTTCGTTTCCTACTTTCTTATGGTTGCAAACGGTAAGGTTCTCGTACAGATCCACTCCGGCACCGCCCACCACAAACAGAACGGAGCCGGTAACGTCCACCGTCATGCTCTCTTTGTTGCCGTCGATCACCAAAAGATCCTTCGTTTGGGATTCGGGGTCGCCCAGGGTTAGGGTCACGCTGTTTTCGCAACGCACCCCGTCGGCGCTCTCTCCCACCACAAAGATGTCTTTGGCAAAGTTGCTTGCCCGCTTGAGGGTATGGGCTTGGGTGGAGTAGATGGTGGTGTTTCTCCAGATATAGAAGGTGCGGTCAATTTCAAAATCCGCAACGATGTGCAGCAGATCCTTGCCGTCCTTGAGGGCTGCTTCCAGTTGGGCGGCGCTTTTAATGTCCACAGGAATGCGGGGAAGAACGGGGGTCACTTCTTCGCCGCTGTAACCTGTGTAGTTGGGAATATCGATCACTTTTTCCCGAACCGTCAACAGGTTGGCAATGGCCTTTGCCCAGTAGGCATCGTCCAAAACTCCCGTGACGTCCCTATCAATATACAGGGACTTATCCAGATTCAACACGGCGTTGTTGGTGTTACCGAAAATAATGGGGCCTTCCGTTGCCGTATTGCCTTCCAGAATCAGACTGGCCAGATTCACGGTGGTATCGTAGGCGGTGTGGTAAAGGAAGCCGCCCTTTTCTGCGTGGTTATATTTGGCCGTAGAGTTGAAAAGATCGATCACGGACTGCTTGGCGGTGTAAATGGCACCGCCGTACTTGCCTTGGTTGTTGGTGTAGGTACAGCTGTGCAACACCACCTTGCTTCCCAGATCATAGCCGCTGGTGTAAATATACAGCGCGCCGCCTTGACCGCCGGCAACGTTCTTATCAAAGGTGGTGCCATAAATGCCGCCGTAGGCGCCTTCTATCATATGGACCGCGCCGCCGCTGCTGGTGGAGCTGTTTTCCGAGAGCTCGCTGTCGTAGATATGCAAAGCGGTGTTGGCTTCACAATACACAAAGCCGCCGGACTTGGTGCTGTTTTTCAAAGCTTTAATCGCATTCAGGCGAATGGAGGATGCGTTATATCCGGCAATGGCACCGCCCGTGGAGGAACAACTGTTCTGGCAGATGCTGCCGCCGTCAATATCCACGTGTCCGGCATTCAAATAGATGGCACCGCCGTTGTTTTGGGCGGTATTGGCGGTAAAGTCCACGTTTTCCATACGGGCGCTTGCTTCTTTGTTCATATACAACGCACCGCCCGAAGCGGATACTTTGTTGTTTTGGAACACCGTATCCACGCAGGTCAGTTCCGCCACGTCTTCCTTGCCGTTGATATCGGAGTAATAGATGGCACCGCCGTTGTTTTGGGCGGTATTGGCGGTAAAGTCCACGTTTTCCATACGGGCGCTTGCTTCTTTGTTCATATACAACGCACCGCCCGAAGCGGATACTTTGT
>JAZNTV010000075.1:0-13961 GCA_045591985.1 Acutalibacteraceae bacterium
GCCGTACGCCGGTATGGTGATGTACGAAGGCCACTGGTACTACGTGTCCGACCACGGCGCGTATGTGAAGAACAAGCAGCAGATCCTGGTGAACGTGAACAACTCAGGGTTAGCGAAGAATGCACGTTGCTACTTCGACGAGAACGGTCATCTGGTGACCAACGCGGTCGTGAACGGTAACTACTACGGCCCGGACGGCGCGGCGCCCTCGTATGCGGGTGTTGTGGAAGTGGACGGTAACTTGTACTACGTCAGCGGTACTTACGGTGCCCTGAACGTGAACAAGACGTTCACCGTGTCGGCGGCGAAGACCAACGGTCTGTGTGCAGCGGGCAAGTACACGGCAGACGAAAACGGTGTGTTGACTCCGGCTGTGTAAAACGATTCCATTTACAGGCGGGTGCTCGATATCTTCGGGTGTCGGGCGCCCGCCTGCGCATCGGAAAACAGACAGAAAAAAGTGCTGTCTGCTTTCCGATGCGACCATTCTGTTGTGTGGCGAACGGGGAGAGAATTGTGAAAATTGGTATTTTAACGTTTCCGAATTCCGTAAGTTACGGTGCGACGCTGCAAATGTACGCCCTGTATCGCGCGATACGGGCCGAAGGGCATGAAGCGGAGGTCATCAACTACCACAACGCCTATATGAAGGGCGAACATCATCTTGATAAAAACAAGCATGCCTCGGTCAAGCGTTTTTTGAAAACACGTGTGCGTATGCTGTTGCACGGTCGTTTATATCGCGCGTTTCGTCGTTTTGAAGCGGAAACGGTGACGTTTTATCCGTCTCGTCCGTTCAGCAACAAACAGACATTGCCGTCGGTCGGGCAGCGGTACGACACGATCGTGTGCGGCAGTGACCAAGTGTGGAATCCGCATATCACCGACACGGATATGAGTTATTTTTTGGATTTTTGCGGCGAAAAGACACGGCGGGTATCGTATGCGCCGAGTTTCGGTGTCGAGGAGTTTTCGAAAGAGTTCACCGATGCGGTACAAGCCCAACTGACGCAGTTTGCCGCCGTTTCGGTGCGGGAAAAGACAGGTGCCGATTTTGTGCGGCCGCTTGTTGAAAAAGACGTTGCAGTGGTGGCCGATCCCACCTTTTTGTTAGACACTTCCGAGTGGCAGGCGATCGAAAAAGAGCATCCCGCCGCCGCAGGGGAGTATATGCTCTATTTTGCAGTGCATCGTTCGGATGCTTTGCTGCGGCGTTGCCGCGCCATCTCCCGCGCGCGTGGTCTTAAATTGATCGTAGTGGGCGGAAACCCTCTTAAACGTTTGAAAAATCGGGATCCGATGATCGAGTACGCGGTGGATGTTTCTCCGGCCGAATGGTTGTATTTGATTCATCACGCACGTTTGGTGGTGACCGATTCCTTCCACGGCACGGTATTTTCCGTCATATTCCATCGCGATTTTTTTGTTGAGTATCCGCGCCACGCCAATTCGCGACTGGTGCATCTTCTGACGGAACTGGGGTTGAGCGATCGGGTCTTGAGAGCCGATGCCGAACCTACCGTCGAGCCGATCGCTTATGATTACACCGATCGGCGGCGGGCGGAAATGAAAGCAATGTCTCAAGAATTTTTAAAAACATCATTGGAGGTGTGAGCATGAGCGGACGGCTGAAGAGGGCGAAGATGAATGCGATCAGTACGCTGGCGCATCAGTTGGTCGCTACCCTGTGCGGAATGTTGATTCCGTGGGTGATGATCGATACCTTCGGTTCTGCCGCCTATGGTGCTACCACATCCATTGCACAATTTTTAGCCTATATTTCGTTGTTTGAGGGCGGTATCGGCCGTGTGGCGCGCGGGGCGTTGTATAAGCCGTTGGCCGAGCGCAACAACGAGAATATCAGCGGTGTATATTATGCGGTAAAGCGGTTTTTCACGGGAATCGGCCTGGCGTTTGCCGGCTATGCGGTTGTGTTGGCTTTCGGCTTTTTCGATATTGCCGACGTTGAGGTGTTTACACGGGAATACACCTTTTTCCTGGTGTTGTCCATCGCGCTCGGCAAGTTTGCGGAGTATATGGGCGGCATTTCCAATGTCACCCTGTTGAATGCCGATCAGCGACAATATGTGGTCAACTCCGCGTATATCGTAACCAACGTACTGAACGCCTTGCTGATTACCGTATTGGCCAAATCGGGTGCCGACATTTTATGGGTCAAGCTGGTCAGCAGTTTTGTGTTTGTTTTGCGTCCGGTGTTTTATACGGTGTACATCAAACGCCGTTATGCGATCAAACGAACCGAACAACGCACGAAACTCCCCAATAAATTCACCGGTATTGCCCAACATGTGGCCTACGTGGTGCAAAACAATACCGACGTGCTGATCTTGACGGTATTTGCCGATCTGAAGATCGTGGCGATATATGCGGTGTATCATCTGATCGTGTTCAGCATACGCAACATTGCCACGTCGGTTGTCGGCGGTATGGAAGCGGTGTTTGGCGATATGATCGCCAAAGGGGAAGAAGACAAATTACGTCGCAACTATCGGCGATATAAGGTGATCCTTACGGTGTTGACCGTGACCCTTTTCAGTACAACGGCCATTTTGATCGTACCGTTTGTTCGCTTGTATATGGCGGGTGTGCGGGATGCGAACTACATTCAACCGCTGTTTGCATGCTTTTTGGTATTGGCCGAGGCACTGAATTGCCTGACATTACCTTGTTTTAATCTTACGATTGCGGCCAATCGTCTGCGCGAGAGCCGTATCGGTGCATACGGCGAGGCGGCTGTCAATTTGGTGGTTTCGCTTGCCTTGGTGTTTTGGAATCCGCTTCTCGGCGTGGCGATCGGCACCCTCTGTTCGGCGGTGTTTAAATCGATATACTATATCGTTTTTTCGGGAAAATGCATTTTAAGATTGCCCGTTCGCCGCTTGCTGCGGGATTGGATGCTGACGACAGTGTTGCTTACGGCGTTGGCCGCTGTCGGGGTCTTGGCATATACCGTGGTCATTCCCCATTACGTGGGATGGGTGCTTTGCGGCGTGGTTACGGTGTTGGTCACGGGCGGCATGGCGTTGCTGTTCGGGCGTTTGTTGTATCCCGACGTGTCGAAGGGGTTGTTGACCTCTTTACTTAATCTGTCGTTTTTGAAACGAAAAACCAAGTGAGGTGTGAACACAATGAGTGATAACGGTTATGCACACGATATAGCGGCCTATGCGGGCTATCTGAAGGACGATCGCGAACTGCTTTCGTGTTCGTCGGGCGGCGTGGCCACGGCCCTGTCGCGTGCGGTGATCCAACGCGGCGGCTATGTGGCCGGTGTGACCTACAGCGAGGATTTCTCTTGTGCACAATATGCGATCGCCCATACCGAAGAGGCGTTGGAAGGCTTTAAAGGATCCAAGTATACGGATGCCGAAAAAGGGACGATCTATTCGGATGTACAAGCCTTGCTTGAACAGGGCGAGACGGTATTGTTTTTCGGCTTGCCGTGTGTGGTTGCGGCGTTGCGTGCGTTTTTGAAGAAGGATTATGACGGCCTGCTTGCGGTGGAGTTGATCTGCCACGGCCCGACCGATGCGAAAGTACATCGACAATACGTCGCATATTTGCAAACGAAATATCAAAGTCGTCTGGTGGATTTTTCGGTCAAGCGCAAAAAGGAAAGCTGGACTCCCGGTTACTTGTATGCTGCGTTTGAAAACGGCGAGGAGTTTTATGAGCGATTTTATCATACGGAATACGGATATGCGTTCAGCGTAATGGCCAAAAAACCTTGCTATACCTGTCGTTTCCGCGGAGATAATCGCACCGGCGATATGATGATCGGTGATTTTTGGGGTGCCGATGAAAACGATCCCTTTTGGAACAAGAAGGGGGTCTCTTCCATCTTGGTACACAGCGAGAAAGGGTTGAAGTGGCTGCTGTCGACAGAGACGTTGCAGCTGTATGAGACCACCGTTGAACGTGTGTTGGAGAAAAACCCGAACGTGATGCAACCGCGTAAGAAGCGCCCCGAAACGGACAAGTTTTCCCGCTTGTTTGCGGAACACGATCTGTTTTATGCGGCGAAGCATTCTCGAAGTTTAAAGACCCGTTTAAAGGGGTTTGTCAAAGCGGTATTGAAGCGAGCAAAATAAAGGAGGATCCCTTGTGAACGATACGGAAAAAACGACGGTGGAGTCGACGGAAAGCGAGAAGGTGTCTGAAACGGCTGAGGAGACAGCCGCGCACGAAGAGCACCACCACTCGCACCACTCGCACCATTCGCACCACTCGCGCCATTCACACCATTCACGTCATCGTCGTTCGTCGCACAGCGGCAATCGGCGCAAGGCGGGAAAAAGAGAAGCGACCCGCCGCTTCTTCCGAAAAAACAAGAAATATCTTATCTATACGGCCGTTACGCTGGTTGTTGTGATATGTCTGCTGTTTTTAGGATCCTATCTGGATCGTCAGGGCGTGTGGGGCAAAAAAGATCCGGCCCCTTCGAAGGACGAGGCGATCGGCGGTGCCGCCGATACGCTGAGTATTGTCGTTCCGTATTTCACAGAGGATGTGACCATTGTCGGTCCCGCTGTGGCAGATTACGCAAATGCGGCGGCCGATGTGTCGGCCGAGTCGATCTACAATCGCTATCGTGCGGCCGATGCCCGCTTGGATGTGGGACTGGCGGTGGAACTGGCATATGAAGTGAGCGGTATGCCCCAGGGCGTAAAGGTGTCAAAGGCGCATTTTTTGGTGTCGGAGAATGCCGATTTCCGTGCGCCGATGATGTACGATGTCGATGAACACGGCAACTCTGTGAAAGTGTATCATTTGAAAACGGGAACCGCATATTACTATCGAGTGGATATGACGTTTTCCGACGGCAATGTCGCGTCGGCAGGCGGTAGTTTCCGCACAGCGGATACCCCGCGTGTGCTTACGGTAGACGGGGTGTATAATCTGCGGGATATCGGCGGTTGGAAGACGACCGACGGCCGACGTATACGCCAAGGACTTTTGTACCGCGGCTGTGAACTGGACGGCGCGGTGGAATCGAAATACACCATTACGGCAGACGGCGTCAACACGATGTTGACGGAATTCGGCATTCGGACGGATATGGATCTTCGTGCCGCTACCGATAACGTATACGGTACCGATGCGCTGGGGTCGGGCGTGCAACACACCTACTATGCGATGCCGATGTATTCCGCTGTGTTCGAAAGTCCCGAAAAGGTACGTCAAGTTTTCTCGGATCTGGCGGTCGAAAGCCATTATCCCGTCTATCTCCATTGCACCTACGGGCAGGATCGTACCGGTACGATCTGCTATCTGCTGGAAGCCCTGCTGGGGGTGGACGAGACCGGTTTGATGAAGGACTATCAGTTATCGGCACTGCATCACGGCAGCGTTTCGATGAACGAAATGAGTGAGTTCATCGGTTGTTTGAAAGGCATGCCGGGCGACAGCATGCAGAGTAAAGTGGAGACCTATTTGCTCTCAATCGGGGTTACCTCCGATGAAATTGCCGCCATACGTCAGATCTTTTTGGGGTGAACAGTATGAAACAATTTGAATTAACCTTTTTCTACGGTCCGCGTCCCGCACGGTATAACGACCCGGCGACGTTTCAAAGTATTGCCGAATCGGGTATCACCTTAGCGCAACTCGGCGGTACCCCTGCCGAGTGCCAAACGGCGCTTGTTCGTTGCGCCGAAGCGGGATTGCGCATGAATGTGTGTGATCGCCGTGTTTGGGCCGCGTTGGCGGCGGATGAAGCAGAATGCGACCGCCTTGTGCGGGAGATCTGTGAGGATTATGGTGATTATCCCGCGTTAAACGGTTTTGATCTGTCGGACGAGCCGCACGCGTCGCAGTTCGATGCTCTGGGACGTGTGGTGGCGGCATTTCGCCGGTATGCGCCGCAGTGTGAAACGGTGATCAACCTGTTCCCGAACTATGCGAATGCCGAACAACTCGGCCATGCGACGTACGACGAACACTTGGCGGATTTTATTGCCCGTGTGAAACCCGATTTTATCAGTTATGATCACTATCATTTTCTGGGCCGTGATTGTCCGAAACCGAAATTTACACCTTCGGGCGACCGCCGCGGGGATCTGATCCTCGAAAACGCCTACCTTGAAAACGATCGTCCCGGCTTCTTCGAGAATGCCGAGACAGTGCGTCGCCATGCGCGTGAAAACGGGCTGGATGCGATGGCCATTGTGTTGTTGACCGAGCACGGCCCGTATCGTAACCTGACGCGTGCGGAACTTACGTGGGAGGCGGCTATGTGCTTGGCGTACGGTTTTCGTCGTGTGTCGTTCTTTACCTATGAAGTGCCGGAAGGTGATGCGGACAATGTGTGGCGTTGGGACAACGCGATGGTGGATTCCCAAGGCAACAAGTATGCGCATTATTACGACGTGCAGGCGATTGCGCGCTGGCTGTTACCGTTGGGACGGCATCTGTTCCCGCTCGATTGTGAGCAGGTGGTACATACGGCGCAGGTGCCGTTGCAACACGGCAACATTCGCGGCGTGTCGGGCGATGCGGTGTGCGGTTGCTACAGCGACGGTTCGGTATTGCTTGTGAACAAAAGTCATCTGCGTGCCGCCGACTTTACGGTCATGGCAGAGAATCTTACCCGTTATCTTCCCGAAGAGGATCGCTTTGTGCCGTGTGACAACGGCATTACCTTGGAAGCCGGTGCCTGTGTGCTGGTGAGGTAACGATGTGAGCGATATAGGGTATCTTGTCGGGCAGGGACTCGGCCTACTGGCAATCGCGTTGGGGTTTTTGACCTATCAGATTCGCACGCAACGCGGGGTGATCTTAACACAGATCGCCGTGACGCTGTGCTTTGTCTTGCATTTCGGCTTAATCGGTGCCGTTACGGGAATGGCTCTGAATGCCGTGGCGCTGTTGCGTAATGCGGCCTACTATTGGCGCGAAAAGCGGGGAAAACACGGACAGTTTTTACCGATCGCTTTTACAGCGGCGGTGGCGTTGGTCGGGTTGTTTACGTGGGAAGCGTGGTACTCTGTCTTTATGCTTGGCGGTTTGGTTATCAACAGTTATTGCATGTCTTTTCACGACCCGCAAAAGCTGCGCCTCAGCATTTTGATCAGTTGTCCTCTGGCGCTGACCTACGATGTGTTCGTTTGGTCGATCGGCGGTGCGGTGTATGAGGCGGTGGCCGTGGTGTCTGCAGCCATCGGATTGTGGCGGTTTTACCGTAAAAAGGAAGAGAAAACGAAATGAAAACAACGATGTATATGATCCGGCACGGGCAATCGCGTGCAAATTTGGAAGGGTGCTTTTTGGGGCAAGGCAACTGGGACTTGACCGCACTCGGCCACGAACAGGCCAAAGCGGCCGCTGACTATTTAAAGACGATTCCCTGTGATGCTGTGTATGCAAGCGATCTTTGCCGCGCCTTTCACACAGCGGAACACACGGCGCAGGCGCTGGGACTTGCCGTGATCGAGGAACGCGATCTGCGGGAGATCGACGCGGGCGACTGGGAGTATATGCCGTTTGACGAGATCGACGCGACGTATCCCAAGGCATATCGTCGTTGGCGAGAGGATATCGACCGTGCGCGGTGCGTCAACGGCGAAAGTGTGATGGAACTGCAAGAACGTGTGGTGGCGCTGTTGCGCCGCATCGGACGACAGCACGCGGGGAAAACCATATTTTTGTTTTCCCATGCAACCCCCATTCGTGTGGCGGCGGCGTATTGCGCCGACAAAGCGGTGAAAGACGTACCGTGGGCGACCAATGCGTCTGCTACACGGTTTGAATATGAAGACGGCAAGCTGACACTTGCCGCGTACAGTTACGATGACTACATGGGCGAACTCGTAACCACGTTGCCCGCGAATGTCTGAGTTGACAAAATATGCGAGAAAACGTATAATGAAACCGTAAGGAGGCGATCACTGTGGCGTTTTGTGAGCAGTGTTTGAAGGAAATAGACGATGGTGTGTTGTGTGAAGCGTGTGCCGCCGAAGGTCTCGGAACGAGCGAAACGCCCGAAACTGTTTGTTCCCACAGCCCCTCGGGTGCACCGCAGTTTCGTCCGCAGTTCACCCCGCCTCCCGCCCCGCCCGTAATCGAGGAAAAACGGTTTGAAATTCCGCTGACGGTTACACAGTTGCCGGCGTCGTTAAAGCCGCTCGGTGCGTGGGGTTTCGTGGGATATAGCCTTTTGTTTATGATCCCGCTTGTGGGATGGATCTTGGCGTTGGTGTTCGCTTGCGGCGGAACCTCGCGCGTGTGTTTGAAAAAATTTGCTCGCGGTGTGTTGCTTTTGTGGTTGCTGGGGGCGGTGGCGGCGGCGATTGCCGCGGGAGTATGGTGCTTCTTTTCGGCCGAAGTGACCGCTTGGTTAAACGCCTATGTGTGAGCAGTGGACGTCCCGCACCGAGGCTTTGCTCGGTGGTGAGGCGACGGCACGTCTTGCGGCGGCGACCGTCGCGGTGTTCGGACTCGGCGGTGTCGGCTCCTATACGGCAGAGGCCTTGGCGCGTGCCGGCGTCGGACGGTTGATTTTGGTGGACGGCGACACGGTGGCCGACTCCAACCGTAACCGTCAGCTGTGTGCGTTGATTTCTACCGTAGGGCAAAGCAAGGCGGAGGTGACCGCTGCCCGCGTGCGGGATATCAACCCCGTCTGCGACGTGCAGGCACACACCTTGTTTTATCTCCCGCCGGACAGCGGTGTGGGATTGATTGCCGGGTGCGATTATGTGGTGGATGCGGTGGATACCGTAAAAGCCAAGGTCGGTTTAGCGGTGGAGTGCCAAGCGGCCGGCGTGCCGCTTATCAGTGCCATGGGATGCGGTAACAAATTGGATGCTACCGCCTTTCGTGTGGCGGATATCGGGAAAACGAAGGTTTGCCCGCTTTGTCGTGTGATGCGGCGGGAACTGAAACTGAACGGTGTGGAACGGTTGCGTGTGGTGTATTCGGAAGAGGTACCGCGCACTCCGCAGGGGACAGACGACCGCCGCACCCCCGCCAGCATATCGTATGTGCCGAGTGTGGCCGGATTGATCTTGGCGGGCGAAGTGATCAAAGCAGTGGCGGGGGTGGTCTGATATGCCGCGATTTTTTGTGCCGTCAGTAGAGGGGGAGACCCTTACCGTGACAGGGCAGGATGCTTCGCACATTCGTCGCTCGTTGCGTATGACGGTGGGAGAAACGCTCGTCTTGTGTGACGGGCGCGGAACGGATTGCCTGTGTGAGATACAGGCGTTTTCGGGGGAGGATGTGCTTTTGCGCGCCCTGTCCCGTACGCCGAGCGAAACCGAACCGTCCTGTGCGGTGACACTGTATCAAGGTCTGCCGAAAGCCGATAAGATGGAATGGATCATTCAAAAAGCGGTAGAGATCGGTGTTGCCCGCATCGTGCCGGTGCAGATGGCGCGATCGGTGGCCGTTATCAACGAAAAGGCCGCCAAAAAAGCGGCACGTTGGCAAAAGATCGCCGATGAAGCCGCCGGGCAAAGCGGTCGAGGCATATTGCCTGTGGTGGAAGAACCCATCTCGTTTGCCGTTGCCGCCAAACGCCTGGCTCAAGAAAATACCGTCGTATGTTATGAATGCGGCGGCAAACCGTTTGCTTCTCTTGCAGGACCCGAGACCGACGTTCTTTCTTTGGTGGTTGGTCCCGAAGGGGGGATCGACCCCCGCGAAATTGCCGCGCTTGAAGAGGGCGGTGCGGCAATTGCTACTTTGGGGAAACGCATCTTACGATGCGAAACCGCGCCCGTTGCGGCACTGGCTGTGCTGATGGCGATCACGGGCAATATGAAATAAAACATTGGAGGGAAAGAGAATGAAAAAACAAGCGCTTTGTCTGTTGCTCAGCATTTGTCTTTTGATCGGTGTGTTGGCGATCGGGTTGCCGACACTCGCGGGGGAGGGTACCCCCACCTACTATTCGATCAGTGCGGCGCGTGAAGGGGAGATCTATTACGTTACCGTGCGTTGTAACTGGTCGGATTTCACCATGCTCAACGGCGAGTTTTTGTTCACTTATGATACAGAAGAATGGGAATTGCAGTTGGAGGATCGTGCACACGGCCCGATCGATCCCGCCAACTCGCTGACGCCTCTGCCGGCGGCGGAAGTCGGTGTTAATACGACGGCGGGCGAGGTGCGCTTAGCCTTTATTTCCACCGACGGTGCGGAATTTGTCGACGGTTGGGTAACGATGCTGGTGTTGCCGTTTAAAGCGCGCAATCCCGAGACCGAAGACATTAAGATCGAAATGAGCACCGATACGCTGGTGGCGGCCGGCGACAGCGCGGGTGAAAAAGTGGACGTGTTGGAAGAAAATAACGACGTGCCCACTAAGGTGGAATTCGAAAAACCGGTGGCTGAAGTGCCTACCACGGTGATCACGACCACCACCACGACCACCACCACGCGTAACCCCGGCATCTCCACCGTACCGCCGGAGGGTGAGCCGGTTGTCGGTGCGGATAAATACAACTTTGAGGTGTTTGTGGCGGATAACAAGGCGACCGTGACGATCACCTGCGATTACCGCGATTTTTACATGCTCAACGGCGAGTTTGTCTTCACCTACCCGACCGATCGTTTGGATCTGATTCTCGGTAAAAAGGTCGGGCCGAAAGACCCGGCCAACGAAATGTCTGATCTTCCGGGCAAACAGGTGAAAGTGGATGAAGAGACGGGCACCATTCGCGTCGGCTTTATGTCGGGCGATGGTTCGGCTTTCCTCGATGGCCCTGTGACCATACTGAAGATGGAATTTGATATTGTGGGTGGTTACGGCGGGATAGCCCGGCTGGATATGGCCTGTGATACGCTGATGCAGTGGGATGAAAACGACCCGCGCGGTACCAGTGTATTGGATCTGGGATTGATGCCGCGCGAGCTTCGTTGGTTTATTTCGATGTATCCGTCTCCCACGACAGAGCCCACCACGGCACCCACTACCGCGCCGCAAGGTCCGGCGGGCGATGTGGATGGCAATAGCGAGATCAATTCCACCGATGCGCGTCTGACGTTGCAGTATTCGGTGAAGAAGATCACGGCCGATAAATTGAATCTGCTGCTGGCGGATGTGGACGGTAACGGTGAAGTCAATTCGACCGATGCCCGCCTCATTCTGCAATACGCGGTGAAGAAGATCACCAAATTCCCCGTCTCCGCTTGATGCGATGCCGTAGGATGTTTGCTGTTTAAACGCATCAAAAGTTTTCTCCCGACTTGAAAAAACGGAGGGAACGGGTGTATGCGGGAAAACCGTCAGGGTTTTCCTGCGCGTCGAGCGGGCAAACGCCCGCAGATAAACAACCCGCCCGCAGACGGCGGGCGAAAAGAAGTCCGGAACAACGAACCCCCGCCCGAGTTTGGGCGGGGGTTCGTTGTTAGTCGGTAGCCTCTCTTCCGCAAAGGGGACAACAGTTTTCATAAAAGCGGTTGCCGCATTGGCAACGGTGCGCGGGCGTTATCGGCGGCGGTGCGATTCGCGGCTGAGCGGTCGCTTCTTCGACGGGATCGGAAGGTGCGGCCGACGGAATATCGTTCGCTTTTCTTGCACAAATCGGGCAATAACGGCCATAGAACAGCTCGCCGCATTCACACTGGTTCGCTTTACGCAAAGTCGGACCGTCATCGCCGATTCGGATTGTCGGCGGCGCAGAGATCGGTCGGTGTTTGTATTCATGCAATGCCAAGAAATACAGTAAGATGTCAAATACCAATGTGACAATGTGCAGAATGCGCAAATTCGTACGCGCGAATCGGTAGAACATCAGTATTCCGTTCGCGAGGTTTGCCGGCGTTGAGTAGCTATTCAAGTCGATGAATCTGCTGAACATTGTATAAAGGGTATCATGGGTTATCAGAAGATTTAATAACAATAGAAATCCGGCTCCAATGGCGGAACTGAGGCGTTGGTTAGCATAAGCTTCGCCATCGAACTCCGGGGACTTACCGTCGTTTTGTTGTCGCATCTTTCGGGCTTGGATCGCAAATGCAACGATCAGCATGACAAGAAAAGCAAGAATGGCAAGGAAGAAAATAAGCGGAGAGTCCCCTGATTCGCCATGCAGATTGTCTACGTATTTGATAATGTATATGTCTCGTGCCAGCGCGAACACAATACCTATGTAAGACAAAACTGCCAAACAACTCACTACCATGAATGCCATAATCAGCCCTCCAATAGGAATACGAAATCTTGGTGTTTGATTAAATTATATTATACGCTTCTCTTATTGACAAGAACAAATGTGGTGTTTACGGAAAATTCGTTTTTCACTTTTTTTCCCTGTGCCTGCGGTCAGCTTTGATCTCGTCACTCCAATCCGCTGTGATCGGGCGGCTTTGCCGCATAGCACAAACCGCCTTTTCCACCGAGGCGTACACCGCCGCGGTGCCCTTGCTGTCGGCGCGGTAATCTACTGCACGGTTTTGGTCAATGCCGTAGCGGGCGGCGGTCGCTACCGCGTCAATGTTCGCACCGATGAACAAAAACTCCCAACCGTACTTTGCCTTTTGACGCTCGATCAATGTTTTTATCTGTTCGCCCGTATAACGGCGGCTGGCGTTTTCCGCCCCGTCGGTGGTGATGACGAACAAGGTGTGGGCGGGCACGTCTTCTGTCCGTGCATATTTGTGGATGTTACCGATGTGGCGAATAGCGTCCCCCAGTGCATCCAGCAGGGCCGTGCTTCCGCGGACGGTGTAGTCGTGTTCGGTCATCGGGGGCACGTCGGCGAGCGGGATACGGTCGTGCAACACCGTGCTTTCATAATCGAACAGCACGGTGGAGACATAGCAAGTACCGTCTTGTTGTTTCTGCTTTTCGATCATGCCGTTAAACCCGCCGATGGTGTCGCGCTCGAGTCCCGCCATCGAACCGCTTCTGTCCAAAATGAATACCAATTCCGTTACGTTGTTTGCCATAGTAAAAAACCTCTCTTTCATTTGATGTACTCATTGTACATCGCCGAAAGAGAGGATAGGTCGCATGGCAAGCGACAAATTATGAAGACAGTTTTTCGCTCCACACGGCGTCTTTAAATCCCACCAATACGAAGTCGTCACCGATCAGCAACGGGCGTTTTACCAACATACCGTCGGTCGCAAGCAGGTCGATCATCTCCTCTTCGCTCATTGTGGGCAACTTAGTTTTGAGCTCAAGCGATTTATACAGCAGTCCGCTCGTGTTGAAGAATTTGCGAAGGGGCAACCCGCTTTTGGCGTGCCACGCGGCAAGCTCCTCACGGGTGGGGTTGTCCGTCTTGATATCGCGCAGGGTACAGGCGATTTGGTTTTCGTCCAACCACGCTTTTGCCTTTTGGCAGGTGGTACATTTGGGGTAGCAAAGGAATGTTATCATATGATTCTCCTATAGATACAATCGGTTGGGTTTTACGGTGGTACAGCGTTCGCGCAGACGTTCGGCCAACGCAGCAACGGCATGCGGCGCTTGGCGGCGCGCACCCACGGGGCAAACGCTCACGCAGTGCATGCACGAAAAACATTTGTCCGTCTCCACCGTTTTAACGTTTGTCAGCGGTATTGCTTCAACAGGACAGTGGCGGACGCAGACTTTGCAGTCGAGGCATGTGTCGTCCACCGCAACGTTCATCGCCGATGCGCGAAACGCTTTGTACGGTCGGTTGCCGGGCAGGGTGGGGGTTGTCCGCCTGTTCGCTTGCCATTTTTGTTTGATTGCTTGGGCAAAGGCGGTCAACTCCGCTTTGTCTGCCGTGTTCGGCCGCCCGTGACCGAACTCACGCACCAAGGAATGTTCGGCCACCGCCTCAATGCCTGCTGTCACCGTGAAACCGACGGCGAGCGCAAGGTCGTACAGTTCAATCAATGTATCGTCAATGGCGCGGTTGCCGAATACGGCCACTGTCACCGCTGTAGCACCGTTCGCGTGGAACGTGCGCAGTCTCTCGGCGGCGGTTTGCGGGGCGGCGCCGCCCCGCCCCCGCGCCCCG
>JAZNTV010000076.1:0-3884 GCA_045591985.1 Acutalibacteraceae bacterium
GATGATGACATACATCCGTGAGAACAACATCGCCTGCCCCGATTGCGGCAGCCACAACTTCACCGACATTCGTCAGTTCAACCTGATGTTCAAGACCTTTCAGGGCGTGACCGAAGATGCCAAAAGCGAACTCTATCTCCGCCCCGAAACGGCGCAGGGCATCTTTGTAAACTTTGCAAACATTCAGCGCACCACCCGCCGCAAGATCCCCTTCGGTGTGGCGCAGGTAGGCAAGAGTTTCCGCAACGAGATCACCCCCGGCAACTTTATCTTCCGTATCCGTGAGTTTGAGCAGATGGAACTGGAGTTCTTCTGCAAGCCGGGTACCGACCTCGAATGGTTCCGTTATTGGAAGGATTTCTGCCGCGACTGGCTCTTAAACCTCGGCATTCGCGAAGAAAATCTGCGTCTGCGCGACCATGATCCCGAAGAACTCGCCTTCTATTCCAAGGCAACCACCGACTTCGAATTTCTCTTCCCGTTCGGTTGGGGCGAATTGTGGGGTATTGCGGACCGTACCGATTACGATCTGAATCAGCACAGCGAACATTCGGGTCAGAAACTCGACTACTTTGATCCCGAAACCAACGAGCGCTACGTCCCCTATGTTATCGAGCCGTCGCTCGGTGCCGACCGTGTGGTGTTGGCCTTCCTGTGCGATGCCTATGATGAAGAGGTGGTGGATGCCGAAAAGAACGACACCCGCGTAGTAATGCATCTGCATCCGGCCCTCGCGCCTTTCAAGGCGGCGGTGCTCCCGCTCTCGAAGAAACTGAGCGACAAAGCGCTCGACGTGCACCACATGCTCACGAAGCACTTCATGGTCGACTTCGACGACGCCGGTTCCATCGGCAAGCGCTATCGCCGCGAGGACGAGATCGGCACGCCGTTCTGCATCACTTACGACTTCGACAGCGAAACCGACGGGTGTGTCACTGTGCGTGACCGCGACACCATGCAGCAAGAGCGTGTGGCGATCGCCGACCTCGTGAACTACCTAAACGAAAAGATCGCATTTTAATCGATATGCCCCCGTGTGTCACGGGGGCATATTTCAAAAGGAGTGTATCACTATGACGGACAACTGGACCGAACTCACCGTCTCGGTACCGGTGGCAGACACCGACCGTGCGGCGGATATCGCCAATATGACGGTGCCGTACGGCTTATATATCGAAGATTACAGCGACCTGGAAGAGGGCGCCCGCGAGATCGCACACATTGATCTGATCGATGAAGACCTGCTTGCGCGCGACCGCACCCGTTCGCTTATCCACGTCTATCTGGAACCCGAAGTCATTCCCGCAGAAGCGCTCACCTTTTTGCAAGAGCGCCTCTCGGCCGCGGGCATCGACAACGTGTTATCCACCCGCACGGTGCGGGAGGCGGATTGGGCAAACAACTGGAAACAGTTCTTCAAACCGCTGCCCGTGGGTGAAAAATTGCTCATCCTTCCCACGTGGGAGACCGACGAAAACCGAGAGGAACGTGCTGTGTTGCACATCGATCCCGGTATGGCCTTCGGCACAGGCGGACACGAAACCACCCGTCTGGTACTGGAAACGCTCGAAAAAACAGTGAAAACGGGCGACCGCTTTTTGGACATCGGCTGCGGCAGCGGTATCCTCTCCATCGCGGCACTGCTGCTGGGCGCCTCTTCCGCCTTCGGCGTGGATATTGATCCACTCGCCGTGAAGACGGCACAGGAAAACGGCGCACTCAACAACATGACCCCGCCGCGCTACACGATCGTGGAGGGCGACCTTGCCGACAAAGTGACGGGGCAATACGACGTGGTGGCCGCAAACATCGTGGCAGACGCCATCATCGCCCTGTCCCCCGCCGTGCCTGCCTTCTTGAAAGAGGGCGGCGTATATGTGGTGTCGGGCATCATTGACGTGCGTGAGCAGGATGTGGTAACTGCCCTCGCCGCCTGCGGTTTTGCAGTGGCCGAGCGCTACGAGCAACGCGGTTGGGTCTGCCTTGTGTGTCGTCAAGCTTAACTAACCATAATCTTGTACCAGAGGCTGTATTATGGCAACAATGATATTTGATATAATTTCTTTGATTGCTCGAATAATATTATTCGGTGAATTTGTACTGGGCTTTTATAACCTTGAGGTCGGAAACAACGCGCATTTGGAGCCGGGAGACCAAGACATACATACCATCTTTTTTCTGCTGGAGATAATTGCCATCTTTTTGATGATTTTCTTTGTAGTAAGAAGAAAAAGAACGAAAAGCCAAGCAAACAATGCAACACAGAAAAAAGAGACGGACTACACTACTCTTGCCAAACGTAGAAAGACCTCCATTATTGTGGCCGGTGTTGTAGGTGTGTTAACCTGCCTTTTGCAAAAAGAAGTAGTTTTTGAAGGAATCTTTAAAGGCATTATCCAAAGCGGCCATTTCGATTATTATGATGCGCACGGTATTGCCGACCGGTTTGCCGAGCTCTATGAACTTGCTCGGAACTTTCTCCAGAAAACAAGCTTTGTCGAACTGGCCTGCGGCATACCTTCGTACTATTTGTTAGCGCGCTCTGCGAAGAAGCAACGACACCAAGCGTTCGTCACCCACTCAAGCGACCTTCCGATTTCGCCGCAGGTCGTCTGCCCTCATTGCGGTACAACAAACATGAACAAAGCACGTATTTGCAGCAATTGTAATGCGTTGCTGCAAGGAGAAAACGATGCCTCTTGAAATTGTAAGAAACGATATAACCGAAATGACGGTAGATGCTATCGTTAATGCTGCCAATTCCTCTCTGTTGGGTGGCGGCGGTGTCGATGGCTGTATTCACCGTGCCGCCGGCAAGGGTTTGCTTGAAGAATGTCAAACGCTCGGCGGCTGTGAAACGGGCAATGCCAAAATCACCGGCGCATATAATTTGCCCTGTAAATATGTTATTCACGCAGTCGGCCCTCGTTGGTTCGGTGGCAAACGAAACGAAAAAGCATTACTGGAGTCCTGCTATAAAATCTCCTTGCAACTTGCAAAAGAGCATAATTGTGAAACGGTTGCATTCCCGCTTATCTCTTCCGGCATATACGGGTACCCCAAGGATCAAGCATTGAAAGTAGCGATTGATGTAATCAGCAACTTCCTGCTCGAAAACGATATGACGGTCTATATCGTTATTTTTGATAAAGCCGCGTTTAAAATCAGCGAAAAGCTTTTCTCAGATATTACCGAATACATAGACGACAATTATGTGGACGAGCATACCGATTACCGCCGCGAAAGCGTACGCATGAGCGCGCCGATACAAGCCTCTGTTGCTTTTTCCGAAGCGGCTATGTGCGAGCGCAAGGCGATGCTTCCCGAGGAAGACTTAGATGCTAAACTCAAGCAACTGGACGAGAGCTTTTCCGAAATGCTTCTCCGCAAGATTGACGAGCGCGGGCTGACCGATGCGGCATGCTACAAGAAAGCGAACATCGACCGCAAACTGTTTTCGAAAATTCGCGGGGACAAACACTACCGTCCGTCGAAACCCACCGTGCTTGCCTTTGCGGCGGCATTGGAATTGTCGCTGGCAGAAACCGAAGAACTGCTCAAGAAAGCAGGCTTCGCCCTCTCGCACAGCAATAAGTTCGACATTATCTTTGAATATTGCATCACAAACGGTATCTACAACGTGTTTGAGATTAACGAGATTTTATTTGCGTTTGACCAAAGTTTACTGGGAGGCTGACCATGGCGGTTTACAGTATTCATTTCAGTCCGACCGGCGGCACCAAAACCGTCGCCGACGTGTTGGCGCATGCCTTGTCAGATGAGGTGCGAACGATTGATCTTCTGCAAAAGAGCGCAGAAAAGCAGTCTTTTACACAAGAAGACATCTGCCTTATTGCGGTGCCGGCTTTCGGCGGGCGCGTGCC